>VBLP01000555.1 GCA_005887925.1 Deltaproteobacteria bacterium | reverse complement strand
CGAGCCCGGCGGCCCCCACGGATCGGGCAAGAAGCGCTCCGCCGTGAGGTCCGGGCGGCGGAGGTATCCGCGCGCCAAGCTATCGCCGGCGAGGTAGATCTCGCCGGTGCACAGCGGCGCGCACGGTTGGCCGTCGCGGCCCAACACATAGGCCCGCTCATTCGCGATCGGGTAACCGACGAGCACGACCGGTTCGCCGTCGCTCGGTTCGACGACGAAGTTGGTGCCGTAGATCGCCGATTCGGTCATCCCTTACGCATTGGCGATCAGTGTGCGCGGAAAACGGCGGAACCAGTCGCGCGCCAGAGGCGGCGGAAGTGCTTCGCCGCCGTTGAACACACAGCGCAGATCCGGCAGGGGATCCGGATCGCCGCTGCGATCGAGCTCGTCGAGGAACTGCCGCATCTGCGCCGGCACGAACTGGGTCACCGCGACGCGGAGCTTGCGCAGCTGCTGGAGCAGGAGCCTGGGGAACCGCGCCTTGTCGTCCTCGATCACATGATCGACGTCTTGTGCGCGACCAGATCGCCGACGTGCAGAGGATAGGCGTCCTGCATCCACGCCAACGTGTTGCAGATCGCCGCGTGCGTGACCATCACCCCCTTGGGCACGCCCGTGGATCCGGACGTGTACATGATGTACGCGAGGTTTTCCGGCGCCACGGCCGCATCGAGGGGCCCGTCGCCCGCGAACAGGTCGGGGGTCAGCGGGATCACCTTGACCTGCGGGGGGGCCGCGAGCCGCGCGCCTGGCTCGATCAGCACGATCCGCACCCCGGCATCGGCAATCATCAGGTCGAGCCGGGCCGAGGGATAACTGGGGTCGAGCGGGAGATAAGTGGCGCCCGCCCGGAGGATGCCGAGGCACGCCACCACGACCTCGGGGGAGCGCCGCGCGCAAACGCCGATCGGCACCTCGGCCTCAGCCCCGTGCTCCCGCAGCAAACGCGCTAACGCCCGCGATTGGCGCTCGAGCTCGGCGTAGCTCAAGGCGCGCCCGGCGGCGATCACCGCAATCGCGTCGGGCATGCTTTGCGCGCGTGCCGTGATCGACTCGTGCACTAGGCAGCCCGCGTGATCGAGCACGCGGTCTGTGCGGTTCCATTCGACGACATCGCCGATCCGTCGCTCCAAGGGCTCGACCTCGAGCGAATCGATTGCCTGATCGGGGTCACGGGTCGCATGGATCACGACGTCGGCGAAGTGCGACGCAACACGCTCGGCGGTGGCGCGTCGGAACACCGACCCGTCGAAAGCGAGCCACCCGTCGAGGCGGTCGACGTCGACGTGGATCGACATGTCGGCGGCCAGCGTCGCCGGCAGGAGCGAGTCGCCGATATCGAGCAGCACGGAGATCTGGCAGCCCTTGTTCGGCGGCCCTGCCATCTCCATGGCGCGGTGTGCATGCCGCAACAGCTCACGGACAGTCATGTCGCCGGCCGCATCCACGCGGACCAGCAACGGCGCGCCTCCGCAAACGACGGCGATCGCAACGTCCGCGCTTCCGAGGTAGCGAGCGAACAATGCCGTGATCATCGCCACAAGCCCGTCTGCCCAGGTACACTGCTCGAGGTCGCATAGGTGGCGGAGCGCGCGCGTAAAAGTGTCGGCGATTCCGAGCGAGACCCGCCCGAGGTTGCGCGCGGCCGTCGCACGTCGAGGAAAGTCATGAGGTAGCGCGGCCATGATCATGATGTGAAGAATGAGACCAACCGGTCGATGCCTTCCTCGTAGCGCTTCGATGTGAAGGACAGCCGGAGGGTCTCCGGCAGGCCGAAGTCACTTCCCGGAACGGTGGCAACATGCGTGCTCTCCATAATCGCCGTGGCGACTGCGAGCGAGCTCGTGAACCGGCGCTTGGCCATGAACCCCTGGCAGTCGAGGGTGATGTAGAAGCTGCCTCGCGCCGGCAGCGCACGAACGCCGGTCATGCCCTCGAACCGGCGCAGCGTGTAGTCGCGCCGGCTGCAATACTTCGCCGCCAGCTCGGCGACGTCCTCGGGCCGGTCGAGCGCAGCGAGCGCACCGAACTGCGGAATCGGATCCGCGGTGAGCAGGGTATGATGCTGGACCACGGTCAGCGGCTCGATGAGCGCGTCGGGAACAACAGCATAGCCGATCCGCCGGGCGTACATGCGATATCCCTTCGAGAATGCATTGGTAAGGACCACGCTTGACCGCGTGCCGGGCAGCGCGAGCATCGATGGGGCTGGCTCGTCGAAGCAGATGTTGTCGTAGATCTGATCGCAGATGATGACCGCTCTGCCTTGCACCATGCGATCGATCGCAGCGAGTTCCTCGCGCCTGAGCACGTTGCCTAGCGGATTGCCCGGTGAGTTGATCACGACCAGCCGGGTAGCGTCTGAGAGCTGCTCGCGGAACGAGTCAAGGTCGAGCCGCATCGAGGACAGATTGATCCGGTAGTAGCGGACGGTCGCGTCAGCGAGCATCGCTGAGAAGCGGTAGAGTGGGTAGTATGGCAGCGGGAGCAGTACCTCGTCGCCCTCCTTGGCGAGCAGCGCGAACAGATTGCGGAACATCGTACTTGTTCCTACGCTGACGATCACATTGTCTGGTCGGATGACGATGTCGTGGCGTTTGCTCTCGTGGACTGCTAGCTTTTCGCGCAGTCGCGGCAGACCGGCCGGGAACACCAGGCCGCTCTTTTCGAACGTGCGCGCGGCCTCGACCATAGCTTCTGTGATCGAAGGATCGACCGGCAGCTCTGACTTTCCGAGCGTCAGGCGAATGACATCGTCGTACTGCTGCTCGTACTCGTTCGCCATCTTGTCGAGAACGAACATCAGGAACTGCTCATCGCTGAAGTTGATATGTGGTCGGCGCAGCATGTGACCATTGCTCGGCATCACTGCCTCACGAACAAGTTGCTCGCGCATTACCACGTCACCGGTAGTGCCTAGACGCCGAACAGGCCCACGTTGGCCGGCCGCACCGGCACCTCGTCGCGAGACACCGCGAGCGCGAGAGTGGGAAATCGTGCGAACAGCCGACGGAACACGACCTCGAGTTCGAGTCGCGCAAGAGTCTGGCCGAGGCACTGATGCGGTCCGTAGATGAACGCGACGTGACCGCGAGCGTTGCGATGAACATCGAAGCGCTCCGGTCGCCCGCGCGGATCCGCTCGCCGCCTATCTCGAGATCGGTCAGCGCGACCCGCTGCATCGGCGACTGGGCAATCGTCTGGTGCCGCAGCAACTCGTCGACCGCCGGCTCCCACAGCGCCGGCTCGCGCACCAGTTCATCGAGCTGTACGCGATGCTCCAGCAGGGCGAACGTCCCCAAGCCGATCATCGTTGCGGTTGTCTCGTGTCCGCCGACCAGTAGGATCAGCACGATCGTCACGAGCTCTTGGCGTTCGATGCGACCGGTTGCAAGCTCCTCGTGAACCAGACGGCTAATCAGGTCGTCGGCTGGCGAGGCCTGCTTCGCGGCTACGAGGCCATCGAGGTAGCCGTAAACCGCGGCAACGGCGGCCTGAACCTGCTCGCGAGTACTTCGGTGGTTGATCATCGCCCGTGTATTGCTCTCGAACACCTCGCGATCTCGATACGGTACCCCGAGCAGGTGACAGATCGTGCGCGACGGCACCGGGAACGCGAGCTCTTGGACGAGGTCGAGCGGCCGAGCCCGGCCGGCCATCGCCTCGAGACAATCATCGACGATCGCCTCAATATGCACCCGCAGCTGCTGGGCTCGCTTGACCGTGAAATCTTTCGCGAGCATGCGGCGAACGCGGACGTGCGGCTCGCCGTCCACGCGCATGAACGTACCCTTGAGCGGAGACTCGAAGGCACCTTCGTAAAGAAAGGGATAACCGGGCCTCGTCTCGTCAGCACTCAGCCGCTTATCGTCGAGCGCTGCTCGGACGTCGTCGTAGCGAGTGACCAGGATCGCCTCGCGACCGCTCGCGAGCCGGATCCGGCACACCGGCTGGTCTCGCTGCACGTGCGCGTACTCCTCAGGCGGATGGAACGGACATCGTCGTTGCGCAGGAAACTGCGCGAAGATCCTCTCGATCATGGAATCGAGGCTACTGAAGATGGCCGTGCCCGACTGCGCAAAACTGCGCAGGGCCGTTGCGAACCGCGTCGAGGCTCCTGCTCGAATGTTGCATCGAGCAACACGAGGGTCGTGCTTCACGTCGATGGCGGCATGTTCCGTCGTAGGCTCAGTGGACGCATGTCCGTCCAGGTCTCGGCGATGTATATGAGGCATGTGGCCCGTGTTCCACGCGTACCAGTGGTCCGCCATCCTAGTGGAATGTCGCGACCCACAGGCCAGATCGAATACTGATCTTCATGGGACAACGGCAAGCCATAGATACGGCAACTGGCTGGACGAAGTCAAACGGCGAACGAAGCAAGTCGCGACTCGCCTCGAACCTGTGTGCGACTGTGATGATTCGGCTCAATCTCATGGAGGGCTGTGCGACTTCGATGTCATATCCGGTGTTCCCGCTGATCGTAGGGGACGCTGTTTGGTGAGCTCGGAGATCATCAACGGAACCGGGTGGCTCCCACGTCCACGCTTGCGGTCAGGAGGGTGGCACCGGAAGGTGCAACTCACCGCTAGCGAACTCACGCACATCCGCCAATGATGCAGGGCTGACGCCTCTCGAAGTCGTTGCAGCATGTCTGGCTCGGCTTGCCACCGTGGCATCGGGCAGCCCGATCTCTCGAACGTGATTGCAATATGGAGCCGCCTCGGCGTTGCCGTGCTGCAAGCGCTAAACCGAGCCTTCGACGGCCACCGGCCAATCTTAGGTTGGTGCGACCTGGACGTCTCTCTTTTTGTACCATCGCATCTCTGCGATGGCGGCCGACGACCACACATCTCGGCAGAAAGCGATGGCGCTCATCCTGGCCACCGACGGTCCACATCAGCTGTATTCAATTCTTGCGGAGCTGCGCGAGGTGATCGTCGACACCGTGATCGCGCTCTACGACACTGACTTTTTCGCACAAGCCACGCGATCTCGGGCGTCGACGGCTACGCTTCTTCGGTGCGTAGCCGTATGCCGCGCGCAGCGGCTGATGTGGCCGACCTAGCCCGAGCGGACGGGTCAGCGTGCCGCTCGGCACCGACCATCAGGCCGCCAGCATCGCAGGTCATTCCGTGCCTCAAAGAACGCGGTGATCGTGCTGAAGCCGCGCATGTGCACCGTTTCCAAGAGCAGCGCGCGTAGATCCGTCATGCGTCAGCTGTGAACCTGGCAAGTGTCGCCCTCTCCATCACGCCTTCGCTCGTTGGGGAGGTGGTCCTGGCTTCTTGAAAACGACATCAACCATGCCACTGCGCAGAGCGCGGCCTAAACCGACAATCATGACGAGTGCTGCGAGAAGCGACTGGCAAATGTGCGCATTCTAAAACATGACGCGCGAGGCGAAGCTGTTGCTCGCCGACCAATCGGCACGCCGCGAGTGCGCGAAAGTCATCCGTTGCAACGTCGCACGAGCAGGCTTCTGCCATTTTGAGATATCGACGGATTCGAGTGGGTGACACCGGCATATCCTTTGTTGGTTGGGGTCCATAGACAAAGGACGACAAAATCTCTATGCCAGCCCTCCTGGCAACTCATGACGTTAGATCCTCTTGTTACCCTGCCGTGAAAGACGCGCTGTCGCGAGAATGCATCATCTACTCAATCAATGGGCACGGTCGAACACGATCCGGAAGTTCACCGCGAAACACGCCGGTGACGGCTGGCCCGCTTCGTCGATGTAGGGCTTGTAGCGCCATTCCAGGAGCGCGCGCTGCAGTTCGGCAGCGATTCCAGCGTTCGGCCTGATGATCTTGACCGACGTCACGTGGCCGTCGACCGCAATGCAGATCTTGGTGTAGACGTCGGCCGAGCCGGTGCCGCTCTGGATCGCCGGAACCTCCCCCGAGAGCTTGGTCACGGTGCTGGCCGGGACGAGCGGCGGCGCGCCAGGCGGGGCCGCCGCTCGCGGCGGAGCCGGCAGGGGGATGGTTGCGCCGGGCTGCGCGGTGGCGCTGAGCGCTGGCTCTGCCCTGGTGAGCGGCTTGACCGCAGCAGGCTCGGGGGCGAGCTCGATGACGCGGTCCTCAGCCTCGCCGACCGGCTCGCGAGCGACGGACGTCCGCGACGCAGTACCGGGGTTCGGGCGCAGCGGCACACGCTCAGAAGGTGGCAGCGTTGTGCGCGTGACTGTCGCCGTGGCCGGCGCACGCTTGGTGGTGGGCGCGAGCAGCGCGTGAAATGCGTACGTGCCCTCGCTCGTGGCCACGAAGTCGTGCGTCCACGTTCTTGTTGCGCTGGCTACGATCAGCCGGTGCGGGCCGGGCGAGGTCTCGAACTCGGCGGGTGTGACCTGCCCGAGCGGCTTGCCATCGAGCTGCGCGACGAGCCCGGCTGGCTCCGAGCTGAGGCGGACGCTCGCCGTTGCCGGTTCGAGCGCCACGTCGACGGTTTGACTCTCCGGGTCCTGGAGCGTGATCTGACCCGTCCAGCGTTTATATCCGGCGTGGCTCACCGCGACCGAGTACATGCCGCGCTCCAGCCGCGCCTCGTACGGTGAGTGGCGGGCTTTCTCGTTGCCACCGATCTCAATGATTGAATCCGGCGGTTGCGCGATGAACCTCACCACCGACAGCGCGGGGGTCGGCGGGGCTGGCAGCGAGAGCGCCGGGGCGACCGCACCCTTGCGCGTGGGGTGCACCGTGAGCTGGTAGATCGCAAGTCCCGCAGCGATCGCACACAGCCCCGTCAGCGCGATCACCGCGCGCCAGCGGGAACGCGCACGTCGCGGCGCCGGCAGGCTCGCGACGTTCGGCGCACTCACCGGCGATGGCGGTTCGCCCGGCAGCGGATGCACGGATCTGGGCGGTGGCGCATCGAACGCTAGGAGCGAATCTCCGTGCAGCTCAGCGGCCGAGGATCTGCCGCTGATGCTTCCTGCGCGCTGGGTCGCCGGATGGTCGTGCTGCTCGCTTTCCGAAACCTCCACGGAGATTAGCGGGAACTCGCGCGATGACGAGCTTGACGAAACGAGCCACAGGAACTCGCGGACCTTCTCTGCCGACCCTGGCGAGACGCTCGGAGCCGACCCTCGCAAGACGCTCGGAGCCGACCCGCGCGAGACGCTCGGAGCCGACCCGCGAGAAACGCTCGGAGCCGACCCGCGCGAGACGCCCTGATCGCTGGCGATTGTGGCGCACCACTGCGCGACGTCACTCGACGAGAGCCGGAGCCCGGCCTCGTCGGCTACGTGTTCGAGCATCTCGCGGAACCCACCTGCGGTCTGCAAACGGCATCCTTCGTCTCGCTCAAGCGCAGCGAGCACGACTCGATCGAGCGATGCAGGTACCTGCGGGTTCCTCCGAGAAGGCGGCGGGATCTCGGCTTCCCGGATGCGGTGCAGGATTTCGTAGGGGGTCCCGCCGGCGAACAGGGGTCGGGCCGTCAGGAGCTCGTGGGCGACAATGCCAGCGGAGAATACGTCCGAGGCTGGGCCGACCGGGCGGCCCATCACCGCCTCGGGGGACATGTAGCCAAACTTGCCCTTGACCCGGCCCGCCTCCGTGTGGAGGGGCTGCGAGCGAGCCTTCGCGATCCCGAAGTCGATCACCTTGAGATGCCCGGTCCGCGCCACGATCAAGTTGGACGGCGATACATCGCGGTGCACGATGCCCTGTGCTTGGCCGCTCTCATCGACAAATGTGTGGGCGTACTCGAGCGCCTCGCACAACTCGCACAGAATCGAGAGTACGACGCCGAGGGGTGGAACCACCTTCTGTTGCTGGCTATAGCGAAGCAGCTTGCGCACGTTGAAGCCATCGACGTGCTCCATCGCGATGTAGTAGACGTTGTTAATCTGGCCGAAATCGTAGATGTGCGCGATGTTGGGATGTACGAGCGACGACGCCAATTTAGCTTCATGCACGAACGAGCCGATGAACTCAGCGTCTTGGGTGAGATGCGGCAGCATGCGCTTGAGCGCAACGCCGCGCTCGAACCCCGCGATCCCGCGCTTCTTGGCACGGTGAACCGTCGCCATGCCGCCGATCCCGAGCCGCTCATACACGAGGTAAGGGCCGAACTCCTCGGAGTCCGGCGAATCGGTGAAGCTGTCTTGTCCTTCATGCATGTTGGATGACTCCTCAATCGAACAACAGCTCGAGTTTTCCGAAGTAGAAACCTCCGTTCATGCCGAATTGAGTAACAAATCGGCTATATATGAATCGTCCTAGATTGATATTGGCGGGATCTTTCTGCTTGTCGGGGAACGTGTTGAACACGTTGTCGGCACCGAGCGTGAGCTGCGCGCGCCGCGCGAGCGGTATCCCGAGGCTCACGTCGAACAGAGTCTTGGCGCGGAATAGTTCGTCATTGTAGGCGCCGCCGGCGGGATCTGACTTGTAGCGGATGCGACCGTAGTAGTTGCCACGCACCAGCGCGCTCCAGCCTCGGAACGTGTAGCGCACGGACGCCGTGCCTCGCTGGTGAGGTAGCGAGTCCTCGATGCGGTTCCGCGCCAGGCGACCGAAGAAGTACGTCTGGAGTAGAGCCGGATCTCCACCCAGCTCCCTGAATCGATCTTGTAGCGACGGCGGAATGCGCACGTCCGTCACTTGGGTCCGGGTGAAGTTCGCGGCGGCGCTGACGACCAAGGTGCCTCCCCCGGTGCGCACCGCGTAGTCGGCGACGGCATCGAGCCCCTGCGTATCGCTGTCGATCGCGTTGCTGAAAAACTGGGCGCGGGTCACGCCGGGGAACGGTGCGAGGATCGGACCGACCGCCGGATCCATCGCTGGGAAAAAGCTCGTCAACACAATGCGGTTCTTGATCCGGATGAAATAGCCATCGACCGTGAGCGAGAGGTTGTCGACGGGGCGCAGCGCCAGGCCGCCGCTCGCATTGAGGGAGCGCTCCTCGGTGAGCTTGGGAATACCAAACGCCTTGGTGACTGGACTCTCGTTGTTCGACGTTAATACCTGGTTTGGCAACAGGGTCGCAATGTTGCTGAACCATAGCTGCTGCAGCGATGGAGCGCGAAATCCGGTGCTGACCGCGGCGCGCAACGCCAGCATCTTGCCGAGCGGGATCCGCACCGCGCCCTTGCCGGTGATCGACTGGCCGAAGTCGCTGTAGTTCTCGTAGCGACCGCTGAGGTCGAAATTGAGGCCCTTCACAATCTCGCTCTCGATGCCCGCATAGACACCGACGTTGTTCCGCCCGCGATCCACTTCGTTGGCCGGCTGGAATCCCGGGAATACCTGCGCGCCCGGGATCTTGGGTGCGCCCGTCGAGGTCATCGCCCCGCCATGCGCGGGATCGCGAAAATCGTAGGACGCCACGTCGCCAGCTGTGATCTGGTAGTTCTCGAGCCTCACCTCGGTACCGACCACGAACGCCAGCGACTTGACGAGGTCGGTGTCGATCTTGCGAATGAGATCGAGGTCGCCCACGGTTTCCGACGCGCTGAGCGTGCCCGCGTCAAAGCTTGTGGGACTCGCGGTTCCCCACGACGCGTTCACCGAGTTCTCGACGTTGAAGCGAAACGCACTCTGGCCGTGCGTCAGGCTCGCATCGACCACCCAGTCTCCCTTGTGGTGCACGCCAATGGTGACGCCGAGATCCATCAGGTTGCTGTGGATCTCGGGCAAAAAACCATCGGGGAAGAACTCCGGCACCGACTGGTTCTCTGCCGCGGGAAAGCGGTAGAACCCCGCCGAGCTGCCATTGCGCCGGGAAAGGTCGCCGGAGCTATAGAACGACGCATTGGCGTTGATCGGGATCTCGAGGGTGTACGCGGCGAGTGCGTCGGTCGTGGCCGCCTCGCCGATCCTCATCTTGAAGTCGCTCTTTCGCTTGTTGCGCGCATCCAAGATCATTTGGTCTGTCGCCGGATCACTCGAGTACACCGGCCCCGTGTAGTCGCCCGCACGGTCGGTTCGGGCTTTCTGCAAAAACTCCCCCGTGAGATGAAGGACTCCCTTTTTTCCGATCCGGAAGCCATAGCCCGCCGAGGTCTTGACCTGCGCCCCGTCGCGGCTCCCGGTGAGTCCCGTGAGCGTCGTGAGGTCGAACGTGTCTGCGTCGTCGCGCGTGACGATGTTGATCACACCTGCGATCGCGTCCGAGCCATACTGGGCAGAGGCGCCGTCGCGCAGGATCTCAATGCGCTTGATCGAGCCCGCGGGGATCGCATTGAGGTCGGTGGCGACATTGCCCCGGCCAAACGTCTGATTGACGTTGAGCAGCGCGGACTTGTGGCGGCGCTTGCCGTTGACCAGGACGAGCACCTGATCGGGGCCGAGCCCGCGCAAGCTGGCGGCGTCTACGTGGTCGGTTCCGTCGTTGACCGTCGTGGAATTGGAGACATACGACGGCGCGAGCGTGGTCAGCAGGCGCGCGGTCTGCGTTCGGCCGACCTGCGCCAAGTCCTCCGCGGTGACGACGTCGACCGGAACCGGCGTCTCGACGTTGGTTCGCGGCGTACGCGAACCGACCACCACCACGACCTCGGTCAGCAGTTGATCGAGTCCCAACGGGATGTCCACATCGAGCGGCTTGCCGGACTCGGCCCTGATCTCCCGCGAGAACGACCGAAAGCCATCGAACGTGGCATGCAGCGTCACCCGGCCCGGCGGCACCGCGAGCTGAAAGTGCCCCGATGCATCGGTCTTCGCCATGATGCCGGTGCCCTCGACGGTGACGATCGCGCCGGACAGCGGCGCGTCGAGCTCGGGCGATCGCGTCGTTCCAGTAATCGTCACCCGGTCAAGCCGGTCCGGTCGATCCGTCGCGATGGGCGGCGCAGCGTCCGTGGACACCGGCGGCGGAGGCGGTGCCTCGTCCGTCACCTCCGTTGGGTGATCGGAGGGTGGCGGTGATGGCGGAGAAGTAGGAGGAGAAGGAGAAGGAGGAGAAGGAGGAGGGGAGGACGGCGGCGCTTGCCCCATGGCGGTCTGCGCGTTGAGCGAGGCGACCGCGATCCACGCTAGGAAAGACAGAACGAATTGGTGCCTGGTTGCCACTGGGACCTCCACAGTTACTGTTTGAGCGCCGTCAGCGGACCGAACCGGCACGCTCGGCAAAACGGACGGGCGGCTTCAATGAACGCCACGCAGCTCCTTGCGCGCCAGTGCATTCGCCTGGGTCGGCTCGCGATAGAAGATCGTGATCGCGAGGCAATGGTGACTGATGTCGCTCGACTGAGTCACGACGATATCTTCCACCTCGAATGCCGGACGTTCTGCGAGCCATGTGGTGGCCGCATCACTGAGCTGCTGTCGCTGAAGAAACAAGGTTGCTGAAAACACCTTCACGCCGTTGAATCCGCGTGCTCGAGACTGTGAGTTTGCGGGAGTTGAGGTCATTGACGTTCAGTCCTGTTAAGCCGAGGAGTGTTGGCAGCCACCCTCGGACGCGATGAGATCTGCATGTCCACGTCAGTCGTCGTCATCAAGCGGCATCTCCTCTGTGTCGCGGTCCCATGACGAGGGAACAGCCTCGCTCGGCGCGGCCGATGCATCGCCGGCGAGCCACGCAACCGAGAGCGCCCATTTGTGGCGCGCCCACCAGGCGGGCCGCACAAGCTCGTGGACGTTGTGCGCGCGCAGCACACTGGCAAAGACCCGCAGACCGTGCTCTGAGTCGATTTCGTACAGGTCGATATACGGCTTGGCGTCGATCCGCCCCGGCTCGTCGAGAAAGATCGCTGGTGGGGACATTCGGACGAGGCCCGGAGATTGCTCCGAGACCGCGCGAAATCGGGCCTGCAGGTGGACCGGATACACGCGCTCGCCCTCCGCTGTATACCAGACGACCCAGGGTCCCTCGGGCGGTGGCTGATCGACTCGGCCGCCGACGCGGGTCTCGGATCGCGCGACCGGATGCTTGTACAACGCACGAGCGACCGCGAGCGGAAGCGGGCCGCTCGCGGTCCAACCGCTGAGGGCGCGCGCGAATTCGATCGGCCCCAGCCTGCCGCATAGCTGCGAGGCCGGGTTCCCTGAGGGCTGCCCCAGCCGAGCTACCTCGATGCCCGCTCGCTCGAGTGATCGCGCGACGGCTCGATCGAGCGCGCTGGTGTCTCCGTCCTTCATGTCACTCCTGGCCATCACGATGCACCGTTGCGCTGCGACGTGACGAACCGGCGAAACCACGCGCGCACGGCGCGAGCCGGCGCGCCCGATGGCTTTACGTCCGCATCTGCCGCCGCCCGGTCGGCTGCGCGCTCGGCTTGATCGATGATCGGTGCCAGTTCCGCATCGCAGCGAGCAAAGTATTCGATCTCCTCGGCGAGCTGATCGAGCCGCACGGTTCGATTGCCCATGGTCTTGGCCTGCCGCGCTGCGATCCGCTCGTCGAGCCGCGACAGCTGCTCGCAGGCATACGTGATCGCCGAGCCTGGCACCAACGTGATGCTCCCCGTGCGCACCATCGTCGCGAGCTTGGCGGCGAGCTGGTACAGCTGTGCAACCGCGGCGTTGTAGCGCCGGCAACGTGCCCACACCCCATGTTCTCCCGACAACGCCGCGTCGGGCGCCAAGTGACCTACGCGTACGCAGTACGGGCGGATCGCACCGCCCCGCTCATGGCGATAGACGATCTCGATCTTGTCCTTCAGCCAGCCGCGTGATTCCACGATGACGGGGACTCGCAGCTTCTGGCGCAAGTGAAGCGCGCGCGCATGCTGAGCCATGCGGTCGTAGGTGACATCGCCGATCGCGGCGGCGGCGTTGCTCGCCTCTACCGTAGGCACGCTGCCCTCGGCGAGCTGGGACTCGCCGGCGCCGAGCTCGATGACGTCCGCCGTGGGCTTCATGCGCTGGCCTCCGGTAGCACAGCCGGGGCGGTCACTGGCGCAGGGGTCGGCACCGGGATGCCAGGCGCAACCTCGGCGGTTGCGGACTCCTCGTCGCGCGGTGCGCTGACCGAACGCGATCGCGTTGCCAATGCCAGCGCGAATGCGCGTTCGACGGCCTCGACGCTGGCATCTCGGGCCGCAGCAAGTACCTCGGTGACGAACTGATCGCGCGCAGGGAGGAACCGATCACGCGCATCGATCAGGCGCTGTTCAAAGGAGGTCGTCATGGCGATCTAACTCGATCACGAGCGGTTGCTGGCGATGACTTGCGGTGGCGATCCGGCGTGTCCTCGGCGGCGTGCCCGGATGCGCGCGAGCAGAGCGCGATCCTCACCAGCAAGATGCCCTCGGGGATCGCACCGCA
>VBLP01000554.1 GCA_005887925.1 Deltaproteobacteria bacterium | reverse complement strand
CTCGACGTGATCATCGCCAGCATCCACCAGCGCTTCCACCTCGACCGCGATGCGATGACCGCGCGGCTGCTCACCGCGATGCGCCAGCCGTACTTCAAGATCTGGGGCCACGCCCTGGGCCGCATGGTGCTGCGCCGCGATCCGATCGAGGTCCGGATCGACGATGTGCTCGACGCGGTCGCGGAGTCGCCCGCCGCGATCGAGATCAACGGCGATCCCTACCGCCTCGATCTCGATCCGGTGCACGCCCGGCAGGCGGCGCGCCGCGGCATCAAGTTCGTGCTGTCGTGCGACGCGCACTCGACGCGGGCGCTCGACGCGCTGCGGTTCGCGGTGGCGATGGCGCGGCGCGCGCGGATCCGCAAGCGCGACGTGCTCAACGCGCTGCCGCCGGACGAGATGATGGCGGTGATCCGCCCGGTGCGGTGACGGGGCCCGCCCACGATGGCACCCGGCGTGCACCCACCCCCGGGCATGGCCGCCCGCGCATCCGCCAAGCTCGCGAAATACCGCTCGATGCGCGATTTCTCGCGGACCGTCGAGCCGAGCGGAGACGCAACGGTCGCGCAGCCCGGCCGCCGCTTCGTGATCCAGCAACACGCCGCGCGCCGGATGCACTACGACTTCCGGCTCGAGCTCGAGGGCGTCCTTCTGTCGTGGTCGGTGCCCAAGGGGCCGAGCCTGTCGCCGCGCGAGCGCCGGCTCGCGGTGCGCACCGAGGACCATCCGCTCGACTACGCCGACTTCGAGGGCATCATCCCCCAGGGCGAGTACGGCGGCGGCACCGTCGTGGTCTGGGATCGCGGGACGTGGGCTCCGGAAGGCGACGCGCGCGCGGCCATCACGCAGGGCAAGCTGACGTTCACCCTGCAGGGCGAGAAGCTGCGCGGCCGCTGGCACCTGGTGCGAACCCGGGGCGACGGCAAGGCCGAGAACTGGCTCCTGTTCAAGGGCCGCGACGACGCGGCCAACGACCAGGTCGACATCGTGGCGAGCCAGCCGGCGAGCGTGCTGTCGGGCCGGACGGTCGACGAGGTCGCGGCGGCGCCCGACCACGTCTGGCACAGCAACAAGGCTGCCGAGCCGACGGTGGCGGAGCGGCGCGCCGCCCGGATCGCCGCGGCCCGGCCGGCCCCGACGCGCGACGACCCGGCGCACGGCGCCGACGAGCGCAAGAACCTGCTCGCGCTCGTCGCGCAGCTGCCGCTCGGCTTCACGCCGACCAACCTCGACAAGGTGCTCTATCCCGAGCAGGGGATCACCAAGGGCGAGCTGATCGCCTACCTCGCGGTGGTCGCCGAGCACGCGCTGCCTCACATCGCGCGCCGGCCGCTCACGCTGGTGCGCTGCCCCGAGGGCATCTCGGGGCGCGGCCGGACCCGGGGGTGCTTCTTCCAGAAGCACATCCTCCCCGGCTCGCCGGCCTCGATCGAGCGCGTGCCGATCGTCGAGGACGATGGCCAGGAGGATGGCAAGGCCGTCCACTACATGCAGGTCCACGATCTCGCCGGGCTCGCCGCGCTCGCGCAGCTCGGCTGCCTCGAGATCCACACCTGGGGCGCCCACGCCGATCAGACCGAGCGGCCCGATCTGCTGGTGTTCGACCTCGACCCCGACGTCGGCCTCGGCTGGGAGCGGGTCGCGCTCGCCGCGTTCGAGCTGCGCCGGAGGCTCAACGGCGCCGGCCTCGAGAGCTTCGTCAAGACCACCGGCGGCAAGGGGCTGCACGTCGTCGCGCCGATCGCGCGCGGCATCGGCTGGGACGACTTCAAGGCGTTCGCCAAGGCGATGGTCGAGACCATGGAGCGCGCCGACCCGGGCGCCTACACGAGCAACATGGCCAAGGCCAAGCGCAAGGGCAAGATCTTCCTCGACTACCTGCGCAACGGCCGCGGCGCGACGTTCATCGCGCCGTACTCGCCGCGCGCGCGGGCGGGCGCGCCGGTCGCCGTGCCGATCGCATGGGAGGAGCTCGCGCACGGCGTCGATGCGGCGGGGTTCACCACGGTGACGGTGCCGCGCCGGCTCGCGACCCTGCGCGCCGATCCGTGGCAGCGCATGACCGAGCTCAAGCAGTCGATCACGGCGCAGGCGTGGCGCGTCGTCGGCGGCAAGCCCGCGGTGCTCGCGCGGCCCAGATCCGGGAGCCACGCGCGGTAGCGACGGCGGGCCGGAATCTCGCCCGTCACGGCGATGCGCCCGACAGCGCCGCGATCACCTCGGCGGCGGCGCGCTCGCCGGCCTCGATCGCGCCCTCCATGTAGCCGGGCCAGCGGACCGCGGCCTCGGTGCCCGCGAGGTGGAGGCGGCCGTGCACGCCGCGCCACGCGGCGCCGGGGCCGAGCGCACCGGGCGGCGTGCTGGCGACGCATCCGGCGCTCCACGGGTCGGCCGCCCAGTCGGCCTCGAGGGTGGCGATCGGGTGGCGCGCCGGTTCGCCGAACAGCTCGGCGAGGCCGTCGAGCAGCGCGGCGCGGCGCTCGGCCGGATCGCGATGCTGCCACGCGGCGGCCGCCGGCCCGACGACGAAGCCGAGCAGCACGGCGGAGCCGCCGCCGGGCGGCGTGGCATCGACCACGGCGCGCAGCGTGCCGCGCGGCCGGTACGCCTCGCCCGACAGCCCGGCATCGCGCCAGAACGCGCGGTCGTAGGCGGCGAAGCACTTGACCACCGCGCCCCGCTGCATCGCCGCCGCGAACCGCCGGACCGGCGCCGGCAGCGCGGGGCCCAGGCCGAGCGCGAGCGGCGGCGGCAGCGCGAGCACGACGCGGCGGGCGGTGTGGCTGCCGGCCGGGCCGCGCACGACGAGCGCGCCGCGATCAGCGGCGTCGTCCACCGCGTGCGCCGGCTCACCGAGGCGCACCGCGCTGCCGACGCGCCCGGCCAGCTGCAGCGCGAGGCGCTGGGCGCCGCCGGCGAAGCGGTGGTCGCGGCCGCCCCCCGGCAGCTCGGGGCCGCGCGGCGCGAAGCCGCCGGTCGCGCCGAGCCGCGCGAGGTAGTCGAGCAGCGACAGCTCCGCGGGATCGACCGCGAACACCAGCTCGGCGTGCATCGCGATCCGCTCGCGCGCGACGGCGTTGCCGACGGCGCCGTCGAGCCATGGCCCGAGGGCGACCGCGTCGAGCGCGCCGGAATCCCCGGCGGCCGCGGGATCGCCGGCGGGGATCGCGCGCGCCAGCCGGTCGATCCGGCGCATCGCGCGCCACTGCGCGACCATCGCCGCGAGCTGCGCGAACAGCCCGCGCGGCCGGCCATCGTCGAGCACCGCGCGGCCGGTGCGCGGCTGCGGCACCGACGCCACCCCGAGCTCCCCGGCGAGCGCGAGCAGCCGCGGCTGGTCGACCGACAGCCACTGGCCGCCGAGATCGACCACGGCGTCGCCGACCCGGCCGCTGCACAGCCGCCCGCCGACCCGCCGGCGCGCCTCGACGACGATCGCGTCGACCCCCGCGTCGATCAGCCGCCGCGCGCAGACCAGCCCGGACAGCCCCGCTCCGATGATCACCGCGTCGCGGACCATCGGGCGCCCGGCTCACTTGGCCGGCTTGTCGAACAGCGTCGGGTCGACCTTGGGATCGAGGTCGACGGCCTTGAGGTCGAGCGTGGTCGACCGGCCGCCGCCGTTGGTGCTGCGCTTGTACGCGATCTTCAGCCCGCCGACGTCGCGGTAGTCGGAGAAGTCATCGTTCTCGATGCTGCCGCCGTCGCCGAACGTCATCCTGCTGAGCAGCTTGGTCTTCTTGTCGATGTACAGCGTGACGTCGATGCTGCCGAACGGCGAGCGCAGCTTGATCACCGCGCACGGCTTGCCATCGACGGTGTCGTCGGCCAGCGGCGTCAGCTTGGCGCCGGGCTGCGACGCCTTGAGCAGGATCAGCTCCGGCTCGCGCCAGCGCTCGAACGCCGCGGTGGTCAACGCATCGCCGGCCATCTCGACCACGGTGTAGTCGCCGTTGGGGCCGTTGGGGCCGCGCTGCCAGCCGGCCTTCTCGGTCACCGCGACCGAGAACTCGATGTCGCGCGGCGCGCGCGGCGGCTTGACCGTCGCGTCGAGCCGCATCTTGTCGGGCAGCACCGCGATGCGCGCGATCTCGATCGGCACGCTCTGGCCGGCGATCGTGGTCATCCCCGAGCCGACCAGCTTGAACGCCTTGAGCGCGGACAGCCTGGCCTTGCCGCCCTTGGCCGCGAGCGCGTCCTCGATCAGCTTGGCGGCGCTCGCCACCGCCTTGGCGTCGACCGGCACCTCGGGCGGCACGTACGGCGCCGAGACCGGATCGGTGAACGCCATCTTCTCGTACCGCCAGCCCTCCTTGGTGAGCGCGGGCTCGAGGTCCTTGGCGTCGCCGAGCAGCACGACCACGTAGGCCTTGGTGCTCAGGATCTCGGCGGCCGCGCGCTTGGCGTCGGCGAGCGAGACGTGGCCGACCGCGACCGGGAAGTTGGTCAGGTACTCCTGGCCGTAGCCGTGGAGCTCGGCGGTCACGATCGAGGCGCCGAAGTCCGCCGTCGACTGGAAGCGGAGGCCGTAGCCGCCGGTGATGCCGATGATCGCGGCGGCGATCTCCTCGGCGGTCGGTCCGTCCTTGGCCATCCTGGCGATCTCGCCGAGCAAGAGCCTGGTCGTGGCGATCGCGTCGTTGTTGCGGGTGACCGCCGACACCACGAACGCGCCGCGATCGATGTTGCGATCGAAGCTCGACACCGCCACGTAGGGCTTGCCGTCGGCGCGCAGCGCGCGGGCCAGCCGCGAGTTGCCGCCGCTGCCGCCCAGCGCGTGGTTCCACACCAGCGTGTCGAAGAACCGCGCGTCGTCGTGCTTGATCCCGAACTGCGCGATCCGGACCTGGGTCTGGGTCAGGCCCGGCCGGTCGACCAGCCGGATCCGCGTGCCCGACAGCCCGGGCTCGGGATAGGTCGGCGTCGGCGGGACCGGCGCCTTGCGCCACGCGCCGAACACGCGCTCGACGTCGCCGCGCAGCGCCCGCGGATCGACATCGCCGGTGATCACCAGCATCGCATTGCCCGGCACGAACCACGAGCGGTGCCAGGCGACGATGTCGTCGCGCCGGATCGAGGACAGCGACTGCTCGCTGTTGACCCAGCCGCGGACGTGGTCGTTGCCCCACAAGAGGTTCAGCGCATGCGCCGACGCCAGCGTGCCCGGATCGTCGAGCCGCTGCTGCGCCTTGGCGATCAGCGCGTCGCGCAGCTTCGCGAGCTCGGCGTCGGGGAACGTCGGCTGGGTGACCATGTCGCTCAGCAGCTCGAAGCACGTGCCGGCGTTGCGCGACATCACGCTGCACGACAGCATCGTCGCCTCGAACGTCGAGTCCGCGGCGATGGTTCCGCCGACGGTGTCGATCGCCTTGGCGAGCGCGGTCGCGTCGCGCTTGCGCGTGCCCTTGACCAGCATGTCGGCGGCGAGCTCGGCCACGCCGAGGCGCGCCCGGGGCTCGTGCATCCGGCCGGCGCGGACCGCGAGCTGCATCGCCACCAGCGGCAGCCGGCTGTTCTTGACGACGTAGACCTGCAGGCCGTTGCCGAGCTTGTACTCCTCGATCTTGGGCAGCTCGACCGGCCCCGGCGGCTTGATCTGGGGGAACCCGATCAGCTCGCGGCCGGTCCACGGATCGACGGGCGGCGGCGGCTTGGGCGGCGGCGGCTTGGCGACGTGGGTGTCGCCGTCGCCGGGCAGCATGGGGAGCGGCGCCGGCGCGGACTTGGGTCCGCACGCAGCAACAACAGCGATCACCAGGAGCGTGCGCATCATCAGGGTGCCTTCGCAGCGGCCTTGGGGGGCAGGACGAGGACCGTAGCGCGGTCACGGGAGAAGTAGCGCTTGACGACGCGCTGGACATCCGCGGCCGAGACTTTTTCGATCTCGTCGGCGTCGCGCAGGAACGCGCCCGGGTTCCCCGTGAGGATCCATGATCGGCCGACGGCGTCGCCGAGACCCTGTGCGCTCTCGAGCGAGAACAGCGACCTCCTCGAAGATCGCCGCTTCGATCGGATCGGCCTGCGCCGGATCGGCGAACGCGGCGACCGCGATCATCATGCCGGGGTCCTCGTGGAGGAACGCGTCCATTCCGCCGTCGAGCGCCAGCGCGCGCTTGGTCTTGGGATCGGAGGCCTTGAGCCGGGTCTTGAGCCGCGAGCCCTCGCCGGTGCCGAGCATGTGCTGCGCCAGCTCGAGTGCGACGATGTCCTTGTCGCGCGCTGCCGGAACGTGCCAGCCGACCATCGTGAGGCCGACCCCACTGAGCTCGGCCACCTCGTGGCGCCGGGCGGTCTGCTCCGGCTCGGCGCTGGCCGCCGCCGGACGCGGCGGATCGGCGCCCTTGGCGATCGGGCCGAAGTACTTCTCGACCGAGGCCTTGACCTCGGCGAGGGTCACCTTACCGACCACGACGACCAGCGCATTGTTCGGCTGGTAGTAGATGTCGTAGAACTTCTTGAGGTCGTCGGGCGAGGTCGCATCGAGCTCCTTGGCGTTGCCCGCCGCGGTCCACGCATAGGGATGTTTCGTATACGCGACTGCCAGGTACCGCATCAGGCCCAGGGCGAACGGCGCGGCCTCTTGCTGGCGGATCTCGGCCTCGACCCCCCCGCGCTCGCCATCGATCACGGGCTTCAGAAACTTGAGGTTGCGCATGCGCTCGGCCTCGAGCTGCAGCGCGAAGTCGACGTACTCCGCCGGGAGTGTGTCGCTGAAATGCGTCGCGTCCTCGTCCGTGGCGGCGTTCACGAAGCCGCCGAGCGCCTCGATCGACGCGCGGTGCACATCGGGCCGGACATGATCGGTGCCCCTGAACATCAGGTGTTCGAACATGTGTGCCGTACCACGGTGCTCCCGTGGCTCGTCCTTGGACCCGGCGTGGTACCAGACCTGCACAGACACGGTCGGGGCCACATCGCTGCGAAGAACCGCGATCTGAAGACCGTTAGGCAATGCAAACGTCTCCACTGGTGGTAGCTTCCCGACAGATTTTGGAGTATCAGGAGCCGCCAACGCAGGAGCGACGCCGGCGAAGGCTAGAATGAAGAGTCTGGCGACACGCATGCAGTTCTCCTTGAAGCGCGGACACTACCAGGGCAAACGAGGGTTGCATGCGAGGGTGGCACCGCGCCGCTACCCCATAAGTTCATCATAATCGGAATAGTACCGATTGACTGGAACCGTGGTCATGCGCCAGAGTGTAGAGACCCAACATGGCCGCAATTTTCGGCGGCATCTAGACGGAGGGTGCTGTGGCTCGTTTAACAAGTGCTTCGGTGGATGAAGGCAGGACGATCGACGTGACCGGTGTGAAGGTGTTCTCGGCAACGAAGGCTAAAGAGCGCGAGTTACTGGGCGAGCTCATCACCGACTGGATCCGCAGTCACCCCGACCATGAAATCGTCGACAAGATCGTCACACAGAGCTCCGACTCAGAATTTCACTGCCTGACGATCACGCTGTTCTACAAGCACAACAAGGCATAGCGCCCGGGCGCCGGCGCGCTCCGCGCTTGACCGAGCCGGCCCGATCGGGTACCCACTTCGCTCCCATGGAGAATTCGTTCGGCAAACCCGTCGAGGTCGAGGTTCGAGACAGCCTCGAGAAGGCGATGAAGATCCTCAAGCAGAAGATGTCCAAGGAGGGCATCCTGCAGGAGCTGAAGCGCCGTCGCTTCTACGAGAAGCCGAGCGTGAAGCGCAAGCGCAAGACGCGCGAGGCCCGCAAGCGCCTGCGCCGCGAGATGAAGCGCCGGATCGTTCCGGCCGCGCCGCGCTGATCGCGTGACCGGCGCCTCGACCAGCACCACGACTTCCTGGGCCGAAGTCGTGGTCCCGGTCGGCGCTGCGGATCTCGATGAGGTCGCGGCGCTGATCGTTTCAGAAGTCCTCGCCGCCGCCGCCGGCACCGAGCAGCGCGGCAGCGACGTGGTGTTCTGGGTGGCGGCGGACGCGGCACCGGCCGCGCTGGCCGAGGTCCAGGACGCCGCACGGCGGTGGCAGGCCGGCGGGCTCGCCGTCGATCCGGCGCGCGTCCGGATCGCCGACGCGGTGCCCGAGGCCGAATGGCGCGACGCCTGGAAGCGCTACTTCCGGGTCAGCCGGTTGACCCGCCAGCTCGTCGTCGTGCCGAGCTGGGAGCGCTACACGCCCGCACCCGACGACGTGGTGATCCATCTCGATCCCGGGATGGCATTCGGCACCGGCACGCACGCGAGCACGCGGCTGGTGCTCGAGGAGCTCCAGGCGATCGCCGATCGGCGACAGCCGAGCGCGGGGGGTGGGGACCCCGACGGCTCCGCCGGCGGGGCGGGGGTCTTCCCCCGTGGGATCGATCGTGGGCGGCCACCGGCGCGGGTGCTCGACGCCGGCTGCGGCTCCGGCATCCTCGCGATCGCAGCCGCGAAGCACTGGCCCGGCGCCTCGTGCGTCGCGCTCGATGTCGATCCGATCGCCGTCGCCGCGACCGCCGAGAACGCAGCGGCCAACGGCGTCGCCGATCGGATCGATGCCCGGGTCGCCGCCGAGACCGGCGCGCTCGCGGCGCTCGGCGAGGCGTTTCCGCTGGTCGTCGCCAACATCCAGGCCGACGTGCTGCGCGCGCTGCAGCGCGAGCTGATCGCCTGCACCGCGCCGGGCGGCACCCTGATCCTGTCCGGCCTGTTGACGCCGCAGGCCCAGCCGCTCGCCGACGAGCTGGTCGCCGCGGGGCTGCGTCTGGTCCACGTCCGCGCCAGCGCCGACGATCCGGCGTGGTCGTGCGTGACGCTCGTGCGATGATCGGACGGTGATGCGGATCTTCGTCGCGCCGGACCAGCTCGCGGCCGGTGAGCTCACCGTGCGGGGCGACGAGCACCACTACCTCGCCCGGGTCCGCCGCGCGCGCCCCGGCGACGCGGTCGAGCTGGTCGACGGCGCCGGCCGCCGCGCCGCCGCCACCATCGCGCGCCTGTCCGACCGCGAGACCACGCTGGTCGCCGGACCGCCCGAGGTGATCGCCCAGGCGCCGCCGCGGGTGCGCGCGCTGGTGCCGCTGCTCAAGGGCGACCGGATGGAGCTGTGCATCGAGAAGCTCGTCGAGGTCGGCGCCGACGTGATCGTGGTGTGGCCGGCGGCGCGCTCGGTGGCGCGGCTCGACGACTCCCGGCGCGACGCCCGGATCGCGAAGCTCCGCGCGATCGCCCAGGCCGCGGCGCGGCAATCGGGCCGCGCACAGGTGCCCGAGGTCTCGGCCGCGGCCAGCCTGGGCGCCGCGCTCGACGCGCTGCCGGAGGCACGACATCGCGGCCAGCGCCTGGTGCTCGATCCGACCAGCAGCGCCGCGCTCGACGCGGCCGACGACGACGTCACCATCGTCAGCGGCCCGGAGGGCGGGCTCGCTCCCGGCGAGCTCGACCAGCTCGCGGGGTTCACGCCGCTCGGCCTCGGCCCGCGGGTGCTGCGCGCCGAGACCGCTCCGGTAGTCGCCGTCGCGCTGATCCGCGCCGCGAACCGCAGCTGAGTCGGTCGGATCTCCGCGTATTTGCGTTCCTGCCCCCCCGCGCGCTATCAATCTGCGATGTCCGAGCGCGAGCCTGCCGTGCTGCGCGACCCGAGCCGGGACGACCGGCTTCGGTCCAGCGGTGAGCAAGGCGCCGATCAAGCGCGCGCCGACGCACCGGTGGATGATGGCTGGTTCGAGGAGGGTGCTCCGGCGGCGCACCCCGCGCCACCGGCAGCGCGCCCGACGGCCCCGACGGCACACCCCGCGCCATCGACCGCGAGGACGAACCCCATACCACCGATCCCGAGCCCCCCGCCGTCGATCGCGAGAGCGAACCCCACGCCGCCGATGGCCTATCCCCCGCCATCGACCGCAAGAGCGAAGCCCACGCCGATCCCGAGCCCCGCGCCATCGACCGCCAGAGCGAACCCCACGCCGCCGATGGCATACCCTGCGCGATCGACGGCGAGCGCGAATCCCACGCCGCCGATGGCGTACCCCGCGCGATCGACCGCGAGCGCGAATCCCGCGCCGCCGACGGCGAACCCCTCGCCACCGACCGCAAACCGCACGCCCTCGACGGCGAGCGCAAATCCCGCGCCGCCGAGCGCGAATCCCGCGCCACCGACCGCGAGCGCGAACCCGGCGCCCCCGACGGCGAGAACGAACCCCATGCCGGCGCTGGCAAACCTCACGCCATCGCCCGCAAGCGCGACACCGCCGACGGCGAGAACGAACCCTATGCCGGCGATGGCAAACCCCTTGCCTTCGACCGCAAGCGCGACACCGCCGACGGCGAGCGCGAACCCCACGCCGGCGATGGCAAACCTCACGCCATCGCCCGCGAGCGCGACACCGCCGACGGCGAGAACGAACCCCATGCCGGCGATGGCAAA
>VBLP01000112.1 GCA_005887925.1 Deltaproteobacteria bacterium | reverse complement strand
TGACCGGCCCGGCGACGCCGTCCTACACCAGCGACGTCTATCCGATCCTCGAGCGGGCGCGCACCACGGAGTGGGTGGTCCAGGTATTCGGCGCCCACGCCTGGCCGGATCCGGTCTACGACGACGCCACGCGCACCGCCATCTTCAACCGGCTGGCCAACCCAGCGGGTGGCGGCGGCAACATGCCCCGGCTCAACTCGGCGACGCTCACGCCGACCCAGTACCAGGTCATGCTGAACTGGAAGAACGACACCTTCACACGCGACTGGGTCGCTCCACCGCCACCGCCCCCGGGGATCACGCCGGCCGGTCTCGACCAGAGCGCATTGATCAATTGTGTCGGCGCGGCGTTCTTTCCGGGCATCGAGGCCGGCGGCATCGCCGGTACGCCGATCATCGATCACGCCAACTATGTCGGCGCCTCCGATCCGCTGCGCCTGAATCAAGCCGTGGTGTCCGCCGGCGACATGAGCCGGTACATGGCCTTGCCGTGGCAGGCCGACTTCAAGGCGTGCGCCAGCAACTGGTGGCCCGTGCCGCGGCCCAACTCGGTGATCCCCGAAGGGACGTCGAGCTACCAGGCCTGGGATCGCGGCGTCGGCACCATGCTCGACATGGTCAGCAAGTGGCACTCGCTCGGCTTCGTCGTGAAACAGGGCAGTCAGTACGTCGAGGTCGATCGCTGCGACGCGACCTACATCACGCTGCTCACACCGCACCTCGACTTCCAGGATGTTCCCGAGGGCCCGATGGGCATGTCGCGCAAGACCGCGCTCGCGATCGAGTTCGAGGTCAGCTCGACCGGCGCCGCCGTCACCCTCGAGGTCCAGCCCGGTGACGGCCCGACGCACCCGCGCGTGACGCTGAGCGCGCCCTCGGTGACGGTGGGCCCGACCACGGGCAGCGCGATCGCGACCGCACGTCTCTGGGTGCTGTACGAGACCGGACCGGTCGGCGAGGTCGTCACGACCCAGGCCACGGTTCGCCACGTCGCGAGCAGCAGCGCATGGACGGTGACGATCTCGGCGAACACCGTCGCGCGGCGCGTGACCGCCACCGCGCTCGTGCTCGATCGCTCCGGCAGCATGTCGGAGGACCGCGGTGACGGGCAGACCAAGCACGACAGCCTGGTCGAGGCGGCCTCGATCATGGTGGACCTGGCGCTCGACGGCGATGGCATCGGCGTGGTTCGCTTCAACGAGGACGCGCAGGTGTTGCAGGGCGTGACGGCGCTGGGCCCGGCCAGCGATCCGTTCGACCCGGCGCGGCTCGGGACCAAGAACATCGTGAGCGGCACCGGCCTGGCGCCCTCCGGGTCGACCTCGATCGGCGACGGGATCTTCGAGGGACGCGGGATCCTCGACAGCGCGGGTGGCAGCTACGCCGGCAAGGCGATGGTGGTCCTGACCGACGGCGTCGAGAACCAGCCGCGCTGGATCGCAGATGTCGCGCCGCAGATCAACGCGCTCACCTATGCCGTGGGGCTCGGCACGCCGCAGAACACCAGCGCCGCGGCGCTCCAGACGATCTCCGGCAATCACGGCGGGTACCTCCTGCTGACCGGCGCGATCTCCGGAGACAACCGCTTCATCCTGCAGAAGTACTTCCTGCAGATCCTGGCCGGGATCAGCAACGCCGAGATCGTGCTCGATCCGCAGGGCAACCTGATCCCGGGCCGCGAACAGCGCATCCCGTTCCAGCTCACCGAGGCCGATGCCGGCGTCGACGTCATCGTCTTGACGCCGAACGCGGAGATCGTCGACTTCCGGCTCGAGACGCCCAACGGCCTCGTCATCGAACCATGGCGGGCGCTGGCCGAGCCATCGATGGTGTTCTCGCTCGCGCCGCTGCGGTCGTTCTACCGCGTCGTGCTGCCCACCGAGCTGATCCCGGCGCGCTTCGATCAGGCCGGCACCTGGCACGCGCTGCTGACGATCGGCAAGCCGCGGGTCAACCGGCCGGATGTGCCGCAGGCCACCTTCGGCCGACACCGCATCGACGTCCCGGTCGAGCACCACCGGACCGCCGTCGAGGCCGTCGCGCTGGCCGCCGAGCAGCGCACGGTGCCGTACAGCCTGGTGGTGCACGCGTACTCGAACCTGTCGCTGCGCGCGGCGGCTCACCAGTCGGGATTCGAGCCGGGCGCGACCGTAGCGCTCGAGGCCACGCTGGCCGAGTCGGGGATCCCGGCGCGTGCCGGCGCGCATGTCTGGACCGAGCTCGCCCGTCCCAACGGCGTGCGCGAGACCGTCGTGCTGCGTGAAACCGTTCCGGGCCACTTCGTCGGCAACTTTGCGACCGGCGCCGCGGGCATCTATCGCTGCCGCGTCCGTGCCACCGGGACCAGCAGCGCCGGTTACGCCTTCCAGCGCGAGCAGACCGTGACCGCCGCGGTCTGGCAGGGAGGCGATCGCGATGCCGACCCGCAGTGCACGGGCGGCGGACCGGTCGTGCGCTGGCTGGAGGAGCATGACCGGAAGCTGTGTCAGCTGCTGCGCTGCATCCTCGGCGAGGGCGGCGCTCTCTCGCACGACTGCGCGAAGCGGCTGCACGCCGCCGGCGTCGACCTCGAGCGCCTGCGGCATTGCCTCGAGGCATGCTGCAAGCCGGTGAAGCCGGGGCGAGATGGCTAGGCTGGCATGCGACGTTGCGGTCGTCGGCGGCGGTCCGGCCGGTGCGACCGCGGCGATGGTGCTCGCGCGTGCGGGCTACCGCGTCGTGATCATCGAAGCGACCGGCTACGACCGGCCCCGCGTCGGTGAGACCTTGCCGCCATCCGGCCGGCCCCTGCTCGCCGCACTCGGCGTGTGGGACGCCGTCGTACGGCTCGGACCGGCACCGTCGTTCGCCAACCAGAGCGCGTGGGGCAGCGACGAGATCTCGACGCATCCGTTCCTCTTCGACCCGTGCGGCAGCGGCTGGCACATCGATCGAAAACGGTTCGACGCGCTGCTGGCGCACCGCGCGGTCGCCGCGGGCGCGCGCATCCTCGATCGCCGCCGCGTCGTCCGGTGCACCCTGCGGCCGGATCGCGCGTGGTGCCTGACCCTGGCCGACGACGAACGCAGACCCTGCGCGGAGATCATCGCCCCGGCGATCATCGAGGCCAGCGGCCGCCGGGCGGCGCTCGCACCGTGGCTGGGAGGGCGGCGCCGCGTGCGCGATCGACTGGTCGGCGTGGCAGCGGAGCTCCGCGGCTGCGGCGACAGCGGGCATACCCTCGTCGAGGCAGTGCAGGACGGATGGTGGTACTCGGCGCCGATTCCCGGGGGCCGGATGATGGTGATGTTCATGACCGACGCCGACCTCTGCCACGCACGGCGCTGCGGGGACGCCGAGGCCTGGCGCCGCCACCTCGCGCGGACGACGCACACCGCGCGGCGCCTCGCGGACGCGGAGGTGGCCTGGGGCCCGTCGGTGATCTCGGCGGTCAGCCATCGCCTGGAGCGCGTCGAGCCGACCGGGCGCTGGCTGGCTGCCGGCGACGCCGCCATGGGCGTTGATCCGCTGTCGTCGAGCGGGATCGTCCGCGCGCTCACCACCGGGCAGGCGGCGGCGCACGCCATGGCGCACTGGCTGCAGGGCAGGCTCGAGCCGGTCGACGCGTACGAGCGATCACTCGATGCCGCGTTCTCGGCCTACTGGCGCGAGCGCAACGCCTACTATCGGCTCGAGCAACGCTGGCCGGACGCGGTGTTCTGGCAGCGGCGCACCGCGCTGGCCACCGCGGCACCGAACGCCGCGCAGGTGGCGACTGCCTGACGTGAACGTGAGCCGTGCCCTCAGATCGGCGGGCGGTCGTCGGCGTGGCGATGGCGGCGCTCGTGGTGGTCGCCGCGGTCGCGGTCGGACCTGGGCCGATCCTTCTTGGCGTCGCGGCGGTCGGAGCCGGCGTGCGCGGCGAGCGGATTGGTCGGCCGGGCGTTCTTGATCGCCTTCTTCACCCGCTTGAGGCAGTCCTCCTCGCTCTCGCTGCCGTCCTTGGAGAACGCGAGGGGCGCGGCGAGCGCGGCGTCGTACTCGTCCTGGGTCAGGCGATCGCGCTTGAGCATGATCTGGAGGATCCGGTCGATCTTGCCCTCGGTCCACTTGGTCAGCGTGCCCTCGCAGTACTGCTTGTAGCGCGCCTTGGGCGACGGCAGGATCGTCGAGAAGAACGCCGCCTCCCGGGGGGTGAGGTCCTTGGCCTTCTTGCCGAAGAAGTGATACGCGGCCGGGCCGATGCCGTAGAGCCCGGGGCCGTACTCGATCACGTTGAGGTAGATCTCGAAGATCCGGTCCTTGGTCAGCGTGTTCTCGACGTGCCAGGTCAGGAACAGCTCCTGGAGCTTCCGCGTCAGCGTCTTCTCGCGATACAGCAGCACGTTCTTGACCATCTGCATCGTGATCGACGACGCGCCCTGGACGAACGCGCCGGCCTTGAGGTTGTTGATCAGCGCGGTGCGGAACTCGCTCGTGATGAAGCCGTGGTGCTGGTAGAACGCCGAGTCCTCGGTCGACATGATCGACTTCATGAGGTACGGCGAGATCTGATCGAGCGGCACGAACTCGTCGTTGCTCGGGCCGACGTCGAACGAGATCCAGTCGTCCTTGTCGACCTCGACCTGATGCTCGAACTCGTCCTTGAGCCGCCTGGGCGAGTCCGGCGGCTCGTCGAGCACCTTGCAGCGGTTGATCCCGACGTGGCCGTCGAGCTGGGTCGCGTCGAGGTCGCTCCAGTCGATGTCGACGCGGATGTCGGTGTCGAACGTGCCGCGCACCTTGTAGCCGGCCATGTACGGCGCCAGCTCGGCGGGGATGGCGTTCAGGACGCGCTGGCAGTCGATCGGCGGAATGATTGTCGGTGCCGAGGACGGTGTCGGCGGCGGCCTTGTCGGCGGCGGCCTTGTCGGGGGTGATCCGGTCGTGGCCCGGCCTGTCGGCGCGCGCGGCCTTGTCGGATGGCTTGCGCGATGCGTGCCGCGCGGACGTCGCGGGCTTGTCGGCGGCGGGGCCGGCCGCCGGGGGCGCGGTGCCAGACGCGGTGCCAGGCGCGGTGGCAGAGGCCGCGGCCGATGCGGCGGTCGACCCGGCAGTCGGCGCGGCGGGGGGCGGGGCGGTCTCCGCCAGCGCGGTCCGCTGCGGCGCCGTCACCATGCCGGTGATCGAGAACGGCATGTTGCGCGCGACGAAGTCGCCGCGGGTCAGCTCGAGCTTGCGGCCGGCGCGCTCGAAGCTGCCGGCGATCTGGCCCGACAGGTCGAGGTCGCGGACCTCGTGCTCGGCGATCAGCGGATGGCCGACGTTGAGGCCGGTCAGATGGAAGCTGCCCGAGAACTTCGCGCCGAGCCGGTCGATATCGAGGTGCAGCCGGGTATCGACCGAGGTCTGGGCGTAGTCGACGACGGCCGAGTGCTCGAGGATCGGCGCGAGTCGATCGAGCTGGAACTTGGCCGCCTCGAGCTCGATCGACGCGGTCAGGGCCTCGGGGTCGAGGCCGCCCTTGGCGGTCCACAGCCGGCCCGGCACGCCGCCGTACCCGCCGGCGAGGTCGATCACGTACTCGCCGGGATGCCTGGGGTTCGCGACGATGTTGCCGGCGATCCCCGACAGCGCGAGCTTGGGCCACAGCGCGATCTCGCCGCCGCCGATCGCGACGTTCGGCGTGCCGCCGGTGACCCGCTCGATGTCGATCGTCGCGGCCGAGGCCTTCGGCGCGTTGAGCGTGGTCGCGGTGACCCCGCGGGCATGCGCGACCAGCCGGTCCTGTGTCCACCGCGCGTCGGCATCGGCGACGAGCGCCGTCGCGCCGGTCAGCTCGTCGTTGGCGAGCAGCTTGGCGTGCGTCACCGTGACCGACGTGGGCCGCAGGCCGAGCCCGCCGCCTGCTCCGCCGCCGCCGTCCTTGCTGCGCAGCCGCTCGATCACATCGTGCACGTTGTCCTGACCGTCGGCCTCGCGGCGGATCGTCACCAGCAGGCCGTCGACCCGAACGGCGCCGAGCTCGACCGCGCCGACCAGCGATCGCCAGCCGGCGAACTCGATGTCGATGCGGTCGACGTGGACCAGCGGGGTGTCGCCGTCGCGCGGCCCGCGGACCTCGACGTGGCGCATCACGGCGTGGCCGATCGCGACGTCGATCGCGCCGATCCGGACATCGCGGCCCAGCCGCGACGCCAGCTTGCCGCCGAACCGCGATCGGACTACCGACGCGCCGACCCGGGGATAGTCCACCGCCAGGCCGATCGTCGCACCCAGCACCACCCCGAGGCTGGCCGCGCCGGCGATCAGCCAGCGCCGAGACAACCCCGGGATCCACATACGGCTCGTATACAACAACGAGCCGGCCCAGATGATTCTCCTGACGTCCGTTGCGGGTAAACCTGGGTCATCCAGCGCAACTGCCTGTCATTGTTGACTCAGCCAGTGCCCGACGAAGCGACCCCGGTCACGGCTACGCATGCGCTCTCCCCGAGCTCAAACCGGCAAGGCAGCTGCTCCGCCGCTCGCGGGAGCCGCCGAGCGCCCGTCGAGAACCCTACCTCAGCTCCCGGCCGCGCTACTTGCAGGTCACCGACAGGAGGTGGCCTTCGTTGTTGGGCAGCTCGTGGACCATGATGACGTAGTCGCCGGCCTCGACCAGGGTGGTGTTGGAGACGACCTGCTTGCCCTTCTGGTCGTCGATCGTCACGGTCAGCCGCACCTTGGACTTGTCGACGGTCTCGACCAGCGTCGCGGTCGCCGAGCCGATCTTGAGGGGGATGGCTTCCGCCTTCTTCTTGGCGAGCACCTTCTGCGAGCGCGACAGCAGCTTGAAGTGGGTCCAGGTCGACAGCGGCGGCTTCTTGAGCTTCTTCTCGAGCGGCTTGAGGTCGGCGTCGATCGCCGGCTTGTCGCCGCCCTTGGCCGAGATCTCGAGGAACTCGCAGTCGGCCGTGACGTCGGCACGCGCGGTCCGGGGCGCGATGAGCGCAGCGGCGATCGCGAGCGCGAGGCCGGCGAGCGCGGGGCGGCGGCTCGCGGGTCGATTCGTGCGCGTGGGCGCTCGCTCGGTCATATCGCCTCCGGATCGGTGTCGTCGGTCACCCAGATCACCGCGGCGTGGCCGTCCTCGTCATCCATGTTGATGACCACGGTGCTCGAGCCGCCGGGCGTGTCGAGCGCGTCGATCTCGGGCGTCGCGCGCAGCGCCGCCGGGCGAACGTCGATGACGTGGCTGCCCACCGCCGGGAACCCGGGGTCGGGGGTGCCGGGGCGGAAGATCAGCGCCAGGGCCGCGACCGCCCCGGCGCTGACGGCGCCGGTGATCACGTGGCTGCGGTAGCGATCGAACCAGGCGGACACGCGCGCCCACACGCCGGTCGTAGGCGCGACCAGCTGGCCGTCGATCCGCCGCCACATCGCGGCGAAGCTGGCGTCGTGCACGCGGTCGGCGGACAGCTCGAGGTGCGCGCGCACCAGCTCGCCGATCTGGTGGATCGCGTCGACCTTGGCGCGCGCCTGGGGATCGCGGTCGAGGTGCGCCGCGAGCTCGGCAGCGTCGCGCTCGCCGTCGGCGTGCTCCATGAGCTCGAGGTCGGAGCGGGCGCCCGGGTCGCGGTCGGAGGTGGGGCGGCTCATCTATGGCTCCGTGCAGCGCGGGTGCTCCGCGCGGTGTCGTCGGCCGGCGGATCGGCGTCGGGCGCGGGCGCAGCGGATCCGGTGAGCTCCTCGACGAGCTCGGCCGATGGGTGGTCCAGCAGGTCGAGCAGTCGCTTCTGCATGTTGCGGCGGGCATGGAACAGCCGCGACATGATCGTCCCCTTGGAACAGCTCATCGCCTGGGCCATGTCTTCATACGACAGGCCCTCGAGCTCGCGCATCACCAGGACGGAACGATGATTCTCGGACAGCTCATCCAGCGCCTGATCGATCCGGGAGCGGATCTCCTTGTCCATCAGGGCCTGGCCGGGATTTCCGCCCAGAATCCGCGGCAATAGCGGCTCGTCCGCGTCGGGCTCGAGGTGGGCCTCGTCGAGCTCGACCGGCTTGACCTTGCGGTGCTTGCGGAGGTGGTCGATGGCCAGGTTCATGACGATCCGGTACAGCCAGGTGAAGAAGCTCGCGTTGCCTTCGAACTTGTCCAGGTACTTGTGAGCCTTGATGAAAGCGTCCTGGACCACGTCCAGGGCGTCGTCTTGGTGACGGACCACACCAAACGCCAGCGCATAGGCGCGCCGGTGGTAGCGCTCGAACAGCGTCTTGAACGCGTCGCGATCGCCGCGCTGCGCAGCGACGACCAGCTCGCGGTCATCGACCGGGTCACGTCCATGCGTCGAGATGGACGCTCGCTGACCGGGCTTATTCACGCTGGCCCGTCATAGCACGGACCTCACGCGCCCTGTGCGTCAAACGCGGTTCGGCGGCGGCACAAGCTCGTCGGTGCGCTATGCTGGACGCCGCGCAGTAAGGCGACATCGTGGCCGTCTCTCGCACTCCGATCCCGACGTTCTTGCAACGTGTCCGCGTCCTCGTGTACCAGCACGAGGTTCGCCGGGCGGTGCTGTACAGCTTCGCCGCGGTCGCGGGGATCGCGCTGGTCCTTCCGCTCGTCGGCGCGGTGGTCGGGGCGAGCCGTGCGACGGCGCTCGCGGTGCTCGGGCTCGGCGGCCTCGTCGCGGTGCTGCTCGTGATCAGCGCGGTCGTCCTCGGGGTGGTGGCGCCGCGGCGGCGCTGGGGCGGCGATTCCGAGCTCGCGCGCTGGGTCGGCGGCCGGCGCCGCGAGATCGCGAGCGACCTCTTGTCGGCGGTCGAGCTCGCCCGCGCGCCGGCGCGGCCGGGCGCCCCATCGCGTGACCTGGTCAACGCGCTGGTCGAGGTGACCTCGGCGCGGCTCGACGACATCGATCCGCACAGCCTGGTCGAGCCGAGCGAGCTCAAGCGCGCGCGGCGCTGGGCGGTGGTCGCCGTCGCCCTCAACCTCGCGATCCTGGTGATCGCGCCCCACGTGGTCGCCGACGGCTGGCGCTCGCTGGTGTCGGCGCGGCCGGCGCCGTTCGACGGAGCGCGGCTGTCGGCCGCTGCCGTCGTCGTCGGGCGACGTCCGCGGGCTGCCCGGCACCACCGTGGCGCTCAAGGCCCGCGTGCTGGTCCCCGCGGCCACCGCCGAGCTGATCGTAGAGCCGATGGATCGCGGCGAGCCCGGGTCGATCACCGCCAAGCTCGCCGGCGATCAGCTGACCGCCGAGCTCACGATCGATCGCTCGGCGCGCTACCGCTTCGCGATCACCTCGCCGTCGGGCGAGCGCTCGATCGAGACCGCGACGCGCGCGATCGAGGCCGAGCCGGACCAGGCGCCGGCGGTGCAGCTGATGGCGCCGGCCGATCCGCTCGATGTCACCACGCTGCGGCGGGTCGAGCTCGCCTACGTGATCGAGGATGACTTCGGCATCACCTCGGCCGAGCTGGTGTGGGAGTCCGGCCGCGACCGGGGCAAGAAGCCGATCCCGCTCGAGCCGATCCGATCGGCCGCCCCGGCGGCGAACGATGCGCCCGCCACGCGCGGCCGCGTCCAGGGCAAGCTGATGTGGGACATCGCCGAGGTCCAGGTGCCGAGCGGCGGCGAGGTCCGCTACTGGATCGAAGCGCGCGACAACGATACGGTCGGCGGCCCCAACGTCGGGCGGTCGCGCGAGCTGCACCTCAAGGTGGTGAGCCCGCGCGAGCGCCACGAGGAGACGCTCGGTCGCCAGCAGGACGTCGCCGAGAAGATCTTGAAGAACCTCGGCGGCCGGTTGACCCTGCGCGAGGCGGTGGTCGAGCTCGGCACGATCGGCGCCGCGTTCGAGAAGGATCCGCACGCGTCCGATGCGCTGCGCAGGGCGCTGTCGCAGATGCGCGAGCGGCTCGACAAGCTCGCGAGCGCCGAGCAGCGCCTGATGCCCAAGGGCAAGCCGCCGGCCAGGGCGCAGTTCGCCGCGCTCGATCCGCGGATGATCGGCGAGCTCGAGGACGACGCGATCGTGCTCGCCGACTGGCTCGATCGCGAGCGGCTCGAGGGGCTGCTCGACGTGTCCGACGAGATCGCCGCGCACCAGAAGCGGCTCGCCGACCTGCTCGCGCAGTACCAGCGCACCAAGGACCCGCGCCTGCTCGACGAGATCGAGCGCGAGATGCGCGCGCTCGACCGCGCGTTCGCCGAGCTCGACCGCCACCGCCGCGGCATGGCCGAGGACGTGCTCGACCAGTACGTCCACAGAAACGCGATCCAGGCCCAGGCCGGGACGAACTGCGTCGACGAGGTCAGAAAGCTCGTGCGCGCCGGCGATGCCGCCGGGGCCCAGCGCAAGCTCGAGCAGTGCCGCCAGCAGCAGGGCCAGGCGGCGTCGGCGCTCGAGGGCTCGCTGGCGGGCCTGCGCGGCGACAAGTTCAGCGACGAGCAGAAGCGGCTCGACGAGGTCATGAACGAGCTCGCCGACGTCGCCAAGGACCAGGACGACGTCGCGGCCGAGGCCAACCGGATCTTCGAGGCCTATGCCGAGAAGGCCGACGAGGTCGCCCGCGACCACCGCCGCGAGGCCAGCAAGAAGGTCAGCGCACTGCTCGAGCGGCTGCGCCACCGCCTGCACGAGATCAACGAGGCCGGGCTGACCCCGTTCGCCAAGGAGGAGCTCGACATCGTCGAGCACCGGCTCGCCGACGTCGAGCACATGGTCGGCGACGGCGACCTCGCCGAGGCGCTCGGCATGGCGCACCAGGCCAAGCAGAGCCTGGACACGATCGCCGGCGAGCTCGAGGCCGCGATCAACGACGACCCCAGGTCGAAGTGGGTCGATGCGACGCAGGACGCGCTCGACGGCGTGCAGCGCGCGCGGCCGGTCGCCAAGGAGCTGATCGACGAGCTCCAGTCGCTGTCGCCCAAGCCCGATCAGATCATGAGCGCCGACGACCACCGCGCGCTCGAGCGGCTGCGCCGCCGCCAGGCGCTGACCCGCGACCGCGCCCGCCGGCTCGCCGATCGCGCCAAGCAGCTCGGCGGCGAGCTCCCGGGCGATGCCGGCTCCGAGCTCGGCAAGAAGCTCGGTGGGGCGCTCGACCAGATGGCCGCCGCCGACGAGCGCATGCGGGTCAAGGACCCGTCCGGGGCGCGCGCCGCCACCCGCGCCGCCGCCGACTCGCTCGCCAAGGCCCGCGATCGCGCGCGCAGCGCCGCGCGCCAGGCCCAGGAGGGCGCCGTCGGCGACGAGCCGATCCGGATCCCCGGCGCCGACGAGTACCGCGCGCCGGAGCGGTTCCGCGAGGACCTGCTCGAGGCGATGAAGAAGAAGGGCGCGGTCGCCCCCGAGGGCTACGACGATCTGATCAAGCGCTACTACCAGGAGCTGATCAAGTGACCCACCCGCGCGTCCGCCTCGCCGTGCCCGCCGGCCTGGCGCTCGCCGCGCTGGCCGCACCGCCCGCCGACGCCCGCCGCGATCGCACGGTCGCCGGCGACGTCATCAAGGCCGCGCGGTTCCTCCAGACCTCCCGGCTCGACGATGCGCGCGCCGTGCTCGGCGATCTCCAGAAGCGCGCCGCCGATACCCAGGACGTGCGGTGGCTGCAGGCCGAGCTCGCCTTCCAGTCCGGCGATTACCCCGGCGCGCTCAAGCTCCTCGACAAGCTGCCCGACGACGCGGTCGACGGCCTGGTCGGCCAGACCCGCCGGCTCGCCGCCTCGACCCTGTCGGTCACCGAGGGCTTCGCCGAGGCCCGCTCGCCGCGCGGCCACTTCGTGATCCGGTATGCGCCCGGCCCCGACGCCACGATCGCCGGCCTCGCCGGCGAAGTCCTCGACGCCGCCTGGGACGCGATCGGCGCCGACCTCGGGCTCAGGCCCGCCGACGCGATCCGGGTCGAGCTGCTCGGCGCGCCGACCGATCTCGCCAAGCTCTCGCCGCTGACCGAGACCGACATCGAGACCACCGGCACGATCGCGCTGTCCAAGTACAACAAGCTCATGGTCGTCTCGCCGCGCGCGACCATCTTCGGCTACCCGTGGATGGACACGCTCGCCCACGAGTACACCCATCTGATCGTGTCGCGGCTGTCGCACGACAACGTGCCGGTCTGGCTGCAGGAGGGCCTGGCGCGGCTCGAGCAGATCCGGTGGCGGCGCGCACCGGAGCTCCAGCTGTCGGCGACCGAGCAGGCGCTGCTCGCCGCTGCGCTGCGCCGGGGCCGGCTGATCACGTTCGACGAGATGCACCCCTCGATGGCCAAGCTGCCCAGCCAGGAGGCCGCCGCGCTGGCCTACGCCGAGGTCTACACGCTGGTCGGCTGGATGCAGAGCAAGGTCGGCTATCGCGGGATCCGCGACTCGCTGATCGCGCAGCGCGACGGCAAGAGCGCGCGGCGCGCCGTGGCCGAGGCGCTCGGCATGCCGTGGTCTGCGGTCGAGAAGGAGTGGCGCACCCACCTCCGGGTCGGCGATAGCAAGGCGCGCGCCGGCAAGCCGATCAAGTTCGCCAAGGGCGGCGTCAACACCGAGAACGTCGGGCTCGAGCAGGTCAACGCGCGCGCCCGCAAGCACGCGCGGCTCGGCGGCATGCTGCGCGCACACGGCCAGAACGAGGCCGCCGTCCTCGAGTACGAAAAAGCCCTGGTGACCGGCCCCGAGCCGTTCGTGGCCGACAAGCTGGCGCGCACGCTGGTCGAGCTCCACCGCTTCGATCGCGCGATCGAGCTGGCGACCCCGCTGGTCGCCGCGGACGACCACGACGCGGTGGCGGCGGTCACGCTCGGATTGGCACGCTCGGCGCGCCACCAGTGGCGCGAGGCGATCGCCGCCTACGAACAAGCGCTGGGCGTGAGTCCCTTCGATCCCACCACGCGTTGCGGCCTCGCCGAGGCGTATGCTCAGACCAACGACGCACGAGCGGCGCGCGAGCGCTCCGCATGCGACCAGCTGAAACACTGATGAACAAGAGCCGCCCCACCCCGGTCACCGGCGAGAAGCTCGCCGAGGTCACCATGCTGCACGGCGATCCCGAGGAGCTGCCGCTCGCGGAGGAGCCGACCAGCGTCATCATCAAGAGCGATCTCGACGCCGTCGCCGAGCTCGCCCAGGCCCATGACGAGATCATGGCCGAGATCAACAAGCGGATCATCGGCCAGCGCCGCGTCATCGAGCAGCTCCTGGTCGCGCTGTTCGCGCGCGGCCACACCCTGTTCGTCGGCGTCCCCGGCCTGGCCAAGACCCTCCTGATCTCCACGCTGGCCGAGACGCTCAACCTGTCGTTCCAGCGCATCCAGTTCACCCCCGACCTCATGCCGGCCGACATCACCGGCACCGTGGTCCTCGAGGAGGATCACACCACCGGCACCGGCCGCCGGTTCTTCCGCTTCCTCAAGGGCCCGGTGTTCGCCAACCTCGTGCTCGCCGACGAGATCAACCGCACCCCGCCAAAGACCCAGGCCGCGCTCCTGCAGTCGATGCAGGAGTACCGGGTCACCGCCGGCGGCACGACCCATGACCTGCCGCTGCCGTTCCTGGTGTTCGCCACCCAGAACCCGGTCGAGCAGGAGGGCACCTACCCGCTCCCCGAAGCCCAGCTCGATCGCTTCATGTTCCAGGTCGACGTCGACTACCCGAGCGAGGCCGAGGAAGAGGAGATCGTGCGCCAGCAGACCAGCGACCACCGCCCCGAGCTGGTGCGCGTGCTGTCGCCGCAGCGCATCGTCCAGCTCCAGGACCTGGTGCGCCGCGTCCCCGCCGCCGACCACGCCGTCAAGTACGCCGTCGCGCTCGCGCGCGCGACCCGCCCGACCGCGCCCAACGCGCCGCCGTTCGTCCGCGAGGCCGTGTCGTGGGGCGCCGGCCCGCGCGCGTCGCAGTTCCTCATCCTCGCCGCCAAGGCCCGTGCGATCCTCGCCGGCCGGTTCGCCGTCTCGATCGAGGACGTCGCCGCGCTCGCCCGCCCCACCCTGCAGCACCGCCTGATCCTCAACTACCGCGCCGAGGCCGAGGGCATGACGCCGTGACCGACGCTGCGCGTCCCGGCCCCGGTCCCGGTCCCGCCGTCGACCCGCGCGAAACGCCCCTGTGGATCGATCCCGCGCAGCTCGCGCGGCTCGGCAGCCTGCCGATCCAGGCCCGCGTCATCGTCGAGGGCGCGCTGTCCGGCCTGCACCGCGCCTCCGTCCACGGCTCGTCCGTCGAGTTCGCCGAGCACAAGGAGTACTCGCCCGGCGACGAGCTCCGCCACGTCGACTGGAAGGCCTACGGCAAGCTCGACCGCTACTACGTCAAGCAGTTCGAGCAGGAGTCGCAGCTCACCGTCTACCTCGTGCTCGACGCCTCGGCCTCGATGGCGTTCGCCGGCGGCGGCATCGCCAAGCTCCAGTACGGCGGCCTCGCGCTCGCCGCCCTCGCCTACCTCGTGATCCAGCAGCAGGACAAGGTCGGCCTGATCGCCTGCGGCGACCGCGCGCTCGAGACCCTCGTCCCCGCGCGCGGCCGCTCCAACCACCTCCACGACCTCATGAGCGTGCTCGAGTCGATCATCGCGCGCGGCGCCACCGGCGACGAATCCCCCGCCGCCGCCCTCGCCCGGATCGCCGAGCTCACCCGCCGCCGCCGCGCCCTGATCATCCTCGCGTCCGACCTGTTCGACGCCGACGACGACACGCTCAAGCAGCTCAGCCAGCTCCGCGCCCAGCGCCACGACGTCTCCGTCCTCCACATCCTCGATCCCCACGAGCGCAGCTTCCCCTACGACGGCCTGACCCAGTTCGAGGCGCTCGAGACCGACCACAAGGTCCTGGTCAACCCCGCCGCGATCCGCCGCGACTACCTCGACCGCATGGACGGCTTCCTCGCCCGCGTCCGCGGCACCCTCACCGCCGCCGGCGTCGACTACCACCTCGTCGAGACCAGCCAGCCCCTCGAGCAAACCCTGCTCGCCCTCATCATCGCCCGCTCCCGCCTCGGCCCCGCCCGCCGCGCCAGCTGATCGTGCCGGCACATCACCGCTTCACGTTCGAGGACTACCTTCGCGTCGAGGAAGATAGCGTGATCAGGCACGAGTTCCTCGATGGACGCATCTGGGCGATGGCCGGCGGTACACCGGAGCACGCTCGGATCTGTGCGAATGTGATCGCGCTGCTCAACCTGGCCCTCGGGGCTCGCCGGTGCAGTGTATTCACGACCGATCTTCGAATTCGCGTGCGTGCAACAGGTCTCGCGACCTACCCGGACGCCAGCGTGATCTGCGGACATGTCGAGCTCGATCCGACCGATCCCAAGCGCCACACCGCGCTCAATCCGAAGCTGCTCGTCGAGGTGTTGAGTCCTTCCACGGAGGACTACGATCGCGGTGAGAAACTCGAGCATTACCAGCAGATCGAATCGCTGGAGGAGGTCATGCTCGTGCACCACAGCGAACACAAGATCGTCGTGTGGCGCCGGACCGGCGGGCGCTGGACATCGACCGAGCACACCGATGGAACCTTTCTCCTGGCGATTGGCTGTGAGCTATCAGTCCCCGCGGTCTATCGCGATCCCATGGCCTGACATCGCCGGCCTGCTGCTGCTGTGCGAAAGTCGACTCATGCGGCGCCGTCCGGTGCCAGATGTCGATCGGGGCAGAACGCGTTGAACCGGACGCCTCGAGACGGCCAGACCGAAATTGCGGCCGGCGGCTCGATCGAGATCCGCGGGTCTGCGCGCGGGGATCCCCACCGTCGTGGCGCGTCACCGATCCTCGGCAACGCAGGTCTACGACGACGGCGCAGGTATATGGTGCCCGTGCCCCGATCATCGGCGACGTGGACCGCTTGTGCGCCAAGGCTACGCCGCTGGGCGATCATAGTAGTAGCTCAAGATGCCGCCGAGGCGTTCACGCCGCGAGACCGGTGCAGCGGGATCGCCGTTCTGGTTGGCCGGCGATGCGACCGCGGTGATCAATCGGTTGTCGAGGCCCTGGTGGTTGCGCTCGAGATGGTAGTGCTCGACGAACTCCGAGATCGCGACCCGGAGATGGCGCTCACCGAGTGGAACGAGCTTGTCGAGGCACTCAGATTTGATGGAGAGCACGAAGCGTTCCGCGACGGCGTTCAGGTTGGGGCTTCGAGCTGGGAGCTTGAGGCACTGGATGCCGGCGGTGCGGAGGACCGCGCGGAACGCGTCGGTGAACAGCGGGGCGCGGTCATGGATCAGGTAGCGCTTGCCGCGCAGGAATCCATCGACGTTGTCGGTCAAGTTGCGAGCGACCTGCTGGATCCACGCGTCGTGCGGATGACGGATCAGGCCGGCGATATGCACACGGCGGGACTCGAGATCGATGACGAACCAGACGACGTAGCGGACGAGACCGCCGAACGTCAGTACCTCGACGGTGAAGAAGTCGGTCGCCGCGATCACGCCAAAGTGCGACTTGAGAAAGGTCTTCCACGGCATCGTCTTGCCGCGCTTGGGCGCGGGATCCACGCCATGCTCGATGAGGATGCGCTTGATCGTGTTTCGTCCGAGCTCGTGGCCGAGGTTGCGGAGCGCGCCACGGATCCGGGTACAGCCCCAGCTCGGGTTCTCGGTGGCGAACTGGACGACCAGGCGTTGCAGCGAAGTGACCGTGCCGGGCCGGCCGCCCTCTCGCTGGGAAGTGCCATCGTACTTCTTGGCGATGAGCTCGCGGTACCAGCGCAGGATCGTATCGGGGGTCACCAAGCCGCCGAGTTGGTTCAGGACGCGGCGGCCGAGCGCTCTGCCCTTCGCCGCAAGCCGGCGGCGCTGGTCATCGGCGAACCGCAGGCGACGGTCGCCGAGCTGCTCGCGCAGACGACGCGGTTCTCCTCTTGGAGGTACTCGACGACCTCGCGCTGGCGGCGGTTCACCCAGCCGGCGAACACCAGCAGCAGGAACTCAAGCGGCGCGGCCGAACCGCCGAAATCGATCGGCGCCATGCGGGAGCGGCGAGCCGCAAGCCTTGATGCTTCCTCATAGGTCAGGCGATCGTGTTCTGGCACAGGACGAGGTGATGCGCTTGCCGAGGCGGCGGCGCCTTCGGATGCGTGCCCGTGATCGCCTACGTGGCCAGACCCGATCGCGGACGCTGATCGCCCGGCGATCGTCGCCGACCTGGTAAACCAGCCGCTGAACTCGATCAGAGCACTGCGCACGCCCGCCGCGGATATCCGCGGGTGCGGCGGCTCGTCCTCAGGCGCGCCGCGCGCTAGCTGCCATCAGTACACTCGCATGCGCCCCTCCGGCCAGTCGCCATCCCATCCGCAGGGGAAATGACCGGCGTGGAACCAAGGAAGTTGCTCGCGGAAGTACGTGCACTCGGCTTCGGGCGCGGCGATGATCTCGGCGAGCAGCATCGAGACGAACTCGTAGAGATACTCGAATATCAGGTCTCGCTGTTCTCGAGCTAGAGTCTGCGGAGCCCAGCCGCGCAATACGGTATATCGTTTGGCATCGTCGCGGGCCTTCTGCCACCACGCCTTCCGTTCCGGGTATCGTTCCAGGATGGGGTCGACACGCGCGCAAGGCGCCTCCAGGACGCCGTTGGCGTTATACCGGAGATCCTCGCCGAAGATGGTCAGCGACTCGTCCCACGATCGGATGATGGTGACATCATCTGGACGGTCGACGACGCGCTCTTGCCAAGGCTGGCCGACCTGCTCCAGCCATCGTGTCTTGTCGAGCGTCACGAGCGCGCTGGCCACCGCTTGGCTGTGCGGCCCGTACTCATCCGTCACGTTGCTCCAGTGCTTAGAGAGCAGCTCGGTCCATGGAATCAGCGTCGGTGACGTCATCAGCGGCTCCGCACTTGGAGATTGTCCGGTAAGCTGTAGCGCCCGAGGGGCGGATCGTGCGGCCATCGTGTGCTGTGGCTCGCGACGAGCTCGCGGTCGGCCCACTGGTTCAGCTTCGCGAGGAACTCCTCATAGCTGCCCGACGAGCGTATCATGGCGCGCAGCGCGCGGTGCATCGTACCCGCACCAGCCCCGCCGTGCCGGAAGCTCTTTCCGATCGTCGCGAACGTAAACGTGCGGCCATCCTGGATGGTCCTCAGCGAGACGCCCCACTTCTTGAACTGACGCACCTCGGCGACCATCAGCCATTCATGCAGCCCGCCCGGGTGACGGATGCTGTCGTCGATGATTTCCGCAGCGCCTCGCAGCCCGTTGCCTCCTTCGTCGGCCAGCAGCCTATCGAGCTCCGCGAGCGTGAGGCTGTCGAACCACTCCGCGAAGGCGTCGCCGGGTGGAGGGATGTGCTTGGCCAGCTCGGTCCGCGTCTCTGTCGATGGTCTCGCCTCGCCGGCAGTTTCACGCGCGGGACGCTCGCGTCCGTCGGCGGCGCGACGGTCGCGTCGCTCGCTTGAACTGGCTTCGCCTACGTCCTTGTCGCGGACCCCGTCGACTTCCGGCCCTTCGCCCAGCGCGGCCTTATTCTTGTCGCTCAGCCCCACCGCCGCGGCCCCGACGACCGCCGGGCCTCCGACGCTCGGGCCGATCGCCACGCCGGTCCCGGCTCCGGCCCCGCCGCTTGGCGCGTGCCCCGCCGTCGCGAATGCCGGCAGCCCGCCCGTCGGCATCTTGTCCGCGATCTTGAGCGCGTTCTTGTAGTTGCCCTTGGCGCCGACGTACGCGAGCGCCGCGACGGCGATCGCGACGAGCATGCGCAGGAACTCCTTGCTTGCCTCGGCGATGAGTTCGGCCCGGCCGTTTGCCGTCCAGGCCGTCGTGAGCCAGGCGCCGCCGTGCTTCAGCGCCTCGATCCCGGCCTCGACCATGCCGGCCGCGCCGAACGCCGAGAGCGCGAGCTGGATCACCGCCGCCGCGGCTTGGCCCACACCGGTGGGTGTGGCGGCGAGGAACATCGAGCCCGCCTCGGCCACCAGGAACCCGGCTGTGATCCCGACGATCGCCGGCAGGTGGTCCCGGATGGCCTGCGCGAACTCGCCGGCCACCTCGTCGAAGTGGCGCCGTGATTCGGTGACGCTCTGAAGGATGTCCTGGAAGTGCCCTGCGAAGCGCTTGACCTTGGCGACCGCGCCGCCAGTGAGCGACCCTGACGGCACCACGCTCTCCAGCGCCTTGGCGTACTCGGGGCTGACGAGCCAGATCCGGTGCCCGGCGGTCAGCTTGATATTGTTCGCCCCGCCACCCAGCACGTTCGGGTCCTGGTACGTGCCACTGATGCCGTCACGGCCCTTGTTCACGTAGAGGAGGACGTTCTCGTAGTAGCGGAGGTCGTGGCCGTCGCGCACCGCGCCGTGGAACTTCTCCTTGGCCAGGCCCTCCGGCGTCTCGCCACCGATGAGCTGGCGTAGCTCGGCGAGCGGCTCGGGTAGGTTCACGTTGACGCGGAAGTCCTCGACGTAGCCGCGCAGCATCGTCCCCTCGACGAACGCGGTCACATACCACCAGTGCTTCAGCCTGTGATGCGTCCCGCTCGCGAAGACGCGGGCGGCTGGAGGGAGCGGCGCATCTCGCAGCAGCTCGCCGCCGGCCTCGGCCGGCGCGCTGTAGAGCGGGGCGCCTTTGGAGTTGTCGATGAACCCGGGCTTGTCGATGCCGGCTTCCGGCGACGCGATGCGGGGCTCGTGAGCGGCGGGGGCGGCACCGGACGCTCCGCCAGATGCCGGGTGAGCCGGAGCGCGCTGCACGGGTGCAGGCGCGACCAGCTGCTCGGTGAGCGTGCGCTTGCCGGGCGCGAGCGGCTCCGCCCCGCCGGTCGTTTTCGGCGTCGTACTGCCCCCACCCGGCCTACGCGTGAACTCAGGCACGTGTTTCTCATCC
>VBLP01000556.1 GCA_005887925.1 Deltaproteobacteria bacterium | reverse complement strand
CGGGCGCGGCAAGCGTGCGTGCCCCGGCCTCGCAGACCGGGACCGGCGCGTTAGGGCGCCGGCGTCGTCGTCGGAAGCGGGGCCGGCCCCGTCGAGTGTATCAAGTCCCGCCCGCTTCTTCACGCACCTGTGCTGCAAGGACACCAACCTACCGGCGGCGATCGCCAAGCTCGGGCGGCGCTGGGAGCCCTTGGCGAACTGGCCGACGGTTATCGACACGATCGCCCGGCTCGTGCGCGCGCACAGCGCCGCGATCGAGATCCCCGTCTTGCTGACCGAGGTCGCTGAGATCGCGCTGTCGTGCGGCGGCGACGACCGCGCCGCGATGCTCGCGCACGAAGCGCTGTTCTATCTGGGCGAGGCCCCCGGCGCGACCGCGAGCAAGGCCCTGCGCGTGCTCGGTGCTGCGCATATGGCGCAGGGCCGGGCCGAGACCGCGATGAAGCTGCTCGATCGGGCGATCGCGATGGCGGCCGAGGCCAAGGCTCCCGCGATCGAGGCCAGCGCCCTGTGCCAGAACGGGCTGATCTCGCTCAATCACGGCGACTACGTGAAGGCCGAGCGCCGGTTTCGCCGAGCGATCGATCTGCTGGCGCCAAGCCCCGAGCTCCTGGCCGTGGCGCACCACCACTTGGCGCTTGCTTTGATGTTTCAGGGCAGCCGCGAGGCCGAACATCATGCGCAAGCGGCGCTGGCGCTGCGCCGCGATCCAGATTCTCACCTGGCCGAGGCAGATCGCATCTTGTTAGCGAGGCTGCGCCAGACGCCCGCCCCGCGAACGAACGAGTGACCTTGTCGGGCGCTCGCTCGGTTCAGCCAGAGGAGGCGGCCCGTCCCCACCGCTCTCATCCGGGCTGCACCGGGCCGAACCGAGCGAGCGCCAGGCGTTGACCCCCAACGATTCCCGCCGAGCAAAGCCGATGACTTTTTCTTCCCCCTCCTTGATTCAGCACCTCCAGGAACTGGCGCAGCAGATCACCGCAGCGCCGCCGCGCGTCGAAGCCCTCTATGCCGCATTCCGGGGCCAGAACGTCGCCCACGCGTTCGCCACGCACATGGAGGCCGATCGCCACGTGTACGCGATGGCGACGGCTGTCGCTCACATCAAGGCCCAGGTCGTTCCTCACGATGGACTCGGCGCGGTGGTCGAGTCGATCTCCGAGCTGGTACTCCGCGCGCAGCGAAGGATCGTCCTCGCCGAGCTGGACACGCTCCGCGACATCGCGGGTGAACCCTCGACATGCAGCCGATGCACCGCGCTGGCGTTCAACCCGTTCGAGCGGGTCGAAGACTGGATCGGCTATGTCGGCCACGAGGTGAACGGGAGCGCCCAGGGATGGATCGACTATCGCGGACAGGCCGGCGAACGCGCTGCGTATCGAGTGGCGTTGCGCGAGGCGCACGCGGCTATGCGGCGCCTGGCCGAGCGCTCCAAGGCAACGCCGTTCTTGCTCGATGCAGTCGTGCGGACCGACTGGCCGGCGCTTCAAGTGCCGTGCTCGCGCATCTCGGTCGCCCTGACGATTCCGATCGATGTCGATCCGGACATGCCCGTCGTCGTGATTGACCCGCGGTCGTCCGAGCTGGTCGCGGGGGCGACCGTGATGATCGACGACGTGCTACGGGCGTCGAGCACCGATCGGGAGACGTCGAGCCTCGCCGACGCCGTGCCAAGCAACGTGTGCCGTACCGCGATCGCCGAGGTGGTGCGGCTCATTCTCGAGCTGAAGTCAACGAACGCCGCGATCGACTACGAGAACGGCGCCCGTGTCCGCCGTGAGCTGGAGCGTGGCTTGCGGGAAGCGCAGCAGACCTTCGAGGCTCTGCCGGACGGACCCACGCGCGCCGAGGCCCTACGCCGGATCGACGGGCTGCGCACTGTCGCCGACCGCCGGCTCGTGATCGCGCCGACCCCCAGCGCCGCCGCGATCGCGGCGGCCGAGGCCGGCGACCGGAACGTCTTGCTTGGCGGACCAGACGAATTAGCTGCCGAGCGGTTGGGCCACGGCTCGAGCCGGCCGCGACCAGCGCGGCGCCCCCACAGCGACACGCGCCCTGAGAGCCCCGGCGCGCTGGGCATCGGGCCGTGCACCACCAACCCCGAGACAGCGGGGCTGGTGGCGCCGGCTCCACCGGAGAATCCCGCCCTGGACGAGGAACACCAATGACGATCCAGGATCCCGCCGCCGGTACGCCCGCTGCGCTGTTCGCGCGGCTGGGGCGACTGCTGACCGGGCGACGGAGCCGCTGCGCCGATGAGAGCGGGGCGAGCAGCGGTCCGCCCGCCCTCGTCGTGACACCGACACATCCGTCATCTGCGCGAGTCGCGGAACATCACGCGGAGATCGAGCGCATCGCGATGGCTGCGAATGCCGACGCTTCGCAGTGCGCCGCGGTGTTCGCGCAGCTCCAGAGCGGTTCCCCCAGCAAGCTCCTGGATCTTCGCGCGGTCGAGGACGTCACGGCCGATCTGTTCACGCGCCTGGCCCGAAGCTGGCAGGCGCCACGCGGCACCGTGTGTCGGCTGGCGATCGTGCTCGGCTACGAGTGCTGGGTACAGCTTCACCAGGTGATCCCTCGTCGGCTCTGGGGGTTGACCGACCGAGGCGTAAACGTCGCGACGTTCTACGAGCAGCAACTCGACAGCGTCGAGATATGGTTCGCCGGTGGCCCGATCGTCCATGACGAGCTCGGCGCAGTCGTCGCATGGCTTCGCGATCAGTCGCCAGCCTCGCGAACCTTGCCGGTCGTTCTCGATACCACCGCGATGCTGGTGCGCGGGTTCGCGGCGCGCGATGAGGTACCGGAACTCCTGATCGAGCTGGCCGCCATCGCGCGGACGCACGGGGGCACGCTGGGTGCGATCGAGGCCGCGAAGTACGCCGAGGCCGCGCTGGGCTGGATCGGCGATACGCCGTGCCGAGCGCGGTGTCACGCGTTGCGCGCGCTCGCGTCCGCCCGGCTCCGGGTCGGCGAGGTCGGCGCGGGGGTGACGTTGCTCGAAGCGGCGATCACCACGGCCGCGGTGATCGGCGATCGGTCCGAGGAAGCCGGCGCACAAGCCGAAATCGGCCTCTACGTGCTGCAGACCGGCCACCCACAGCGGGCAGAAGCGAGGTTCCGCAGCGCCCTCGCGGTATTGCCCACCGATGACGCGCAGCGGGCGACGCTGCATCGCTACCTCGCGCGTGCGCTGTACGAGCAGGGTCAACGCGATGACGACGCCGAGCAGCACGCGACAGCCGCGCTCTCGCTGCGATGGGATCCGCGCGGGCAGCTCGCTGGTGAGGATCGCGCTCTCCTGGTACGCATCCGCGCGCGCCGGAGAGCGCCCAGCGCGGCAGCTCGACGAGGCGAGCCCGCCCATTCCCATCTCCCACGGCCCCAGGGTACGCGATGACCACTCCCCTTGAAAGGCGACTCCAAACCGCACGCGATAGGTTCATCGCCGAGGTTGTTCACGCCATCGAGTGCGCGATCATCGACGCGATCGAGGAGGCGTTCGCATCGGCGCTGGCAAGGCGACCTCGCCTCGCGATGTCCTCGAGACTGAGCAAGCCGGTGCACCGCGCACCGCCGCCGCCGCCCGCCGAGACACCGTCCGCGCAGGCCACGCGGGACCGCGTGCTCGCATCGATCCGAGACGCACCCGGCTCGGACATCGGCCAGCTGAGCCAATTGCTGGCGATGCCAGCGTCGACCGTTCGGCGTCACCTGCGGCAGCTGGCGGCCACGGACGCGATCCGGATCGAGGGCACGCCCGATCCACGGTTTGGCGGGCAGCGGCTCCAGACGTTCTTTCCGCGCGACCCCGGTAGCGTTGTCGCTGCGTCATCCGCGAGTCCAGCGGAGGCCAGCGCGTGAAGCCTATCGAGGACACCATCGAGATCGCGGCTGGCGAGCCCCAGCTCGCCGAAGGGAGCATGCCCGCCGACAGCAACGCGGCCAGCGCGATCGGCGAGGTCACGTACGACCGCATGGCGCGACATGCACGCGCGCTCCGCCTGAGTCGAGAGCTGCGGATCCTTGTCGTCGTGGACTCGGCCGGCTGGTTGAAGGACCAGATCGAGATCGTCTATCACCGCGAGCGTCGCCGCGCGATCCGGCCCTACTTCGTGCGAGTCGGTCACCTGGCGCCCGACGCGGACCTTTCGGGAGAACATGGCGTCTGGGCGCGCTGCCGGCGCTACAACGCCGCGCTCGATCGGCTGCACCAGCTCGCCGCTCAGCTCGCGACCATGGTTCGCACGGGGAGCGTGACCTTGGCCGACTCAGCGGTGGCCTACGCGTACCAGCACCTGTCGCAGCTCGACGAGGTGATCGCCTGGCGGCAGGCCGAGGTCATGGGCTACAGCACCGTGCGGCTCGATCGCCTTGCCGATGAAATCGAGTTCTTCGCGCGGTGCGATGCACAGCTCGCACCGATCATCGAGCAGGCCGAGCGAGCGGCCGGCACCTCGCCCCGCTACGCGCCCACGGCGCCGCAGCACACCCCGGCGCGCTCGCCGCGCGGCTGGCTTCGCTGGTTCCGCGGGTCACAGCGCGATGGTGCATCGTGAAGGCTGGTTCGAGGAGCGGAGAATGAAAAACGCATATAACAGCGCGCTCGACCGGGCCATTGCGCGATCACTCGAGCGCGCACGGATTGAGTTGGTTCCGTTGGAACTGCCGTCGGGCGAGCCACCTTCGCGCGTGCGCGGCAAGCTCGGCCCGATCGAGATTGCGCGCCGCCATAGTGGTTGGATCGCAGACGGCCCGCTTCCACTCGCCGTCGCCCGCGTGTTGTACAAGCATCCGGTCGGGCGCCGCGAGATGCGGATCGCTGGCCGCGCAGATCATCCAGCGCCCGAGGCACCCTGGATCATCTGGTACACCGCCCGCGGCGAGCGCGTCTATCCGGTCCACTTGAAGGGCCGATTTCGGACGACGTGCGAGCAGTCACCGGGCTTGGTCCATATGTCCCCTCCGGCCATCTTTCACGACGAGCCCACGAAGATTGGAGCCACCGCCTACGTCGACCTGTACCTCATCGATTCGGAGGATGGCCTACAAGTCTTCGGGAGTGTGCTGCGCGCGCACGACGTCGACCAGCTCGTGCGGCCCGCCTGGTGGGCGCGCCACTCGTCGTCGCTCTCGACCGCATGGCTGGCGGGGGATACCTCGGTCGCGCCGAGCGCTGCGGTGGCCTCGGTCACGCCGAGCGCTGCGGTCGCCTCGGCCGCGCCGAGCGCTGCGGTGGCCTCGTCGTGGGAGGACCGCGACACGGAGCCGATGGCCCCGGACGACGATTGACCTCTCTGCCTCTCTGCCAACGAACGAATCCATCGGAGTTTACGGGATGACCACGACGCCACTACGACCCTTGCTTGCCTGGGAACACGCGCGGCCACTCCTTGCCGCCGCGGTTGAAGGCGAAGGGTGCGCCTCGCTTACTGCCTATGGCGAAATTTTTCCGCAAGCGGATCTGTTGGATCTGGCCTGTGTTCTCGCGATCCCGGGCGTCCACTCGGGCCATCTCGCGATGGGGCTGTGGGAAGAAGCGATCCACGCGGGCGAGCTGGAGCGTTGTGCGCGAGGTCTGCTCGTACGCGCTGTGTGCACGACACTTCGCGAATGCGAGGAGAACGGCGGATCGCGGGTCCGCTACTTGGAGAACGCGTTCCAGCTGTGGAGGAGACAGCTCCCCGTGAACTATTGGGACGTCGAGAAGCAGATCCGCGCGGCAGTGCTGACCGTGCCGCCTCCGGAGGATTGGATGCCGCAGAACGCCGACGATTCGATCGTCGTGTCGCTGTTCAATCAGCACTGGCCGGCCGAGCCCGCACGCTATCGCCATCGCCTGATCTGCGATAGCGCAGGTGGCCTGACGATCGAGACCGAGCCACATGCGGAGCCGTCCGCTCG
>VBLP01000111.1:2460-11997 GCA_005887925.1 Deltaproteobacteria bacterium | reverse complement strand
CACGATCGCCTTCCCGCCGCTGCGCCATCCGCTGCGCTACCTGTTCGTCATCGGCACCGCGCTCAACGACTCGGTGCGCGCAGCCGCCGAGTGCTTCGGCGTGCTCCGCCTGATCGGCGATCGGATCCAGCAGCGCATCATCCAGCGCCCGTCGCAGACCGAGCTCGGCGCGCTGGTCGAGACCTTCCAGCCCCACGTGATCCACCTGATCAGCCACGGCGAGATCGATCCGGCGACCGGCGCGGCGAGCCTTCGCCTGTACGACGACACCATCGACCGCGAGGTGACGGTGGGCGGCGACGCGCTCGCCGAGCGCCTGGTCCGCAAGGCCGTCGCGCCCGCGATGGTGGTGCTCAGCGCCTGCGCGTCCGGCGCACCGCTGGCGCCGGGCGACTGCGAGCCGCTCGCGACGAGCCTGGTCCGCGCCGGCGTGCCGATCGTGATCGCGATGGCCGGCGAGATCGACGACGTCGCCTGCCGGCTGTTCGCGCGCTCGTTCGGCGAGGCGCTCGCGCAGGACCAGCCTCCGGTGTGGGCGGCGATGACCGATATCGCCAGCGACGTCGCGGTCGCGCCCGCCGCCGACAACCCCGACGCCGCGCTGATCGATGGCTGGCTGCGGCGCAGCGACGTAGATCTCCTGCCGAGCTTCAACGGCAAGCGCAGCGCGGCGCCGTTCTGCGGCCGGCTCGACATCGTCGAGGCGTTCTACCAGCTGATGGCCGAGCGCCGGCCGCCGGTGCTGTGCATCACCGCGCGGCCACCGAGCAACGAGCCGCTGAGCCAGCTCGGCAAGCGGCGGACGCTGATCGAGCTCACCGCGACCGCGACCCGCGACGGCCACGTCCCGGTGCCGCTGCTCCTGCACCGCAAGCATCCGGAGGGCTATCCCCGCAGCGAGGCGGAGCTGCTGCGCCGGCTGGCCAGCGCGATCAAGCGGACCCGCGCCGCCTACGGGCTGGCCCCGCGCGACGGCGTGCTCGCCGGCGCGCTGACCGCGACCGACCAGGACGCCTGGAGCGACGCGCTCACCGCCGACCTCGTCGCGCTGCGCGACGACGCGCGCACCACCCACGCGTTGATCGCCCAGCGCTCGGGCAACGTCGTCGTCCTGCTCAACGACGTCCACGAGTACGGCACCGGCACGCCGTACCTGCTGCAGACCCTGGTGACCAGCTTCGGGCTCGGCGCGGCCGGCCGGGTCATCCCGGTCGTGCTGACGTTCCGCTACGGCAGCCCGCACGACGACACGCTGCTCGACGTCACCGAGGGCGAGAAGCGGCGGTCGTGCTTCGGCCCGCCGATGCGGCTCGAGCCGTTCGCGCCCGGCGAGGACATGCTGGCCTACCAGCGCGTGCTGCTCCAACCGTATCGCAGCGCCCCCGACGCCGCCACCCGGCGGTGGTTCCTCGAGCTGCGCCAGCGGCCGATGGTCGACCGGGTGCAGAGGTGGTTCGCCAAGGGCACGCAGGGCTATCCCGGCAAGCTGTGGAGCGACGGGTTCCAGGTCGCGCTCGAGGCCGCGATGCCCGACGAGGCCAACAACTTCCGCGGCATCGTGCGTCCCGCATCCGATGACGATCTCCTCGCGCTGGTGAGGAAGCAACCGTGAGGCTCGACGACGACATCGACCTCGACGCGCTCGATCGCCGGTTCGAGGACGCGCTCGCGCGCAGCCGGGAGCTGCCCCGCGCGCTGTCCCCCGACGAGATCGCGACCCTCGCGCTGCCGCCGTTCTGGACCGAGCCGGCGCTGCGCAAGGTGCTCGATCAGCCGGGCGCGGTCGACGCCGTGATCGAGAAGGCCGGCCCGTTCCTCCATGTCGAGGGCGACGCCGGCCACCGCGCGATCTCGGTGCGCGATCCGGATGCCCCGACGCTGGTGGCGAACCTGCGCTCGCACCGCCAGCTCGACCGCTGGGCGGCGATCGGCGGCCAGATCGCAGACCTCGACGGCCTGCCGCCGGTCCTGAGCGCGTGGGCCGAGCTCACCCGCCAGCTCGGCACCCGCTCGGACTACGACCTGTCGCACGAGCTGCTCGACCGGGTCGCCACCGCGTGCGACGGCGGCCGCCCCGGCGATGTCCACGACCTCGTCGATGGTGCGATCGCGCTCGCGCGCTGCCTCGGTCCGCCGCTGTCCGGCGCGGTGCGCGTCGCGCAGCACCGCATCCAGCGCTGGTACTCGGTCCAGCGCGATCGCAGGAAGCTCGCGCACTTCGTGCCCCGCCCGGCCGCGCTCGCGGCGCTCGACCGCGTGCTCGACGACCGCGACCCCGGCGCGCCGTGGGCGCTGCACGTCGTGGGCGCCGCCGGGATGGGCAAGACGAGCCTGATCCGCCACCTCGCCGTCGAGCTCGCCGCCGAGCGCGGCCTCCAGGTCGCTCGCATCGACTTCGACCACCTGAGCCCGGCGTACCCGTCGCACGAGCCCGGCCAGCTGATCGCGAACCTGGCCTACGAGCTGACCGCGCTGATCGAGACCGAGAGCCAGGACAAGCTGATCGGCTTCGTCGAATCGGCGCTCGATCAGCTGCGCGACCTGGCCCGGCCCGCCGGTGGCGACCTCCACGCGCTGCTCGATAGCCGCGAGATGCAGGAGCTGATGGCGTGGTTCGGCTCGCTCCTGCAGTCGTTCGCGCGCCCCGTGCTGGTGCTCGACACCTGCGAGGAGCTGACCAAGCTCGAGGTCACCGGCGGCGTGATCCCGAGCGTCGAGGCCACCTTCCTCATGCTCGAGCGGCTGCACGCGCAGGCGCCGCAGCTCCGCGTCGTGCTCGCCGGCCGCCGCCTGCTCGCCGGCCGCTACGCCAACTGGACCGCGCCCGACGCCGCGCGGCCCACCGGGGTCACCGCGGCCCGGCCGTTCCTCACGCTGCACGAGCTGCGCGGCTTCGACGCCGACGAGGCGCGCAGCTACCTCGACAGGCGCTTGCCGGCGGCGCGGCGGAGTGACGAGCCGCTGATCGCCAAGCTGCTCGCGCTGTCGCCCGAGCCATCGCGGGTCAGCGCGCTCGCCGCCGAGCCCGACGCCGTGCCGCATTACAACCCGTTCGATCTCGCGCGCCACGCCGAGTGGGTCGAGGCCGATCCGGCCGTCCCGCTGACGGCATTCGAGCGCGACGACAGCGACCCGTACGTCGAGGTCCGGATCATGCAGCGCATGGGCGAGCTCGAGCCGCTGCTGCCGGCGATCGCGCTGCTGCGCCGGTTCGACCTGCCGATGCTCGTCCCGGCGTTGCCCGCCGGCGACCCGCAGGCGATGTTCGACCAGCTGGCGCGCCACGAGTGGCTGCGCACCACGCACCTCCGTGGCCGCACCGTGCTCGAGGTCGATCGCGGCCTGCCGGACCGGATCGAGCGCTGCCTCGCGGCGCATCGCCCGCTCGAGCTCGCGCGCGCACGCACGCTGCTCGGCGGCGCGCTCCGCCGGATGGTGGAGACCGGATCGCTGATGGCGATCCCCGTCGAGGTCCACGACGCTGCGCTGCGGATCCTGCCACCCGACGACGCGGCCGCGCTGTGGCAGAGCGTCGAGGCCCGGATCGGCGACGAGGCCGACTGGGCCTGGTGCGCCGCGCTCACCGAAGATCTCGCCGCCGACGGCCGCGCCGGCGAGCTGGTCGACGAGCGCAACGACCGCGCCGGCGGCCCAGGCGCCGACGACCAGGGACCGCGACGACGCGAGCTGGTCGCGCTCGCGATCCGCGCCACGTATGCCTCGGCCGTCATCCATACCGGCATGGCCGGCAACCTCGAGGCCCTGTGGTGCAACCTCGGGCTCCGCGCCGCGATGCTGGGCCGGCGCGCAGCGAGCCCCCCGGCAACCGGGCCCGCCGCGTCCGACGTATCCGCTTCCGCCTCGCCGGCCTGGTGGCTCCGGCAGCGGGCCCGGCTCGGCCTGGTCGCGGCACCCGCCGCCGCGGGGCCCTCGGCCGTCCGGCTGTGGACGGTGTCCCAAGGCCCGAGCTTTCCCTGGGAGAGCCGGCCGCCGACCAGCGCCGTGGCCGCGATCGCCGAGATCGCCGGCGATCTCGCGCGCGCAGGGCAGCCCGGCGCGCTGGCCACTTCTCGCCTGGCCGTGATCGAGGCGGTGGTCGAGGCCGCCGAGCGCGACCCCGAGCACGCCGCGCCCGAGCTGGCGCAGCTGATCGATCACCTCGCGTTCGACCAGCCTGCGCTCGCGGCGTTCGCGGTCCTGCTGCGCGCCCGGATCGAGGCGCTGGTCTCCCCCGCCGGATCGATCCCCGTGCTCCCCGATCCGGTCCCCGCGCTCCCCGCGACCGTGCTCGACTGGCGGCCACCCGACTCGCTGCGCGATCGCCTGCGCCTCGAGCTCGTCCGGTGGTTCGATCTGCTCGACGCCGGCAGCGATCCCGCGCTGCGCTCCGCCGCGCGCGAGGCGGCATCGACCTGGCGGACATGGGCCGAGGCCGCGTCGCCGACGATCGACGGCGACCGCCTGTGCTCCGCGGTGATCACCGTGCTCGGCTCCACCGCGCCGACCACCACCCCGAGCTCGATCGACGCCGGCGCCGAGCCGCGCTGCGCCGCGCACCGGCAGTTCCCGCCGCTGGCGTTCGCACAGGGCCGCGCCGCCCTCGCGCGCGGCGAGCTATCGAAGGCCCGCGCGACCGCGCGCCAGCTTCCCAGACCCTGGGCGCAGCGCCTGAGCTGCGAGATCGCGCGCTGGACGCGTCTGCCGGACGACCTGTTCGAGGACATCTTCATCGACGGCCTCGATCCCGAGACCACCGCCGCCATCGACACCGCGCGGCAGATCGTCACGCGCGCCGTGCCGCCCGGCGCCGCCGGCGCGCCGAGGGCACCGAGCGCGCCCCCACCGATCCTCGACACGCCGCTCGAGCGGCTGCACCCGGACCTCCGCGCCGGGGCGCTGCACCGGCAGCTACTCCGCGGAACAGGTCTCGAGCTGCCGACCGAGCGCGCGGTGATCGCAGCGATCGAAGCAGCCGAGCTCGTGGAGCTCACGCTGCCGGACGCCGGCCTCCGGCTGTTCAGGGCAGCCCACAATGCTGCGCTGACGCTCGGGTTGCCTGCAGCACGGTTGCGCGCCGCATTCGGTGCGTGGCTCGCGGTACGACAAGCCTGGACCGACGAGCTCGTCCGGCGCCTGAACGCCGTGCTCGACCGGCTGCTCGCCGAGACCTCCGAGGAGCTCCGCGAGTACCGCGACGCGATCCGGCGCGCGCGCGACGACTACCACCGAGCCCATCCCGACCTCGACCCGGGCGGTCCCCTCGATTCGGACGCGATGTACGTCGGTGGGCCGCCGTCCCGCCGCGCGTTGCCTCCCGAGGCCGACGCCAAGGGACTCGACGACACCGATCGGCCGGGTACCACGGACGGCGATTCGGCTGCCGGGCTCGAAAGGCTGGAGCCCCACCGCGCGGCCGTGATCACGGAGCCCGAGGACACGGCCGCAACGACCGCCCGCACGAGGCCGTGCCCGTACTGCGGTGCAAACGCGCTGTCAACCGCCCCGGCGTGTGCAGCCTGCGGGCGACCGCTGCCGCCGATGCAATCGGCACAGCGCGATGAGCCGGCCGGCAAGACGATGTTTGGCTACGCCGGTTCCGGTGCTCCGCGCCACCACGCGCCCTCTGCGCGCGGTCCCACGGTGTCCGCGTCACCGGTCGATCTCTCCGATCGCGCCGCAGTTGGGCCCGGCGATCCCGAGGAGGCCGTGGCCGCATCGGAGGCCGAGGCCGAGGCGCGTGCGCACGCAGAGGCGGAGCGCGCCCGCGCGGAGACCCAAGCTCGCGCCAGGGCAGAGTCGGAGGCGCATGCCCGAGCGGCGGCCCAGGCCGATGCGAAGGGGGAGGCCGACGGCATCGAGAAGCGTCCGCAGCAGCCGACGCCGTTGCCCGACAGGCAGTCCGACCGTCGGAGGAGGATCGTGTTTGCCCCTCCAGGCGTACCGGCTCCGGCCACGCTGTCGGCCACCAAGAGCGGGCCATCCAGCGTCGGCTTGCGCCTGGCGGCCGGATTCGGGATCGTCGGCGGTGGTGGCGCGCTGTCCGGACTGTTCGCTTCTCATCCTGTGTGGGGCATCGCCATCGGGCTCGCTGCCGCGGTCGTGGTGCTCGTCGTGCGAGCGATCTGGAAGGCAAGATCCGCCGAGATCCCGCCGATCCAGGTACCCGTGATCGCCGAACCGCCCACGGCGATGGGAATCGACATGCCATCGCCGAAACCAGCGTTGCCGACGCAGACAACGCCGGTCGTCGTCATCACCAAGCTGCTGCCCACGTTCGCCGAGATCTCGATCCGGAGCCCGGCACCCGGCGAACCGGCTCGCGGCACCGCCTCGATCGCCGCGCGCGGCGAGTGGCCCGCGCTGGTCGGCCGCGATCTCGAACCGGCCCTCCTCGCGCTCGCCGAGGCTCCCGATCGCTCGATCGCGCTCGATTTCATCGCGTCCTGCCGCAGGCGCCGCAGCCGAGCTCCCCCCTCGCACCCGCCCGGGCATCGATCGACGCCGATGGCTCGTTCGCGGCCGAGCTGGCGAACGCCTGGAGCAACAAGCCCGGCATCCATCACGTGGTCCGCCGGTTCACCCGCACACGACAGGGCACGGTCGCCCTGACCCGAGACTACGGCCGCGATCTGCCCGGGCGCAAGCCGGAGACCCGGAGCGAACCGGAGACCCAGAGCGACCTCGCGGGCGTCCGGCTCCTGATCGTGCAGTGCGACCCGAGCACCGCCGAGATCGTCACGCGGGCCAGCGCGTCCGAGCCCGAGCTGGCGCGCGAGTACGTGATCGGCGCGCTGCGGCGGAGCGCGGCCTCCGGCCTGGTGATCCCGCCGATCCCGTCGCAGCTGCTGCCGGGCCTCGCCCAGCGCCTGGTCGCCGGCGTCGGCGACTACGCGCCCGACGAGCTGATCGCGACCGCGCGCGCCCTGCGCGACTACCTGCGCAAGCACGGCGGTGCCGCAAACGAGATCACGTTGTTCTTGCGAGAGCTCTCTCGCCTTTGAAGGAGATCGTCATGTCGGTGTGGGACAAGCTCAAATCCTGGTTCGATCAAGACGGCGTGCATTTCATCTCGCAGCCGATCCCCAAGGCGCAGGTCGATGTCGCCTACGACGACGCGCAACTGGTCGCGGATCGCGGCTACCTGCGGATCTGGCTGGTCGAGATGTTCCTGACCAAGTCGCGGACGTGGTTCCAGGAGTGGCAGCCAGCGGTTCACGGCCGGATCAAGCTGGCGTTCGCGGATCAGAGCGTCGAGATCGTCCGGCTCGCCGCGCCGTCGGGCGACAAGTTCCGCGCCAGCAAGGCGGTGCTGTCCAACTACGTCCTGCTCGATCTCGTGCCGTTCCGCGGCGGCACCGTCGAGATCGAGGCCGGCCTCCTGGCGCTGCGGGGCGCCGATCGGCTCGGCACGGCGATCAGTGTCGTGTCGGGGTTCGCCGACCTGGTCGCGCCGCCGCTGGCCCAGGCGCTCGAGATCACCTCGAAGGTCAAGGACAGCATCACCAAGCTGTTCGGTGACACCGACGAGGTCCACCTCGGCGTCCACCAGACGCTCGGCGGCACCGGCGGCGCCAACCCGCTGCGGCCCGGCTATGTCGCGATGATCCGCGCCACCGATCGCGACGTCGAGCGCGGCAAGCTCTCGGTCAAGAACGACACGCTGTGCGACGGCAAGGGCGCGCCGCTGACCGGCGTCGACTACATGCTCCTGCGCATCGAGACCGCGGCCAACCGGGACGACTTCCAGCACTTCTCGGACATCGCCCAGCTGCGCAAGGCGGCGATCGAGGCGTACCTCACCGGCGACACCGCCAAGGGCGAGGCGCTCGTCGCCTCGGCGATCGCCAAGATCGCCAGCCACCCGGACCTGATCAACGCCGATCGGCGCGCGCTGGCCAAGCTCGTGCGCGACGACATCGCCGAGTACAAGGACGGAGGCCACGGCGCCGCGCCCGGCGACATGCGGCCATGGGACCAGGCCGTCGCGGCGTTCGCGCCGGTCACCGACCACGCCCCGGTCAGCGTGGCGGAGCTGCTGGCGTCATGACGGCGCTGCTACGAGATCCGTAGCGCTACGTCAAGGTCGGGCGATCGACCGCGACGCCCATCGCGTGGTAGCCCTTGTCGATGTACACCGTCGAGCCGGTGATGCCGCTGGCGAGCGGGCTGCACAGGAACGCGGCGGTCGCGCCGACCTCCTCGGCGGTGATCGCCTCGGTCAGCGGCGAGTTGTTCTTCGCATACTCGATCATCTGGCCGATGAAGCCGATCGCGCTCGCGGCGCGCGAGGCGTACGGCCCGGCGGAGATCACGTTGACGCGGTGGCCCCACGCGCGGCCGGCCTCGTAGGCCAGCACGCGGGTGTCCGACTCGAGCGCCGCCTTGGCCGACGACATCCCGCCGCCGTAGCCCGGCACCACGCGCTGCGACGCCATGTAGGTCAGCGACACGAAGGCGCCGCCACGCGGCACGACCGGCCCGAGGTGGCGGACCATCGACACCATCGAGTACGCCGAGGCCGACACCGCGCCGAGGTAGCCCTTGCGCGAGGTCTCGAGCAGCGGCTTCTTGACCTCGGCGCCGTTGGCCAGGCTGTGCACGACGATGTCGACCCCGCCGTCGGCGGCGACCGCCGCGGCCAGCCCGCCGATCGTGAAGTCGCCGAGGTCGCGGTAGCGCCGGCTGTCGCGCAGCTCGGCCGGCACGTCGTCGAGCTGATCGTACTCGGCGTCGAGCGGGTAGATCCTGGCGAAGCCGAGCTTGCCGCCGCCTCGGAGCGCCAGCGAGGCGTCGAGCTTGCCGCGCTCGAGCATGGTCTTGAAGATGCCGAGCGCGGGCGGCCAGGTCGCGACCGAGATCCTGGCGCCGGCCTCGGCGAGCGCCTTGGCGATCGCGAACCCGAAGCCCGCGTTGATCGCGCGAAACCATCCGAGAATCAACCGGCGCACCGCCCGGCCCGCCGTGCGCCCGCGCCCGCCCCGGAACACGGTGACGATGGTGATAAGGTCGCGGCCGTGAAAGACTGGCTGCTTCGTGGTGCCGCCCGGGCCGCGCTCGCCCCGCCGCTGGTGCATGTCCTCGCGCGGAGCCGCCGGCGCGGCGTCGACCGCGACCTCGATCGCCAGATCGCGGCGGTGCTCGCCGTCTCGCGGCTGCTCCGCTTGCCGGCGCTCGACACGATGGAGCCCCCGCGCGCCCGCACGTTCGCCGAGGCCGGGTTCTCGCCGCTCGAGGTCGCGCCGATGGCGATGGCCGAGGTCACCGACACCACCGTCGCCGGCCGCGGCGGACCGATCCCGGTGCGCATCTTCGTGCCGCACGATGCCGGCCCGAACTGGCTCGTCTACCTCCACGGCGGCGGCGGCGTGATCGGCTCGATCCGGAGCTCCGAGCCGGTGAACCGGCTGATCGCGGCGCAGACCGGCTGCGTGGTCGCCTCCGTCGAGTACCGCCTCGGCCCCGAGCACCGCCATCCCGCCGCGATCGACGACGCATGCGCGGCGTGGGACGCGCTGACCGCCCGCGTCGGCAACGGCC
>VBLP01000111.1:0-2430 GCA_005887925.1 Deltaproteobacteria bacterium | reverse complement strand
TCTGCAGGTCCTGATCTATCCCGCGACCGACCTCCATCACGGCTCGCCGTCGGTCGATCGCCTCGCCGACGGATACCTGCTGACCCGCTCGGTGATTCACTGGTTCCGCGGCCACTACCTCAACCCGAGCGACGATCGCACCGCGGTGTCGCCGATGTACTGGCCCGACCTGCGCGGCTCGGCGCGCGCCATCGTCGTCACCGCCGGCTACGACCCGCTCGTCGACGAGGGCGATCGCTACGCCGAGCTGCTGCGCGCCGCCGGCACCGAGGTCCGCCACCGCCGCTACCCCGCGCTGATCCACGGCTTCCTGAGCCTCGCCGGGGCCGTCGCCGCCGCCCGCACCGCGATCGACGAGCTCTGCGTCGACATCCGCGAGCTGCTCGGCTGAGCCGCGCATCACGCCCGCGGTGCACGGCGATGCGGGCGGGCGTGTCGCACGACCCGCGCGCCATGCCCACGCGGTTCAGGCGGCATTCGTTGCCGCGGCAATCTCTGGCATTTCACCCGACTGGACAGCGCGCGCGCCGTACGGAATACTTTTTCGTAGAAGCGTCGGACGGCGTGCCTCACGCTGCGGACCTCCGGGAAAGGCGGGGCGATGACGGGGATGATGACGAGTGGCAGGTCGGTTCCGTGAGGGCGCCATCGCTGGACGTCCTCGTCGTCGGTGCCGGTCCCCCCGGCATCGCCACCGCGCTGGCGCTGCACGCGCGCGGCCTGCGCGTCGTGATCGCCGAGCGCCGCGTTCGCGGCACCCGCGGCACCCCCGGCGAGACCCTCCCCGGCCGCGTCCGGTCCGCGCTCGACGCGCTCGGCATCGCCGACGTCCTCGACGACTGGTCGTGCACGCCGATCCGCAGCCACCGCGCGCGCTGGGGCCCCGCGCTCCGCGAGCGCCACCTCGCGCACGACCCCGACGGCCACGCCTGGCAGGTCGACCGCGACGGCTTCGACGAGCTGCTCCGGCTCCGCGCCGTCGAGCGCGGCATCGACGTCCGGCTCGGCATGCGCTGCACCTCCGTCGTGCCCGAGACCGGCGGCTGGCGCATCGCCCTCGATCAGGAGCGCGGCCGCAGCTCGCTGCGCGCCGCCTTCGTCGTCGACGCCACCGGCCGCTCCGCGTTCGTCGCCCGCCGCCTCGGCGCGCGCCACGAGCGCTGCGACCGCACCGTCGCCGTGATCGCCGGCATCCTCGGGCCCGCCGCCGCCCGCTGCGGGTCCACCCTCGTCGAGGTCTGCCCCGACGGCTGGTGGTACGCCGCCGCGCTGCCCTCCGACGACATCGCCGTCAACTTCGTCACCGACGCCGCGCTCGTCCCCGTCGGCGCCTCGGCGCGCACCGGCGCCCTCTTCGATCAGCTGTGCAACGCGCCGCTGATCGAGCGCTACCTCGCCGGCTGCGGCTCGCCCGCGTGGCTCCGCGTCGTGTCCGCCGCCCCCGCCGTCACCTCGCCCGTCGCCGGCGCCGGCTGGCTCGCCACCGGCGACGCGTCCTCCGTCCACGATCCCCTCGCGTTCTCCGGCGTCACCAAGGCGCTCGAGCAAGGCCTGTCCTCCGCCGCCGCGATCGCCGCCTGGTTCGGAGGCGACCCGCTCGCCCTCGACCGCTACCGCGCCGCCGCCGAGGACGACTTCGCCGCCCACCTCCAGGCCCGCCGCGCCTGCTACGCCGCCGCCGGCCTGTCGCGGTTTCCGTTCTGGCGCCAGCGCGCCGCGAGCTCCGCGCCGTCGCTCGCCCGGACCAGCGCGCCGTGGTGGCCCATGACGATCACCGGCCCGCATCGCGCCGTGCCCGACCCCGCGCACGACGCCCCCGCGGCCGCCTCGGCCGCGCACGTGCCTGCCTGACTCAATCCGCGCGCAGCCCGTCGACCGGCCGCAGCGCCGCCGCCACCTGCGACGGCACGATCGTCGCGACCACCGCCGTCGCCATCGTGATCCCCGCGACCAGCAGCACCTCGAGCGGCTGGACCTCGATCGGCAGCCGGTCGATCAGATACACCTTCGGATCCAGGTGGATCAGCACCCCCAGCAGCGTCCCCACCGCGCCGATCGCCACCCCCACCACCTGAAAGATCAGCCCCACGCTCGACGACGTCGAGCCCATCGACTTCAGGATCGCGATCTCGCGCGTCTTCTCGATCACCGTCATCATCAGCGCCGATACCATGTTCACCGCCGCGACGATGATGATCAGCGTCAGGATCACGACCAGCGCCAGCTTCTGCAGCGTCAGCGCCGTGAACAGGTTGTGGTTCAGCTCGTACCAGTCCTGCACCTGATACGGCGGCCCGCCCAGCGCCTTCTCCAGCTTCTGCGCGATCGCCTCCGCGCGCTCCACGTCGCGCACCTTCAGCTCGATCCCCATCACCTGATCGCCGCGGCCGTACAGATCCTGGACCTCGCCGAGCGACGTGTACATCAGCC
>VBLP01000553.1:2131-7047 GCA_005887925.1 Deltaproteobacteria bacterium | reverse complement strand
CGGCCGAGCGAGCTCGACTTCGCGGCGCGCCTCGATCTCGGCGACGACAGCGATCGCTACCTCTCGATCCCGTCCGACGAGTTCTCGGCCCACCACGTCATCGACGGCCTGCACGACGATCTCACCGGCGAGCGCACCGGCGCCGGCCAGCCCGTCGAGTGGGGCGACGATCGCCGCCCGGATCCGCACGCGATCAGCGCCGGTGCCGCGCTGGCCGCGTTCGACGACGAGGACGATGACGAGCTGATCGCGTCTCGCCGCGGGGTCCAGCCGATCTTCGAGCCCGAGGCGAGCAGCAGTTTCACGCTCGCCGCCATGCCATCGGAGGCGCTCGATCTCGACGCACCGTTGCCCTCCCGCGGGGAGGTCGGCGAGCCGGCGGGTCGGGCCAGGCGGCCGTCCGGTCCGCATCGCCCCGAGCCGGCGGTCCTGCGCGGCCCGCCGAGGTCGCTGCACGAGGCGCCGGTCGAGGACTACGAGCTCGAGCATGCGCTCGAGGCGCTCGACGTCGATCTCGACGATCTGTCGATCCCGCACGCCGCGACCGAGCTGCAGCGCGATCGGTCGTATCCCACGGTCGCGGTTCGCCCGGCCGCGGTCATCCGCACGCCCGCGGCGCAGAGCCGGGGACCGGCGGCGCAGAGCCGGGGACCCGCGCCGCAGGGCCGCGTACCGGATACGCAGCCACTGACACCACAGACCCGGGGGCCGGCGCCGCAGACCCAGCCGTTGCGGCCGCAGAACCGCACGCCCGTGCCGCAGACCCAGCCCCTCGCGCCGCAGAGCCGCGCGCCAGCACCGACCCCGTCGCGCGCGGTTCGACCCACCGGACACAGCACGCCGAGCTCCGGCCGCGGCGTCGTCCCGCACGCCACCAGCGAGAGCGTCGACATCGATCTCGACGACGACGACGACTGATCAGGCGCCGGGAGCGAGGCCCGGATGCGCCAGCGCGCGCACCAGCGCCGCGCGATCGCCGGCGTGCGTGCGCCACACCGCCGCCACGTGATCGGCCTGGGTCCGCCGCGACGCCGCGATCGCCTCGACCGGGGCGAGCAGCGGCACCGCGGCCGGCGCGATCCGCGACAGGCCATCGCGCGCGATCGCCACCAGCTCGGCCGCCAGATCGCCGACGCTGCGGCCGCCGGCGCGCGCCGCAAAGCCGAGCCGGGGCACGTCGTCGGCGAGCCGCTGGCGCTCGGCGAACGACAGCTTTGCGGTCAGCGCGATCGCGGCAGTGCGCGCCGCAGGGTCGTAGAGCAGCCCGCGTGTCATCGGTCCGAGCGCGGCGATCATCGCGAGCGAGCCGCAATCGCAGCCGCGGACCTCGATGAACCTCTTGAGCCGGCCCTCGGGGAACAGCGTCGACAGGTGCAGCGCCCAGTCGGCGAGCAGCGCGTGCTCGCCGCCGAGGCCCTCGTGCAGGAACCGGCGGAACGTGAAGCCGGCCGCGACGGGCTGGTAGCCGCCGCGGTACAAGAAGTACATTGGCGCGTCGAGCGCCCACTCGGTGTAGGCGCGGAAGACGTCGTCGCGCTCGAACACGAACGGCAAGAGGCCCGCGCGCGCCGGGTCGGTGTCGCGCCAGATCCACGCGCGGTAGCTCTGGTAGTCGGTCACCCGCTCGTCGACGATCGGCGAGCACGCCCACAGCGCGGTCAGCATCGACGTGACCGAGTACAGGCAGCGCAGCTTGGCCGCGGCGTCGGCCTCGTCGGCGAAGTCGAGGTTGGCCTGCACCGTCGCGGTGCGCAGCATCATGTCGAGCCCGCGCGTGCCGACCGTCGGCATGTAGGCGCGCATCACGGCGTAGCGCTGCTTGGGCATCCACGGGATGTCGTCGCGGCCGCCGAACGGACGCATGCCGATCGCGAGCCAGGCCAGGCCGAGCTCGCGCGACGCGGTGCCGAGCTCGGCGACGTAGGCCTGCAGATCGGCGACGAAGTCGCGATCGTCGTGGATCGGCCGCGCCGCGAGCTCGAACTGACCACCCGGCTCGATCGTCAGCTGCGCGTCGCCCCGCGACAGCGCGATCATGTGGCCGTCCTCGGTCACCGGCGTGCCGCCGCGCGCCGCGAACCGCTGGAACAGCGCTCCGATCCCGTGCGGCCCGTCGTAGCCCGGGGGCTCGCCGGCCGCCGATCCGCCGGCAGTCACGCCGACCAGCTCGTGCTCCGTGCCGACCCGCCACTCGGTCGCCGGCTTGCCGGCAGTGGCGAAGTACGCGAGCAGGTCATCCGTCGACCGGACCGGGACAGCATCATGTTCGTCGACGAGATGCACGCGGTCCAGCGACTCTAGGGGGTGATCTTCACTCCGTCAATCGACTCGCGCCGCATGGTAGCGTTTGTGACGATGCAGTCCCTAGCCGAACGGCCAGCGCTCGCCGCGAAGCGCGCCCGCCTGCTCGAGCTGCTCCGCAGCCGCGCGTTCCAGGAGCGCGAGGTGATGCTGTCGTCCGGCCGGACCTCGAACTTCTACATCGATTGCAAGCAGGTCAGCCTCGATCCCGAGGGCGCCGCCCTGATCGGTGAGCTGTTCCATGCCGTGATCGACGAGGTGGCGCCCGAGGCGGTCGCGGTCGGCGGCCTGACCCTCGGCGCCGATCCGCTGGCGACCGCGACCTCGGTGATGAGCTTCCTGGCCGGTCGGCCGCGCGCGGCGTTCCTCGTGCGCAAGGAGCCCAAGGGCCACGGCACCAACCAGTGGCTCGAGAGCTGCCGGCTGCCCGAGGGCTCGCCGGTCGTCGTCCTCGAGGATGTCATCACCACCGGCGCCGCGACCCTCAAGGCGATCGAGCGGGCGCGGCTCGCCGGCCTTCGCGTCATCCATGTGCTCGGGCTGGTCGATCGGCTCGAGGGCGGCCGGGAAGCCGTGGTGCGCGAAGCCCCCCTGACCACGCTCTTCACGCGGCGCGACTTCCTGCCCGATCCGCCAGGCGATCCCTCCTGATGCTGAAGCCCATCACTCTCTCTGTACTGTCGATCACATTGCTGTTCTGTGCGGCGTGTAGTGTGACGTATCCAGCGGTGCGCCTGACCGAGGACTGGCCCGCGACGATCCGCGACTACAAGGCCGTGGTCCGGGACTGGACGCGAAAAGCCCAGCTCCATGCCAACTACCAGGAGGTCTGCGAGCTGGTCGCGACGCTCAAGTCGCCCGAGTGGCGCGCCGCGCAGGCGGCGCACGACGCGGACGTCCGCGGGCTGACCGGCGCCACGCGCGACGAGCGCATCGCCCAGGCGCGCACCGAGGTCGCCGGTCCGTACGAGCTCGAGGTCATGCTGACGACGTGGGATCGCCGCGAGAACGACCTGGACCGCGGCAAGAAGAGCGTGTGGCGCGTCGTGCTGATCGACGAGCAGGGCAAGGAGATCGAGCCGCTCGAGATCGTGCGCGATCGCAGGCCGGCGTTCGTCGTGCGCGCCGAGTTCCCGTCGCTCGGCGAGTTCGCGACGCCGTACATCGCGCGGTTCCCGCGCACCACGCCGATCCTCGGCGCGACCGCCAGGCAGGTGCGACTCCGGATGAGCAGCACGCGCGGCGGCGTCGAGGTCGACTGGAAGGCGCTCTAGCCGGCCGCAGCGCGCCGGTTGCGATCTACTCCGGCTTGTCGGGCTTGTCGGGCTTGTCGGAGACGGGCACAGCCGGATCGGGCGGTTTTCCCCGCAGCCGCTCCCAGAACCCGACCGGCCGATAATCCTCGTCGAGGTCCGCGAACGACTCGATCGGGTGTTCCCGCGCCACTACTTCCTTCTCGCGGCCGGCGCGGAAGAACGCTTCCTCGGTGTCGCTGAACGCCGCGGCGTCGCTGCGGGCCCGGGCCGCGACGGCGTCGCGCGCCGGTGACGCGGCGTCGGGCGTCGCGGGCGCCGCGGCCTCTTGGTCGGCGATCGCGCTGACGGCGACGTGCATCGCCGCGAGATCGGCCACCAGGATCGACGGCTCGCTGTGCCGGATCTCGATCGCGGGGCGCGCGCGCGGCATCGTGATCTCGCCGGTCGCGTCGCTGGGCCGGTCGTCCTCGGGCGGCTCGCTCGGCTGGCGGCGCCGCACCGGCGCAGTCTCGGCGGTCGTGATGTGGTGGCGGACCACGCCATCGGACGGCTCGTCGGCGAGCGCATCGACCGGCGCGCCGGCGGCGCTGTGCGACGCCTCGGACACGGGCGTCGGTGGCTCGGCCTCGGTCCGGGTGGGGGCGGGGGCGGGGGCACTGGGCGGCTCCGGCGCCTCGGCGACCGGGGCAGACAGCCGCGCCGTGATCGCATCGCTGACGTCGACGACCGGGCCGGCCTCGACGACCGGGCTGGCCTGGACGGCGGCGGTCGCGGTCAAGATCGCCGGCTCGGGGTGCGCGGCGGGATCGTCGGCCGGCGCCCCGGCGCGGTCCTGCTCCGGTCGGCTATCGCGGAGCCGCAGATCGGTCTCCGCATGCTCGGCCGCCACGCGCCTGGCCTCGGCGAGGGCGGAGGGCGTCATCCGCTCGGTGTCCGGACGCCTGGCTTGCGCAGCGCGGCGGTCGGCCTCGGCGGCCGCGAGCTCCATGGCTGCACGCACGGCGTCGGCGGTCGCGGAGGCGGAGAGCCGCTCGGTGTCCGGGCGCTCGGCTTTCCCGGCGCCCGGCTCGGCGTGGGCGCGCTCGGCTGCGTGGCGCTCGGCCTCGGCGGGCTTGGCCTCTGCGGGCTTGGCCTCGGCGGGCTCGGCAGCAGCACTCGCTTCCGCGGCGAGGTGCATGGCTGCCACGCGTTTCGCCTCGGCGAGGGCGGAGGGGGTCATCCGCTCGGTGTCCGGGCGCCTGGCTTGCGCAGCGCGGCGGTCAGCCTCGGCGGCCGCGAGCTCCATGGCTGCACGCACGGCGTCGGCGGTCGCGGAGGCGGAGAGCCGCTCGGTGTCCGGGCGCTCGGCTTTCCCGGCGC
>VBLP01000553.1:0-1908 GCA_005887925.1 Deltaproteobacteria bacterium | reverse complement strand
CGGCGCGGCGCTTCTTCTTCTTCTTTCGCTTGCGCGCGGACTTTCCCTGCGCGCCTTGCGGCTCCGGCGCCCGGGCGTCGCGCTCGGTGGTCGGGCTCGGCGGCGGCGCGCTCGGTGCGGCCGCGGGCGCGGCCTCGGCGGCACCGCGCGGCTCGTTGCCCACCAGCCAGTGCTCGATCGGCAGGATCGCGCGCCAGCTCGGCCGCCGCGGCTGGTGCACCACGACGCGCAGCAGGCCGACCTCGACGGCGCGCTGCGCGACCCGCAGGGTCTCGAACACCCGGTACGGCGAGTCCTCGAGGACATCGGCGAGCGTGTGATGGCCATCGAACATGCGCAGCACGCCGTAGACCTCGGTCGGGATCTGCCGGCCGAAGACCTGCACGCGCGAGACGTTCTGCTCGAGCACCATCGCCGGTGACAGGCCCCCGGCCGAGTCGCGCACGCCGGCGAGGAAGCGCTCGGCATCGGCGAACAGCTCGTCGGGCGTCATCGGGATCTGGTGGCGGCGGACCACGTTCTCGTGGTGGAAGTCGAAGCGCGCGTCGGTCCACAGCAGCAGCTGATGCAGCGCGGCTTGGCCGTGGATCATCCCGACGTGCGCCGAGGTCACCTCGCCGTGATAGAACCGGACCTCGCCGCGCCGCAGGCCGCGGACCAGCGTGAGCGTCGCGCTGCGGCCGAGCGCCGACAGCGCGCGGACCAGCGTGAAGACCGCGGTGACGTCGATCAGATTACCGACGAGGTGGTGGCGCCGCCCCGCGGGAAGCCCTCTCAGCAACCGGCCGATCGTCACGACATCGCGGAGATAGGCCGGCGGCCGCATCGCCTCATCGGCTCCCGCGGCGGTGGCCTCGTCCGGCGCGACGCCCCGGCCGGCGAACACGATCGGCGCGTCGACGCCGTTGCCGTCGAGCCAGCTGCGGGCGCGGCCGAGCAGCTCGATCCCCTGGCCATCGACGCCTCCGACCACGACCAGGCCGGTGTCCTCCGGAGGCGGAAGCCGCGCCGCGTCGGCCGCGACCGCCACCGTGGCGATACCCTCGCGCTCGAAGCCGAGCTGGACCTGCCGGCTCGCCCGCGCATCGGGATCGAGGACGACGACTTTCGAGGGTCCCGGCATGCGTCGCGAGAGAGTGTGCAGTATAAACCTCGATCAGGAGTGGTTTGACGCCACGTTTCCGTGATCGCTCTCGAAATCCTCCACGGTACCTCGACGCAACGGCTGCATCGCATCACCGCGTCTGCGGGAGTCACCACCATCGGTCGGTCTCCCGCGTGCACGGTGGTGGTCGGCGATTTCCATCTCTCGGGCGACCACGCGCAGATCACGCGGGTCGGCGACCACTACGTGTTCCGCGATCTGCGGTCGACCAACGGCTCGGCGATCGAGCGTGACGGCCGTCGCATCCAGGTCGACGCCACGGCGCGCTGGGAGATCGCCCTGGCCGACGGTGACGTGCTGCTGCTCGGCAACCACCATGATCCGGTGCGCATCGCCGTGCGGATCGGCGACGAGGACGAGGAGCTCGGGGACCGGCTGATCGCGTCGCGCTCGATCAGGAACCTGCCGGCGGTCGCCGATCAGCTCGAGCGCGATCCGAGCACGGCGCTGCGGGTCTACAAGTCGCTGCAGCCGCTGGTCGCCCGGCTCGAGCCCGGCGAGGTGATCGAGGCCTGCATCACGCGCGAGCGCAGCAAGGAGCCGCGCGCCGCGGGCGATCCGGTGCGCGCCAGCCGCGCGGTGCTGCGCCGCGTGCTCGCCGACCGCGCCGCGGTGCTCACCGCCAACGCCCAGGAAGCGCTGTCGAGCGAGTCGATCCTCGGCGGGCAGATCCTCTCGATCCTCGCGCTGCCGTTGTGGCGCGGCGACGACATCATCGGCCTGATCCAGGCCGACAACCGCGC
>VBLP01000552.1 GCA_005887925.1 Deltaproteobacteria bacterium | reverse complement strand
TTGAGTGGGTGCATCTCGGGGTTGCCGAACGCGTCCTGGGCCTTGATCACGCCCTCGCGCCTGGCGCCCTTCTCGAGGCCGAGCAGCACCTTCTCCAGGCCGGCCAGCATGGTCCCGGCGCCGTGGATGTACTCGACAGTGCTCTTCTCCAGCGCGGCGCCTCCGACGACGGACAGCTCGATCTTGAGGGTCACCCGGCGGCCATTTTCGATCTTCACCCGACGACGGTACACGTGAGCTATCCACGACAGCAACGGCCCGCGCTGTGAACGGACGCTGTCGGTGGCTCGTCAACACGGACGTGGTTGCAATAAGTTGCGCGCTGGCATGGAAGCCGCACACAGTGGCCGACGGCCCGTCCATGCATCGCAGCTCCGCATCGCTTTTGACCTCGCGCGCCCGAGCGATCGGTGTCTCCGTCGGCCTGGCCGTCGGCGCCCTGCTGTGCGTCACCGGCTGTCGCTCCGCGCCCTCGCCCGAGCTGCACGTGCTCGGCGTCCATGGTGCGCCCCGGCGCGATGTCGTGTTCGTCCAGGTCACCAATCCTGCCGGCCGCGCGATGCGGCTGACCCGGCTCGAATACACGTTCGCCGCGGCCGGAGAGACCGTGTCCGAAGGTGAGGTCGCGCTGGCCCGCGACATCCCCGCCGGCGCCGCCGTGGTGCTCGAGATCCCGCTCGACAGCCCGTCGGAGAAGCCGATGACGCTGTCGGGCCGGCTGACCGCCGAGCTCGACCAGATCGTCCACATCTTCTCGGTGTCGGCCCAGATCGCCCCACGCGATCAGGGCAAGTAGTTATAAACGCTTGGCAAATACCTCTGCCTACATGAGTTTCTTGTGACCCTACCCCGGACCGGGCCACACCATGGGTCATGCTGAGAAACCTCGCCGCGCTCGCGGCCCTGCCCCTTCTCGCCCTCCCGTTCCTCGCTGCCCCGGCGGTCGCCGGTGGCGGCCAGCAGGTCCGGTACGTCGGCATCCATCCGCTGCCCAAGTCGGAGGGCGGCGGCCTGTGCTACATCGAGGGCCCGCACGTCCACGTGTTCGACGCCGACAAGATCCAGTACCGGGATCACCGCGGCGCGAACTACTTCGTCGGGGATCCGGTCGCGTACGGCTACGACGGACCGCGCTACACGTACAAGGGCCATCACCCGATCCACGTCAACGCGGTGATCGGCGATGAATATCCGGACGACGAGTACTGCTACATCAACGGGCCGCACTACCACTACTTCGCGCCGTCCGAGGGCCCCGAGTTCAAGATCGCCGGCGGGGCGTACTTCTACGTCGGCGAGCCGCCGCGCGCCTACGTCAGCGCCCGGCCGCAGATGATGCGGATCAACACCGTGTACCAGCCGCTGGTCTACGAGCGTCCGGTGGTCACCGTCGAGGCGCCGATCGGCTGGATCGGCGCGCGCGCCGAGTTCGTCGGACCGGCCGTGGTCGCCCCGGCCCCGGTGATCGTCGCCCCCGCCGCCGGGATCAGCGTCGAGGCCCACATCCCGGCGCCGAGCCTCCACATCGACGTCGGGATCGGCGCGCCGGCGGTGATCGTCCATGACCGGCCGGCGGTGATCGTCCACGAGCGGCCCGTGATCATCGAGGAACGGGTGAAGATCAAGCATGACAACGGCAGGCACCGGGGGCACCGTGATTGACACCCTGCCGAGGCTCGCGCTGGTGGTCTGCGCGCTCGCGCTCGCGGCCTGCAGCAAGGACAAGCCCGCGACGCCGCGCGACGCCGTGCTCGACGCCTGGAAGACCGAGAAGATCGCGCCGCCCGCGATGACCGCGGCGACCGTGTCGTTCGCCAAGGACTGCCAGAGCGGCGCGGTCGAGAACCTCGACGTCCTGGTGTGCAACTTCGCGACCCCGGCCGAGGCCAAGGCCGCCGAGCCCCAGGGCGAGACCTGGATCGGCCAGGCGACCGGCATGTCGCAGGCACACGGCGCCGCGCTGGTCGTGCTCGCCGATCGCAAGAAGACCGATCCGAGCGGCAAGGCGATCAACAAGCTGATGAAGCTGGCGCCGAAGTAGCCATTTCGATCAAAGCCCTCGTGCTACACATCGGCGCATGGACCGACGGCCAAGAAGATCCGCGCGACGCGACGCGCGGAGGGGTGAATTTCGCGGCTCTGCCGCGAACGGGGGGGCGGGAAAGCCCCCTGTTGATCGAGGCGGAACAGGGACGCTGACCGAAGGTCAGTGCGTCCCTGTGTAGCGTCCCGGCCATGTCGCAGAACTGGTCGGCGCTCGCCGACAAAGCGCTCGCGGGCGAGGTCGTCACCCGGGACGAGGCGCGCGCCGTGCTGCACGCGCTGCCCGACGAGCTGCTCGCGCTGCTCGACGCCGCGTTCCGGGTCCGGCGCGCCCACTGGGGCCGCCGGGTGTCGCTGCACGTGCTCGAGAACGCCAAGCTCGGCGCATGCCCCGAGGACTGCGGGTTCTGCTCGCAGTCGCAGCAGCACGCCTCGCCCGGCGGGGAGGCGCCGATCAAGACGGTCGAGGAGCTGGTTGCAGGGGCGCGGCGGGCGCACGCCGCCCGGGCCAAGCGCTACTGCATGGTGACCGCCACGCGCGGGCCATCGCAGCGCGACCTCGACACGATCTGCGCGGCCGCGGCGCAGATCAAGGCCGAGCTCGACATCGAGCTGTGCGCGTCGCTCGGGCTACTGACCGAGGCCAAGGCCGAGCGGCTCGCGCGCGCCGGGATCGACCGATTCAACCACAACCTCGAGACCAGCGAGCGCCACTACAGCGCGATCGTGTCGACGCACAGCTGGCGCGATCGGGTCGCGACCGTGCAGATCGCCCGGCGCGCCGGCATGGACACCTGCTGCGGCGGGATCGTCGGGCTGGGCGAGACGCTCGACGACCTGCTCGACCTCGCGTTCGCGCTGCGCGAGCTCGACGTCGACTCGGTGCCGGTGAACTTCCTCGACGCGCGGCCCGGCACGCCGCTCGCCGGCTATCCGCTGGTCGAGCCCGGCTTCGCGCTGCGCGCGCTGTGCATGTTCCGGTTCGTCCATCCCCGCACCGATCTGCGGGTCGCAGGCGGGCGCGAGATCACGCTGCGCGCGCTCCAGGTCATGGCGCTGTACCCGGCGAACTCGATCTTCACGCAGGGCTACCTCACCACGCCCGGTGCGACGGCGCACCACGACCACCAGATGATCCGCGACGCGGGGTTCGAGCTCGAGCTCGCCTCCGGCGAGACCGTGCCGGCCGACCCCGACGCGGTCGCGCACCTCGGCGCGGCGGCGCGCCGTCCCGGCTTGCCGGTGGCCCGCAGCTAGCCGTGTGGGGCGTAGCGCCTGGAGAACGCGTGCACGCGAGGTCACCGTGGGCTGCTACGCGGATGGGCGTCGGGGCCGCGCCCGCCGAATCACCACCGAGGCATGCGCGGACCGCGCGAGGCCCGACCCCATCCGCTCGCGGACGCCCACGGCGATCTCGCGTTGGCGTCGCACGCGGGTTTGTGGGCGTTCAGCAGGCGAAGCCCAGGGGACGGCGCTGCAGAACGCTCGCCGCACGCCTGCTCTACTTGTCGAGCTCCTGGGTCATCATCTCCCACGAGCAGTGCGACAGGCCGGCGGCGGTGGCCACGCCATGGCCGCTCTTGAACGTGAACGTGGCCTCGGGAGCGATCGCGAGCGTCAGGCTCTTCATCTGGCACACGGCCTTCTTCGACGCTGCATCGGTGCAGTAGCCGGGCGCGCCCTCGGTGATCGCCTCGGCGATGTGCTTGATCGGGTACATGTCGTCCTTGCTCTTCACGGTCTTCTCGTCGACCGTGATCGCCAGGGCGCAGCCGCACGACGCCTTGAACTTGGTCTCGGCCGCCTTCACCGCCGGCATGACCTCGTTCTTCAGGTACTCGCGCTCTTCCTTGCCGGCGAACGCCGGTAGCGCCGTGGCCATCGTGCCGGCAATACCCAAGAGACCTGCTGCAACCAGGATGCGATTCATCTAGAAGACTCCCTCTACTTGTCGAGCTCGTGGGTCATCATCTCGAACGTCGTGTGGGACTGGCCGTCGGTCGTGGCGATGCCCTTGCCGCCCTTGAACGTGAACTTGGCCTCGGCCGCCTTGGCGAGCGTCAGGCTCTTCATCTGGCACACCGCCTTCTTGGACGCGGCGTCGGTACAGTAGCCGGCAACGCCGTCGGCGACGGAGTCGGCGATGTGCTTGGCCGGGTACAGGTCGTCCTTGGTCTTCAAGGTGGTCTCGTCGACGGTGATCGTCAGCGCGCAGCCGCACGCCGACTTGAACGCGGCCTCGGCCTTCTTCACCGACGGCATCACGTCGCTCTTCAGGTACTCGCGCTCTTCTTTTCCGGCGAATGCCGTCACCGACATCGCCATCGTTCCGAATAGACCCATCAGGCCCGCTGCAACCAGGACGCGCTTCATTCGATTACTCCTTCTTTCGTTCTTTCGTTTCTGACTCGTTGTTTGCTCGGCTCTGGACTCGTGTTTCGACTCGTGGCTTGGGCTGATTCGTTGTCACGCCCGGTCACGGCCTGTCATGGTTTGTAGGCATTCAACACGTCTTCGACCTTGAACTCCTTGGAGGCCTTCTCCGAGTAGTAGATCGCGAGCTCGCTGTTGGCCTTGCCCGGCGGATAGAACTCCCAGTCGCCGTCGCGGCAGGTCAGCATCACCGATCGATAGGTCTTGCTGCCCCGCTTCTTGTTGACGTAGACGTTCTTGTTGCCCCTGCCGAGGTCCTCGAGCAGGTACAGCACGGTCTTGCCGTCGAGGTCCTTGTTGATGTTCTTGAAGTGGACGAACATCTGCTTGCCCTCGTCGGCCTCGACCATGACGATGGTCTCGCCCTCGGGGCCCTTGTAGGCCTTGAGCGGTCCCGATGGCTCGGGCCGCGCCGGCGCCGCGGGCCTGGGATCGCTGTAGGCCGGCAGTACCGCGACCGCGATCGCCTGGACGGCGAGCGCGAGGATGAATGCCGCGCGCCGCATCACTTGCCCCCCTTGCACGACTTCACGAGCTTCTCCTCGAGCAGGATCTGGCAGGCGTTGGCGGCGACATGGGCGTCGCTCTTGTCCTGCTCCTCGAGGAAGTCCTTCTTGAACTCCTTGTCCTTGAGGCAGCGCTTCACGACGCTACGCGCCCGCGGCAGATAGAAGGTATTGTCCCTGGGATACGACAGCGCCTTGATGAACACCTCGTAGTTCACGAGGTCGTTGCAGGCGGCGATCGAGGTGTCGACCAGCACGCCGATCAGATCGAGCGCGTTCTCCGGCGCGGTCAGCCGCTTGGTCGCCTTGATGAAGTCCATCGTCAAGTCCTTGTTCTTGCTCGCCGACACCAGCTTCACGGCCGCCTCGATGCAGCGCAGCTGGATCTCGAGCGGGCTCAGGAGCCGCGTCTGCGAGCCCTTGTCGGTATTGACCTTCTCGACCAGGTGGTCGAGCTGCATGCAGCGTTCGAACCCGTCGAGGTCCTTGAACGCAAACACGTCCGCGTGCGCGACGCGAGACAGCCCCAGCAGCGCTACGACGATCAGACAAGCTCTCACGGTGATCCTTCCTGCGCGTTCCGTCATGCCGAGCACCCCCGCCCGCGCAGCGGTGGGGATGCGGACGGCGTAAAAGTGCGCTCGGACAACGTGGAACCGAGGGCGGATATTCTGCGGTCATGTATGTGTCGTGGTAACTGGCGGAACTCAACGGAGATCGCGACTGCAAAGCACCGCGGACCTGCCACGGCACCGTCGGACGATGCGCGACCTCGAGCCCGCTGGCGTCGCCTGACCGCGAGGTGCACTTCGCGTGCAGATCGCTTCGCGAGGCAAGCAGCCTCGCCGATTTCGGAGAGGTTGCTGCCGGGTTTCCAATGACTTACATTGCGGCCCACAAGCCATGCAGGAATCGCTTGTACCGCCTCGCTCCCGGAGGTCGGGATCGCGCACGCGGTCGCCCGAGACCAGGTCGCCGCGCGCGCGGAGCCCGCTCGCCGCAGAGGCGACCCTGTCGACGTTCGTGATCCGGCCGTTCGCCCGCTATCTCACGCAGATCGGCCGCGACGGTGCGGCGTGGCTGGGGGCTCAGGGTCTGACCCCGGAGGCGCTCACGGAGCGCGACCTGCGCGTGCCGCACCAGCAAGGCGTGGCGCTGCTCACCGAGGCGGTCGCGCTGAGCGGCGACGCGGCGATCGGGGTCCACGCCGCGCACTGCGTCGAAGCCGGCGACTTCGACGTCCTCGAGTACGCCGCGGCCAACTGCGCCTCGGTCGGCGAGGCCCTGGTGCTCGCATGCCGGTTCATGGCGCTGATGCACGATGGCCTGCTGCTCGAGCTCGACGTCGCCCCGCCGCTGGCGGCGCTGCGGGTCCGCGGCGTCGGCGGCCTCGAGCATCCACCCGCGGGTATCGAGTTCCTGTTCGCGTCGCTGCTGAGCTATGGCTCGCGCTCGATCGGGCATCGCACCCGGCCGCTGCGGGTCGACTTCCGGCATCCTCGTCCGGCGCGCCCGGCCGGCGCGGTCGACACCGCGGTCTACGAGGAGGTGTTCCGCGAGGTCCGGTTCGGCTGCGAGGCCGACGCGATGTGGTGCACGACCGCGGCGCTCAACCGACCGCACTGCCGGCCCGATCGCTCGCTGCTCCAGATCCTCACCAACCACGCCGACGCGCTGCTCCGCCAGCTGGCGCGTCCGCCGGCGTTCGCCGAGCGCGCGCGCGCCGTGATCGGCGAGACCCTGCTCGCGGGACACTCGGGCGCCGATCAGGTCGCGCGCCGCGTCGCACGGCGAGCTGGTCGACGACGTCCGCCGCGAGCAGGCGATGCTGCACCTCGCCGGCAACCGGTTCTCGATCGGCGAGATCTCGTTCCTGCTCGGCTTCGCCCATCCCAACGGCTTCCACAAGGCGTTCAAGCGCTGGACGCGGGTGACGCCGGCGCAGTATCGCGAAGAAGCGCAGAGCCGCCGCTGAGCGGCGACGAGCCGAGCCGGCCCTGGACCTGGGGCGTGCGGCTGCACTGAATCGCGGCGACGTATCCGGGCTCACGGTGCTGTCACGAGTCGATCCGATCCGAGACGCAGAATCCCGTCGAGACGGGCACGTGGGCCGCTACCTACCACGCCGTGCATGGGCGCTCGAGGTGATCGGTTGTCGCGCGCCGACGAGACGCAATGATCGACTGGCAGTCTGGGATGGAAAACTGGCGCACCAGGATGGACCGCCTTCGTGGCGGGCTCCGTCGTCCTCGCGATATGTAGAGCGCAGTTCGAGTCGTCCGAACTCTCTCGCGGAGGACCACATGCTCGATCGCGCTCGGTTCATCATTCCTCGAGTCGCCGCCTTCTGTGGCGCAGGCTTGCTCGCTTCATCGTGTCAATCCGATCAGGGTGATTTAGACACCCAGACCGCGGAGGTCACATCGCCATCGTTCATCGAGTTCGAGAGCGGTCCGGTCCGGCCGATCGCGCTATCGCCCGACGGCACCCGCCTGTTCGCGGTGAACACGCCCAACGCGACGCTGGAGATCTTCAACGTCACGTCGACCGGGATCTCGTTCGCGTCGCGCGTCCCGGTCGGTCTCGAGCCGGTCGCGGTCGCCGCGCGCAACAACACCGAGGTCTGGGTGGTGAACCACCTGTCCGACAGCGTGAGCGTGGTGACCCTGAGCGGGACGCCCCACGTCACGCGCACCCTGCTGGTCGGCGACGAGCCGCGCGACATCGTGTTCGCCGGAACCGCCAACCGCGCGTTCATCACGACCGCGCACCGCGGCCAGCAGCGCGCCGACGCCTCGATCTCCGGCGTGCCCGGCGCGGGCGATCCCAAGCTCACCACGCCGTCGGTGCCGCGCGCCGACGTCTGGGTGTTCGACCCGGCCAACCTGGGCAACACGCTCGGCGGCACGCCGGTCAAGATCGCGAGCTTCTTCACCGACACGCCCCGCGCGCTCGCGGTCAGCCCGGACCGCAACACGGTGTACGTCGCCGGCTTCCACACCGGCAACCAGACCTCGATCGTCAACGAGGACTTCATCTGCCCGGGCTTCGATCCCAACACGCCGTGCACCAACGACGACGGCACGACGTCGCCCGGCGGCAACCTCGGTCCCAAGACCGACGCCACCAACGAGCAGGCGCCCGAGGTCTCGATGATCGTGAAGTTCAACAACGCAACCGGCCACTGGCAGGACCCGGCCGGCCGGGTCTGGGACCACACGTTCCGGTTCTCGCTCCCCGACTCCGACGTGTTCTCGCTCGACGCCAACGGGCTGAGCCAGCAGGCGGCGTTCTCGCACGTCGGCACGACGCTGTTCAACATGGTCACCAACCCCGCCACCGGCGAGCTCTACGTGTCCCCGTGCAGGGCCACCTCGCCGAGATGCGGGTCACGATCATCTCGGGGGCGGCGGTCACGCCGCGCCACCTCAACAAGCACATCGACTACACCAAGCTCGCCGGCCAGCCAGGCTTCGACGCCACCGCCAAGAACTTCAGCCTCTCGACGCCGACCGAGATGGTCGTGTCGGGTGACGGCAGGACGCTGTTCGTCGCCGCGTTCGGCTCGAGCAAGGTCGGCGTGTTCGACACGACCGCGCTGCGCAACAACAGCTTCGATCCCAGGACGATCGCCGCCAACTACATCCCGGTGACCGGTGGCGGACCGAGCGGCCTGGTGCTCGACGAGGCCCACGGCCGGCTGTTCGTCGCGACCCGGTTCGACAACGCGGTCAAGGTGATCGACCTGGCCAGCAAGAGCCAGACCGCGTCGCTCACGATGCCCAACCCCGAGCCCGCCGCGGTCGTGCAGGGCCGGCCGATGCTGTACGACGCCACGCACAACTCGGGCAACGGCGAGGCCGCGTGCGCCAGCTGTCACATCTTCGGCGACCTCGACGACCTCGCGTGGGACCTCGGCAACCCCGACGACAAGGTCAAGTCGAACCCGATCCCGATCAACCTGGGCGCGCAGCTCATCATCAACCTCAATCCGTTCGGGTTCCGCGGCCAGTTCAACGGCACCGGCCAGGTCGACGTGTTCCACCCGATGAAGGGCCCGATGACGACGCAGACCCTGCGCGGCCTGGTCAACTCCGGCGCCATGCACTGGCGCGGCGACCGCGCCAACGGCCAGTTCGGCATCAACGCGACCGACGCCAACCTGAGCTTCAACAACTTCATCGTCGCATTCCCCGGCCTGATCGGCGCCGAGGCCCAGCCGTCGACCGCCGACATGCAGCGCTTCACCAACTTCCAGCTCTCGGTGGTGGAGCCGCCCAACCCGGTGCGCGCGCTCGACAACTCGCTGAACTCGGCGCAGACCTCCGGCAAGAACTTCTTCATGGGCAGCCGGCCGGCCGACGGCGTCAACCTCGGCTTCACCATCCCGGGCGTCCAGACCGCGTTCACCTGCAACGGCTGCCACGAGCTCGATGCGGCCGAGGGCGAGTTCGGCACCAGCAAGAACTCGTCGTTCGAGGGCATCATCTCGCAGACCTTCAAGATCCCGCACCTGCGCAACATGTACACGAAGGTCGGCATGTTCGGCGCTGCCAAGGTCCCGGCGTTCGACGCGGCCGACACCGGCTTCCTCGGCGACCAGATCCGCGGCTTCGGCTTCACCAACGAGGGCGCGTCGCCGACGATCTTCCACTTCGTGACGGCCAAGGTGTTCCATCCGCAGATCAACTCGGGCTTCCCGCTGATCAACCCCGACAACACCCGGCGGCAGGTCGAGCAGTTCCTGCTCGCGTTCGACAGCGACCTCGCGCCGATCACCGGCCAGCAGGTGACGCTGACCGCCAGCAACGGCAGCGCGGTCGGCGCGCGCATCACGCTGATGGAGCAGCGCGCGAACGCGTCGTTCACGTCGAAGGTGCTCGGCGGCGCGGTCAAGGAGATCGAGCTGGTCGCGCGCGTCGCCCAGGGCGGAACGATCAAGGGCTTCCTGTTCAACCCGGCGAACAGCACGTTCGTGCCGGCCGGCGGCGGCACGGCGCTGACCGACGCCCAGATCCGCGCGCTCGCCGGCACCGCGGGTCAAGAGGTGACGTTCACGGCCGTCCCGACCGGCTCGGGCGCTCGCCTCGCGGCGGTGCAGTAGCCGCACGCACCTGCAGCCGATGGCGGCATCGTCGCCGGCTGCCGGCGGTGGTATCGACGACCAGCCATGAAGAAGACCCACAAGACCCGGCTGGTCGTCGAGCGCGACGTCCTCCGCGTGCTGCAGGCTCACGAGCTGTCGCAGATCGAGGCCGGGAACGGCATCGGCGACTCGAACGCCTGCACCACCAAGCAGCAGGTCACCACCGACTCGGTCAAGATCTGCTGCGCCTGACGGCGCGGCGGCGCCGCTCCGACGCCAAATCGGATCACGCACTGCCCGCGCTGCCATCGGCGCGCGGGTCGCTGCCGGCGACCAGGCCGTCGCGTTCGCTGACGATGACCTGACCGCGGCCGAACACGGAGCGGTTGAAGCCGGTCACGCCGGGGTAGACCTTGTGGCCGCGCGCGCGGAGCTCCTGCGCCGCGGCTGCCGGGATGCCGTCCTCGAGCGCGATCCCGAGCTTGCCGGCGACCGGCTCGAGGCGGAGCCGCGGGCGGTCGAGCGCGGCCTGCGGGGACGCCGCGTCGTCGATCAGCGCGACGGCGACCTGGACGTGACCCTGCGGCTGCATGAAGCCGCCCATCACGCCGAACGGCCCGTACAGCGAGCCATCGTCGCGCGTCATCATGCCGGGCATGATCGTGTGATACGGCCGCTTGTTCGGCGCGAGCGCGTTGGGGTGGTCCGGATCGAGCGAGAAGTTGTGGCCGCGGTTCTGCAGCGCGAAGCCCCAGCCGCGCGGGACGATCCCGGTGCCGAAGTTCATGTAGTTGCTGTTGATGAACGAGCACGCGTTGCCGCGGCCGTCGACGACGCAGAAGTACACCGTGTCGCTCGTCGCGATCGGCGCGCCGTGGCCCACGCGCTCGGCGGCGCGGCCGGGATCGATCAGCGCGCGGCGCCGCGCGGCGTAGTCCTTGGACAGGAGCTCGGCGATCGGGACCTCGGCGGCGCGCGGATCGGCGACGTAGCGGCGGGCATCGGCGACCGCCAAGCGCAGCGCCTCGATCACCAGGTGCAGGCGGTCGGCGCCGAGCGGATCCTGGCCGCGCAGCTCGAAGCCCTCGAGGAGGTTGAGCGCGATCAGCGCGGTGATGCCCTGGCCGTTGGGCGGGCACTCCCAGACGCGGACGCCGCGGTACGTCGTCGAGATCGGCTCGTCCCAGGTCGAGGCGTGCGCCGCAAGATCCGACGCGGCCATCACGCCGCCGGAGTCCTCGATCACCCGGGCGATCGCGGCGGCGATCTCGCCGCGGTAGAACGCGTCGGGGCCACCGTCGGCGATCGCGCGCAGCGTGCGGGCCAGACCGGGATTGCGGAACCGCTCGCCGGCGCGCGGCGCCCGGCCGTCGATCATCAGCTCGCCGAGGTTGGCGGCGTCGGCCCGGTCGGCGAGCGCGTCGTGCCAGAAGTGCGCGGTGACCTCGCCGACGGCGAACCCGGCCTCGGCGAGCTCGATCGCCGGCGCGAGCAGCGCCGCCATCGGCAGCGTGCCGTGGCGCGCGAGCAGATCGAACCAGCCGGCGCACGCACCCGGCACGGTGACCGCGTGGGCGTGGAGCGGCGCCAGCTCGGTGATCTGCTGCTGGCGCAGGAGGTCGATCGTCAGCCGGCCCGGCGCGCGGCCCGAGCCGTTGAGCGCCGTCACCGCGCGCGTC
>VBLP01000548.1:18532-18853 GCA_005887925.1 Deltaproteobacteria bacterium | reverse complement strand
GTTGGAGTACGGCGGCCCGTCGTGCAGCACGAACAGCGGCGCATTCGCCCGCGCGGCGCAGATCCGCTCGTAGAGCTTCATCTTGTCCCAGCGCGCGAGGATCTCCGGCTCGCGCCGGGCCAGATCGCCCCGCATCGGGAACGGCGTATCCGGCAGGATGACCGTATCCTTGTATTTCGACTTCGTCTCCTGGCCCGACATCGGACGACGACCATAGCCGATCTCACCGCCGCCGTCCGCACGACCAGCGCCGGCGAGCTAGGATGACACATGGTCGACGAACCCCGCCCCCCCCGAGCGTCGTGGGACGAATATTTCATG
>VBLP01000548.1:0-18453 GCA_005887925.1 Deltaproteobacteria bacterium | reverse complement strand
CGCGGCATGCCCCACTGCACGGACGTCGGCCACAGGATGGAAGACGGCCACTGCGTCGCGACGATCCACGCCGAGGCCAACGCGATCATCCAAGCCGCGCGCAACGGCGTGATGATCGAAGGCGCGACGAACTACGTGACGGCGAGCCCGTGCTGGAACTGCTTCAAGCAGCTCGCCAACGCGGGCGTCACGCGCATCGTCTACGGCGAGTTCTATCGCGACGATCGGATCTTCGAGATCGCGCGCCAGATTGGCATCGAGCTCGTCCACGTCCCGTTGCCCGGTGTCGCGTTGCCCAAGCTCCCGCCGCAGGGCCCTAGTTGAGCGCCGTCGGCACAGTGGTCCCATCTCGACGGCGCTCGTAGGGTCGGGTTGAGCATTTCGGCACACTCGAATACTGAACACCTGTCCGGAACGCAGTGTTCGGGGCTCAATGATTGTGCCAATTCCGATTCACACCGTCATTTTGGTTGAGCCAGCGCACCGGTCATCCTAGCTTTACGATCGCATGCGCCGGTCTGCCCTGCTCCTCGCCGCTGGCCTGGCCATCGCGTCTGGCGCCGCGGCCGACCCCGCCAAGCCCGCCAAGCCCGCCAAGGCCGCCGCCCGGCGGAGCATCAACGACAAGGGCACCATGCGGCAGTGCAGCGATCGCGGTGGCAAGACGTCGTGCCGCCGGGTCGCCGTGTTCCAGGGCCACAACGCCGCGCAGTCCACCCTGCGCACCGATCCGCTCGACCGGCCGTCCGGCGAGGTCTGGCTGCGCGCCGAGAACCTCGGCGAGGAATTCCAGGGCAACATCTACAAGCCCGATGGCAGCTTCGACGACGCCGCGCTCGCCAAGCTCGACGACCTGTGGCGCGACACCAGGTCCGGCGACGTCCGCGCCGTCCGCGCCGAGCTCTACGAGCACCTGTCCCGGATCTGCGATCGCTTCGCCGGCCAGCGCGTCGATCTCGTCTCCGGCTTCCGCTTCCACGAGCGCGACTCCAGCCGGCACTACCACGCCTCGGCGATGGACATCCGGATCAAGGACATCTCGATCCGCGAGCTCTACGACTTCGCGCAGACCCTCGACGTCGGCGTCGCCAACGAAGGCGCCCTCGGCATTGGCATCTATCCCAACAGCCAGTTCATCCATGTCGACTTCCGCGCCCCCGGCGAGCCCAGCTACCGCTGGACCGACTGGTCGGGGCACGACGGCCGCAAGAAGTCGCCCGGTCGCACCCAGCCCGCCCGCAAGCCGGTCAGCTGACCCACCTGGCCCCGCCCGCAAGCCACCCGCTGACCCACCGGCGCGCATCCCCTCCAGGCCGGTCCGTGCCGCGGCTCCTGACGCTCGAGCGCGGGTGCAGCCGCCCGCAGCCCGTCCTTGCGCTCAGATAGCGATCGGTTCGTCGCGGTCGATCTTGCCGAGCAGTTCGGCGAACTCGCGCTCCGCCCCGGGATACACCAGCTTCGATAGCTCGATCATGTGCGCGCGATCGAGCGTGCCACCTAGAGTTCGGCAGACAAGCATGATGTCGCCCACGTCGTGGGTGCGCTTAGCCCGGTTGCGGTACGGGCTGATGGCGGCCAAGAACTTGAGCACGAGGAGCACCTCGGTGCGCGGCACCTTCCAGGTACCGATCGCGCGCGACTCCCGGAGCGCCGCCTGGAACAGCGGATGGTTGCTGGATCGGATCAGATCGACGTCGATCGCCTTGAGCTGGATCGCGACGCCGATATCGGTCTCGTCGAGCTCCCCGAACGCCTTCTTCAACTCGCGGACGACACCAGAGAGCTTGCGACTGTCGACAACAAAGTCGAAGTCCGCGGTGGCCCGCGGCTCGGTGAGCAACCCGATCGCGTGCGCTCCCACCAGCGCCCAGCGCGCGTGGCACGCTTCGAACACCTCGACCACACGCGCGATATCGCTCTCGGCCATCGTCCTGGCTCCTCGGCTCCGTCCTCCGCGATCCCTGCGACCGAACAGCGCCCGATGCGTGGCGAGGATCTGCATCGAGCGCCGGATCGCCTCGGGGACTCCGGTCGGGGACATCTCGAGCAGCATATCATCCGCAGCCCCGCTTCGCCCCTGTCGTCCGGCGATCCGCCGCGGTTCGCGCGAGCGTCGTCGCAGGTCCCGCAATGATGCTTCGAAGCCGTGCGGAACGGCCGGCGCCGGATCAGCTCCTGCCGCTCGCGGAGCTCCCGCACACACCGATCGGCTCGCCGCCGTGGTCTTCGCCTGGCGGACGCCCGCGGGAGCCCTGCCGGCCGCCTGCCGGCAAGCAGCCCGCGAGCTCCGCTCCGACCGTAGCGGACGTGTCACACCCGGGGGGTAGGCTCGGCGCGTGGTCCGGACCCAGCTCGATCTCTTCGGCGATCGACACCTCCAGCTCGAGCATGCGCGCCGCGTGCTCACCGAGGGCCGCGCCGGTGACGCATGTCGCGAGCTCGCCCGCCTCCACAGCCACTATCCCGGCGATCCTGGGATCGCGGAGGAGCTCGCGCTGGCGCGCAGCCTCGACCTGCGGCTGGCCGAGATCGAGACCGCGTTCCCCGGCGAGCGGCCACGCTTGCTCGCAGCGCTGGCTCGCGCGGCCACCCCCGCCGTTCGCGCCGGGCTGCTGCGGCACGCCGCTGCCGAGCTGCAACGCATCGGGCCGACCGCGCTGCTCGACGGCAGGCCGGCCAGTGCGCTCCTGCTCGAAGCCGGCGACACGCTCGCCGCGTGGACGGCCGCCGACGAGGCGGTCCGTCACGAGCCCCGTGCTCGCTTCCTGGCGTACCTCGCCGACGTCGAGCACCGGCTCGATCGCACCGGCCGCGCCCGCGAGGACTATCGCCGGGCCCTCGCACTCGATCCGTACGAGGTCGACTGGGACGAGCTCGCCGACGACGACGTCAAGGCGCTGCCCGACATCGCGCGCACCGAGATCGAGCTCGATGACGGCGTCGCCTGGTCCGCTCCGGTCGGCGTGGTCCTGGACGTGCTGCCGATCGGCGAGCCGCCCCCGACCTCGCGCGATCCTGCGCTCGATCACACGTCGGCTTCGCCGCTCGACCGGGCGCGCAGCTTTCTCGGTGCGCTGATCCGCGCCAGCCATGCGCGGGGCGCACAGGTGATCGCAGCGCGCCGCGAGATGCGAGCACTGGCGCCGCAGCTCCTCGCGGCGTACCTCGAGCGCAGATCGTCCACCGCCCTCCCGTGATCACGGGGCGCGCCGGAGCACGCTGCACCGTCCGATCGGTCAGGCGAGCCGGCCGTCGCGACGCCGCAGCCCGGTGGTAGGCTCGCGACCATGGAACTCCGCGAGCTCACCGTGTCGGAGGTCGCCGCGCGGCTCGGCCAGCCCGGCTTCTTCGTGTTCGACAACAACAACGAGGGCCGCTGGAAGCGCGGCCATGTCCCCGGCGCCAGGAACGTCAACGCCCACAGCTACGGCGCCGACGCGCTGCCGCCCGACAAGGCCGCCACGCTCGTGTTCTATTGCTCCGGGCCTGGCTGACACGCCTGCCATGCGGGCGCCGGGCGCGCCCAGGACTTCGGCTACACCGACGTGTTCGTGATGCCCGACGGCATCGCCGGCTGGGAGAAGGCCAAGCTCCCCGTCGAGACCGGATAGCTCGCCGCTACCCACCGAGCGCTTCGAGCGCCTTCAGCACCGCCCAGATCAGGTAGCCGGTGACCAGCAGCGCTGCGATCGCCGGCTCGACGAAGCGCAGCGGTGACGGGCGGCGGCCGACCTGATCGCGCGCTCGGTGGGCGATCCGCTCGGTGGTCGTTGCGTCGAGATCGAGCGCGGGCAGCTCGCGGCTGATCTCGGTCAGCTCGGCGGCGTCGTCCTGGTCGGTCATGGCTTCCTCCGCGCGGCGGGGGCGTGCTCGCCGAGCGCCGCGGCGAGCCTGGTCCGGGCGCGCGCCAGGCGCTGGCGGATGGCGTCGGGCTTCTGGCCGAGGACCTCGGCGACCTCGGCCGGCTGCATCCCCTCGACGCCGACCAGCAGCGCGACCTCGCGATACGGCGGCTCGAGCTGGGCGAACGCGCGCTCGAGCGCGAGCTGCGCCTGCGATTCGACCAGCGCGCCGAGCGGCGAGCGGTCGTCGCCGCCCGCCTCGCGCGCCGGGAGATCGCCCGCGAGCTGCGCGCGCACCGCCTGGGCGCGGCTCCAGCTGATCACCAGCCGGTGCGCGACCGTGAACAGCCACGCGCCGAGCCGGGTATCGGGCGCGAGCTTGCGCGCGTGCTGGGCGAGCCGCAGGAAGGTGTCCTGCAGCAGGTCCTCGGCGACGTCGCGGCGCCGCGTCATGCGCACGAGGTAACCGTACAACCTCTGCCGGTAGGCGGCGAACACGGCGTCGAATGCCGCGGGCTCGCCGCGGCGAAGGCCGTCGATCCATGCGGGCTCGTCCGCCGCCACGCCTGCACAACGCACCACCCGTGCCGCCGTGACAAGTTTTTGCCGTCGATCACACGCGGCTCTTCTGCCACACGCGCGCGGAGCGACCTTGCCCGGCCGGTGACGGTGCTGCCTCCCGGCGGACCACCGGCCCGACCGCAACGTTGCGGGAGACCGCGCGCCGTTTTCCTGTCACGCGCGCGCCCCGAGCGCGTTTGCCTGGTCGGAGGTCACGATGCTCGGTTTCATGCGCGCCGGTGGTCCCAACATGTGGGTGCTCGTCGCGCTCGCACTCCCGATGCTGTGGACCGCGATCCGGTTCGCGCGCAACGCGGACCCGCATCGCCTGTCGATCCTGCGTGCGCTGACCCTCGCGCTCGCGTTCGCCGCGATCACGGGCTGGGTCAGTGACCTCGCCGCCACGTGTCGCTTCGTCATCGCAGATCCCGAGGCGCTGCGGGACCCCGTGCCGCCGCTGCTCACGGGCTTCGCCGAGGCATGCGCCAACCTGATCCTCGGCGGCGGGATCCTGGTCGTGACCTGGATCCTCGTCGCCGTCGGTGTTCGTCGGATGCCGGCTGACCCGTGACCAAGCTCAGGCGCGGGCGGCCGAGGCCCTGCGTGGGCGGGCGGCCTCGGCGAGCAGCTCCGCGGCGTGGGCCTTGGCCTTGGACGTGGCGTGGCCGCCGAGCATGCGGGCCAGCTCGTCCTTGCGCGCCGCGGCGGTGAGCCGGTGCACGTGGGTCTCGGTGCGGCCGGCGATCTCGGTCTTCTCGACGTGGAAGTGCTGATCGGCGTACGCGGCGATCTGCGGCAGGTGGGTCACGCAGAGGACCTGGCGATGATCGGCGACCGCGCGGATCTGCGAACCGACGACCTGCGCGGCCGCGCCGCCGATCCCGGCGTCGACCTCGTCGAACACGTAGGTCGCGACCTCGTCCGCGCGCCGCAGCGCGAGCTTGAGCGCGAGCATGATGCGCGACAGCTCGCCCCCCGAGGCGACCTTGGCGAGCGGCCGCAGCGCTGGTCGATCCGGGGCGCCACCTCGAGATCCTCGACGCGTTCGCGGGTGAGCCGGCGCGCCGCCTGCTTGCGGCTCCTGGTCAGCGCCGCCGCCGCCGCCACCGCCGCGGCCTCCGCGCTCGCCCGCAGGGCTGCGAGCTCGGCGAGCCGCGCCTCGCGCCCGGTCAGCGCCGCCAGCTCGCCGCGCAGCTCGGCCGCCTGGGCGATCACGTCGTCGATCGAGCCCGCGTGCTTGCGCATCAGCCGCCGGATCAGGGCGAGCCGCTCGTCGAGCCAGGCCAGCCGCTCGGGATCGCCTTCTAGCCTGTCGGCATACCCGCGCAGCTGATCGGCGGCGTCGTCGATCAGCGTCTCGATCTCGCCGAGCTGGCGCGTCACCGGCTCGAGCGCCGGATCGGTGCGCGCCGCCCGCTCGACCTCGCGCACCGCCGCCGCGACCCGATCGCGCGCGCTGTCGTCGCCGCCGTACAGCAGGTCCTCGGCGGCCCGCGCCGCCGCCTGCAGCTGATCGATCGAGGCCAGCCGGGCGCGCTCGAGGTCGATCGCCGCATCCTCGCCCGGCCGCAGCGCCGCCCCGTCGAGCTCGTCGAGCTGGTAGCGCAGGTAGTCGAGCCGCGCCTCGCGCGCCCGCTCATCGCCGCCGATCGCCGCCAGCTCGTCGTCGCAGCGCCGCAGCTCGGCCCACGCCGCCGCCATCGCCGCCGCGCGCGCCGGCTCACCCGCGAACGCGTCGAGGATCTCGAGGTGGCGCCCCGGATCGACCAGCCCCTGATGCTGGTGCTGCCCCGACAGATCGATCAGCAGCGCGCCGAGCTCGGCGAGCCGCGCCAGCGTGGTCAGCGCGCCGTTGACATAGGTCCGGCTCCGACCGCCGCGCTGGATGACGCGGCGGATCACCACCTCGGCATCGCGCCCGGCCCCGCCGGCACGGACCTCGCCGTCGCGCGTCCCGAGCGCCGGCAGCCCCGCGCCCTCGATCACCCCGGCGACCCGGCCCACCAGGTCCTCCGGGATCGCGACGATCGCCTCGACCACTGCCTCGTCGGCCCCGGCGCGCGGGATGTCGGCCGACGCGCGCCCGCCGCGCAAGAGGTTGACCGCCTCGACGATCAGCGACTTGCCCGCGCCGGTCTCGCCGGTGAGCACGTTCATGCCATCGCCGAGCTCGATCGCGACATCGCTGAGGATCGCGAAGTTGGTGACCCGGAGGTGCCGGAGCATCACGTGCCTCCCTTGCGGGCCCGCCGATCCGAGCGCGCGCCCCAGTGCAGCTTCTCGCGCATGACGTCGAAGAAGCTCTGCTTCGACGCGAACATGACCAGCGGCGAGCTGGCCGCGGCGATGTCGACCGTGTCCCCCGGCAGGAACGAGTGCGCCCACTGCGCATCGACCGTGATCAGCACGCCGCGCATGTCCGCGCCCAGCTGCAGCCGGATCGTGTTGGTCGCCGGAATCACCAGCGGCCGGTTGGTCAGCGCATGCGCGCAGATCGGCGTCAGCGTCATCGCCGCGTGGCTCGGCAGGACGATCGGCCCCCCCGCGGCCATGTTGTACGCCGTCGAGCCCGTCGGCGTGGCGACGATCAAGCCATCCGCGCGGTACGACGCGACGAACTCCTCGTCGACGAACGCGTCGATCTCGACCAGGCGCGCCATCGCGCCCTGGTGCACCACCGCATCGTTGAGCGCGTAGCGCACCACCGGCTCGGCCCCCTTGCTCCGGAACGTCACCGCGAGCCGCATCCGGTTGGTCCGCACCAGCGTGCCGGCGAGCGCCTCGCCGAGCGCCTCCTTGGCGCGGCTCGGGGCAAACCCGGCCAGGAAGCCGAGCTGGCCCAGGTTGATGCCGAGCACCGGCCGGCCGTGGTCCGCGACCAGCCGCGCCGCGCGCAGCATGGTGCCATCGCCGCCGAGCACGACCGCGAGATCGACCGCCGCGCCGAGGTCGTCCTCGGGGACCACCTCGCACCCGCTCGGGGAGATCTGGTCCTCCGACGTCACCACCGGCACGTGTCCCTGCTCGCGCAGCCACGGGACCAGCTCCTCGAGCAGCAGGCCTGCCTCGGACTTGTCGGGCTTCAAGATGAAACCAACCCTTGACACGCCCCTGTCGTATCACACCCGGCTGACACTGAACGAGCGTGCAGCCCTGCGAAGATGCCATCAGGCGCTGCGTGAAACCCGTCAACCGGAGCGTGCCCGGCCGGCCAGTTCATATATAAACCCGCGGCCATGTCCGCCCCTGTCGTGCAGTTCATCGATGAGACCGTCGCCGGCGAGATGCTGCGCGAACACGAGGTACGGCTGCACACCCCCGAGACCGTCCGGGCCCGCGACCTGCTCCAGCTGCGCTTCGGCGACAACGCCGACCGCGCCTGCGAGGCCTTCGCCCGCGGCGCCTTCCGCATGCAGGTCGCCGGCGCCCAGATCGACTCGCTCGACGCCCATGTCGACCTCGTCCCCGGCCTCGCCGTCAAGCTGATTCGCCTCACACCCCCCGCGGATCACTGACCCGCCGGCCGTCGGCGCCCCCGCCCACTTGACAGGCGTTTCGCGGTCTTGTAGACGATCGCACTCCGAGTAAACGCCATGATGACGACCCAGAAGAGCTCCTGGCTCACCAAGGAAGCCGGCGAAGCGCAGCGAGAGTGGTACGTGATCGATGCGACCGGCCACACGCTGGGTCGACTCGCCTCGCGGATCGCCGTCGTGCTCCGCGTCATCGTGCTCAACGCCGGCGCGGTCAAGCTCACCGGCACCAAGCTCGACAAGAAGCAGTACCACCACCACACCCTGTTCCCCGGCGGCCTCAAGACCCGGCTGGCCAAGGATGTCCTCGCCGACGACCCCGAGCGGGCGATCCGCGAGGCCGTCTGGGGCATGATGCCCAAGGGCCCGCTCGGCCGCCGCGTCATCAAGAAGCTCAAGATCTACCGCGGCGCGGAGCACAACCACGCGGCCCAGAACCCGCGCCCCCTCGAGATCAGGAACTAGGCTGGAGCCCTCATGCAGAAGACGTATGCAACCGGCCGCCGCAAGACGGCCGTCGCTCGCGTGTGGCTGACCACGGGCGAAGGCAAGTTCACGATCAACGACCGCAGCGACGAGGACTACTTCTCGCGGCCGACCGCGCGCATGGTGATCCGCCAGGCGTTCGAGGAGGTCGCCCTGCTCGGTCAGTACGACGTCCACGCCACCGTCCACGGCGGCGGCATCGCCTCCCAGGCCGGCGCGATCCGCCACGGCATCACCCGCGCGCTCATGAAGGTCGACGGCGAGCTGCGCCCCAAGCTCAAGGCCGCCGGCTACGTCACCCGCGACCCGCGCAAGAAGGAGCGCAAGAAGTACGGCCAGAAGGCCGCCCGCGCTCGCTTCCAGTTCAGCAAGCGCTGATCGGCTCGGCGTCGAATCAACAACGCCTGACCTGCACGCAGCATGAAGACCTGTTCAGGCTGCCTCGAGGGTGGTCCGCTCCCGCCGCGGCCGGACGGCCAGCACGGGAACTCTTCCGCTTGCCTCTACGTGGCTTCGTTCCGGCGAGCGTCGGTCCCAGCGTCTTGCCAGTCAGCGCCGAGAGCAGGTGCACAAGCCGCAAAGCTCGCTATGATCACGTCGTGGCCCACGAGGCAGCCCAGCCGACCCAGCCGACCGCGGTCGTGCCTGCCGATTTCATCGAGCGCATCGTAGAGGAGCTCGATCCGCTCGAGATCTGGCTTTTCGGCAGTCGCGCGCGGGGAACACATCGCCCCGAGAGTGACTGGGACCTGATGGCAGTCCTCCCGGACAATACGCCTGAGGACAACCTCGACATCGTCAAGGTCTGGACCCGTCTTCGCGACATCCACGCGAAGCGCGTCGAGCTCTTCCCCGTCACCAAGAGCGAATTCGACCGCTTCAAGTTCTCGCTGGGATCGCTCTCGCAGATCGTCGCCTCCGACGGCATTGTCGTCTATGCCCGCTGAGACGCCCAAGCCCGATCCGGTCGTCATCGCTGCGTACCTCGACGACGTCGACGAGGAGCTCAAGGTCGCGAAGCGGCTGTCCGAAGCTCCGCCGAGCCGGTTCGCGGCCTTCCACTTGCAACAGGCAGCAGAGAAACTCGTCAAGGCCGTCCGGCTGCATCGTGGCTTGTTCGCGTCGACCGAGCACAACATTCGCGCGCTGATCGAGGAGCTCCCGGCGGACGACGCCTGGCGCGCGAAGCTGTCGCCGCTTGGCGTGCTCTCCGCATATGCAACGACGTTCCGGTACCCGTCACCGGCGGGCAAGCGAAAGCCCGGCCTCAGCCAACAGGAAACGCTCGAGTGGACAGAAACGATGAGCGCGCTTGTCGGTGAGTTACGCGCGATCATCGCTACGAAACCGTTGCGTGATAGGTAGGAGAGCGACATGTGCCGCGTCAGCACGCGAGCTTCACCGGGCCGAACATCCGGGCGAGGAGCGAGACACCGAAGTGCAGCTGCTTGACCGCGAGCACGCGGTCGCCGAGCGGCCCGGTTGTCGTGCTGGCGAACGGCACGAACTCGCCGTCGACGGTGCGGAAGTCTGTCCTTGAGCGCCGCGAGCTCGAGCAGCAGATGCAGCACCGCGTCGCGCCGCGCTACCCCGAAGTTCCGCAGGAACTTGATGGGATTCGTGGGTGATTTCCGTCGAGGATGGCCGCGCGAGCTTGGTCGTGAGTGCGTCGTCCCTTGCTCCTCGCGCTCGCCAGCGACACGCGACTCCCAGTACGCCTGAAACAGCTGGGCACGGTTCAGCAACCGGCGCATAGCAGCGTCATGCAATGGCGACTGGGCCTGAAATTTCAACAGGCCGAAGCCGCAGGATGCGGCATGCGGAAGCCGTACTGCGCCCGCGCACGCGATTCGCCACGCAGCGCGCAGTCAACTTCTCACTTGACAGCCGCGATTCTGCGCGTCGCTTCTTCCGCACCGAACGGTCGGTCGTTGCCTCGATTTGCGTCATGCCACGCGCAGGTGGTCTCCGCGTTTGATACTTCGTGGACAGTCGTTTCTCGCCGACGGTGAACCGATGCGCGGCCGCTGCAGATCGCTGCGGCGCACGGCGCGCGGCCCGACGGTTGCAGCGTATCCGGTTCACCCGGAGCGTCGCTGCGTCTGATCGGCGCGAGAACCGGAGGGAGTGGACATGGAGCACGAGAGGAAGACCGAGGACCCCGCAGCTGGGCTCGAATCGACGGAGCGCGTGTCGAGCGCGTCGCCGAGCGCGCCCCATCTCCTGATCGTCGCCGCCGACGGCACGTGGACGTCGCGGCCGCTGCCGGCCGGTGGCGTGCTCACCATCGGCCGCGGCGAGGTCGATGTCCGGGTCGACGAACGCGCGGTGTCGCGGCTGCACGCCCGCCTGGAGATCGCCGGCTCGGGCGAGCTCCGGTTGATCGATCTCGGCAGCGCGAACGGCACCGTGGTCGGCGGCCGGCTGGTCCGCAGCGCCGGCGTGACGCTGCATCCCGGCGAGCCGATCCTCGTCGGTCGCACCGTGCTCTCGGTGCACGCACCGGCCGGCGAGCGGGCGGCGGAGCCGGCGCCACGGCCGCTCGGGACGGGACCGGTCGCGGCCAGCGTCGGTGACCTGGTTGCCAGGGCCGCGCCCACGCTGATCAGCGTGCTCCTGCTCGGCGAGACCGGCGTCGGCAAGGACGTGGTCGCCGAGCGGATCCACCGCCTGTCGACGCGCGCGGCCGGGCCGCTGGTGCGGGTCAACTGCGCCGGGCTGTCGGCGGCGCTGCTCGAGAGCGACCTGTTCGGCCACGAGAAGGGCGCGTTCACCGGCGCGACCAGCGCCAAGCCGGGGCTGCTCGAGGCCGCGGCCGGCGGCACGGTGTTTCTCGACGAGATCGGTGAGATGCCGCTCGAGGTCCAGGCCAAGCTCCTGCTCGTGATCGAGCAGCGCGTCGTCCGGCGCGTCGGCGCCACCCGGGGCACGCCGATCGACGTGCGGTTCCTCAGCGCGACCCACCGCGACCTCGAGGCCGAGATCCGCCGCGATCGGTTCCGCACCGACTTCTACTACCGGATCAACGGGCTCGCGATCCACATCCCGCCGCTGCGCGAGCGCCGCGACGAGATCGACGGCCTGGCCGCGCTGTTCGCGGACGAGGCGGCGGCGGGCCTGCGGCGTCCCCGGCCGCCGGCGTTCGAGCCGGACGCGCGGGCGCGGCTGCATCACCACGACTGGCCCGGCAACGTCCGCGAGCTGCGCCGCGTCATCGAGCGCGCGGTCCTGTTCGCCGACGGCGGCGCGGTGACTTCGCGCGTGCTGTTCGCCGCCGGGCTCCCCGACCATCCGCTGCCGGCCCCGACCGGCGCGCCCGATGACGACCGGCGCGCCCGCCTCGTCGCCGCGCTCGCCGCCTGCGGAGGCAACCAGAGCCGCGCTGCCCGCCTGCTCGGCATCTCGCGCAACACGCTGATCGCGTGGATGCGGCGCTTCGACCTGGCGCGGCCGCGCGCGCGGGAGGTGGCGCGATGACGGCACGCGGAGAGCGCGTCGCGCAGGTGGCGAGCTACGGCGGCGACGTCGCGCGCTGCGGGCTCGTCGCCCCGGCCAGCACCGACGAGCTGGCCGATGTGCTCGCGCGGGCCAGCGGCGCCGGCCGCCGGATCACCTTCCGCGGCGGCGGCTGCGCGTTCGACACCCAGTCGCTCAACCGCGATCTGGTGGTGTCGCTCGATCGCCTGCGCGGCCTGAGGTTCTCGGCCGGCGCGACCCGCGTCGCGGCCGGCGCCGGCGAGCCGTGGGGCGAGCTCGTCCGCGCGGCGCACCTGCGCGGCCGCATGCCGCCGGTGGTGGTGACGACCGCGTTCGCCAGCGTCGCCGGCACGACCTCGGGCCTCTGCGTGTCGCGCTGGACGCCGGTCCACGGCCCCGACGGCGACCACGTCCACGCCGTCGAGCTGGTCACCGCGCGCGGCCGGCGCCTGCGGCTGACGCGCGACGACGCTGCGCTACCCGCGGTCACCGGTGGGCTGGGCTACCTCGGCGCGATCACCAGCGTCGAGCTCGCGCTGCGGCCCCACGCGCACGATCAGGTCGAGACCCGCCTGGTCGCCGCGGGCGGGATCGGCGAGGTCCTGGCCGCCTGCGCGCCGGGCGCGCTGCCGGCCGGCGGCGAGGTGACCGCGTACGGCGCGCTGCTCCCGGACCTGCGCCGCGGCATGGCGTTCCAGTCCCGTCACGTCAGCGGCCAGGCGCGCCGGCCGTTCCGCGCCGTCCACCAGCCGCGCTCCGCGCTCCGCCTGCTCGGCGAGCTGCTCCTGGTGACCCACGCCGGCACGCGGCTGGTCGGCGAGATCGCCTACCGGCTGCGCGGCGAGCGCCACGTCGACTCGCTCGTCGACTACACGTTCTTCATGGACGGCGACACGCGGTTCCGCCGGCTCGGCCGCCGCCTCGGCCTCGCGCTCCGGCTGGTCCAGCAGTCGTTCGCGGTGCCCGTCGCCGCGGGCCACGAGCTCATCGAGCGGGCGCGCCGCGTGTTCGACGCCGCCGCGGTCGTGCCGATGTTCAGCGACGTCCTGTACTGCCCCGCGGACCGCGCGCTCTTGTCGGCGACCCACGGCATGGCCGGGTTCATCGTGAGCTTCGCGTTCTCGCCGCGGACGCGCGGCCGGCTGGCGCGGATCGAGCGCGCGCTGCGGCAGCTGTCGCGGGACTGCCGCGCGCTCGGCGGCCGGGTGCGCCTGACCAAGCACGTCCACGCCGATCCCGACGACCTCGCGGCGATGTACAGCGCGACCTTGCCGCGGTTCCACCAGCTCAAGCGCGCGCTCGACCCCGACGGTGCGATCCGCAACGAGTTCCTCGAGCGCGTGTTTCCCTCCCTCGCGGGACGGCCAACTCCGTGATCGCGAACGCCCTGGTGCTCGCCGGCGACCCGATCGAGCCGCGCGGCCCGCTCGGTCACGTCGGCCCCGCCGACGCGCCCGACCGCTTCGCCCTGGTGCGCCGCATCGGCGGCGGCGGCATGGGCGTGGTCTACGAGGCCCACGATCGCGCCACCGACAGCCGCATCGCGCTCAAGACCCTGGCGCACGGCGAGTCGCGGTTCCTGGCCAACCTCAAGCGCGAGTTCCGCCTGGTGCAGAGCGTGCTCCACCCCAACCTCGTGCGGCTCGGCGGTCTGTTCCAGAGCGCCGGCGGGTGGTTCTTCACCATGGAGCTGATCGAGGGCTGCGGCTATCTGACCTGGGTCTGCGGCGGCGGCGCTCTGGTGGTCGAGTCGACCGCCTGCTCGACCACCGCGCCGGCGGAGGCCGCGGCGGTGACCTCGCACGCAGCCGAGCCCGCCGCCGGACCGGCGCTCGTGCGCCTGCTGCGCACGCTGCCACAGCTCGGGGGCGCGCTGCTGGCGCTCCACGCCGAGGGCCTGATCCACCGCGACGTCAAGCCGAGCAACGTGCTGGTCACCGGCGAGGGCCGCGCCGTCCTGATCGACTTCGGGCTGGTGCGCCCGGCGCTCGGCGAGTCGCGCAGCTGGACGCGGGCCGGAACACCCGCGTACATGGCACCCGAGCAGGCCGATGGCAGCGCGCTGACGCCTGCGGCGGACTGCTACGCCGTGGGCGTCATGCTGTACCGGGCGCTCAGCGGGCGCCTGCCGTTCGTCGGCACACCTGCCGACCTGCTGCTGCAGAAGCGGACCTGGTCGCCGGTCGCGCCGAGCCTGCTCGCCGCGGGGATCCCGCCGGGCCTGGAGGCGCTGTGCCTGCGGTTGCTCTCGCCCGAGCCCGCCGAGCGCCCGACCGCCGGCGAGATCGCGGCGTGGCCGCCCGGCGCCGCGGTGCGCGCTGTCCCGGCGAGCCGGCCCACGCGGTTCGTCGGACGCGTGCGCGAGCTCGAGCGGATCCGCGGCGCGTTCGACGCCGCCGGCGGCAGTCCCGCGGTCGTCGTGGTCGGCGGCGAGTCGGGCCTCGGCAAGACCGCGCTGCTCCGCGAGGCCACCCGCTGGCTGCCCGCCGAGCGCACCCTCGTGCTGCGCGGCCGGTGCTTCGAGCGCGAGGTCGCGGCCTACCCCGGCATCGACATGATCGTCGATGCGCTGGCCGAGCACCTGCGCAAGCTCGACGATCGCGCCGCGTACTTCGCGCCGCGCTACCTGTCGGCGCTGTGCCAGATCTTCCCGGCGCTCGCCGCGATCCCGGCGTTCGCCGATTCCGAGGCTCCGGCGTGCGGCGGCCGCAGCCACGAGATGCGCCTGCGCGCCGCCGCGGCGTTCCACGAGCTGTTCGCCCGCGTCGCCACGCGCTATCAGCTGGTGATCGCGATCGATGATGCCCAGTGGCTGACCGAGGCGAGCCTGGTGTTCCTGCGCTCGCTGCTGGCGGCCGAGGATCCGGTCCCGCTCGTGGTCCTGCTCGCCGCGCGCGGCCCCGACCTGGGGCCGCTGGCGCCTTGGCTCGATGCGCTGGCCTGTCCGATGGTCCGGATCGCGCTCGGGCCGCTGTCGCCCGCCGAGAGCCTCGCGCTGCTGCGCGATCACCTCGCCGGCCGCGACGACACCGAGCTCGCGACCCTGGCGCACGACAGCGCCGGTCACCCGTACCTGCTGCGCGAGCTCACGCTGGCGACCGGCGAGCGCACGAGGTCCGGCGAGCTCCGGGTCGACGACGTGCTGCGCGACCGCGCCTCGCACCTGGCGCCGCTCGAGCGGACCGTGCTCGATCTGGTGTGCGCCGCCGCCGCCCCGGTCGCCCGCTGCGTCGTCGGCGCGGCCGCCGGGATCGGGTCCGGCGAGCTCTCGGCGGTCACCGCGACGCTGGTCCGCCAGCGCTGGGCGGTGAGCTCGAGCGACGACGGGGCGATCGGGCCCGCGCACGATCGCGTTCGCGCTGCCTTGCGGGCCGCGCTCGACGAGCCCGCGCGCCGCGGCCTCGCGCGCCGGCTCGCCGAGGCGCTCGAGGCCCACGCCGGGGCCGACGTCGAGTCGCTCGCGCTGCAGTGGAGCCTGGCCGGCGATCTGCCGCGGGCCGCGGGGTTCGCCCGGCTCGCCGGCGATCGCGCGATGGAGAAGCTCGCGTTCGAGCGCGCCGCCGAGCTCTACCACCTCGCGCTGCGCGGCACGTCGCGCGACGTCGAGCGCGCCGCGATCCTGACCGCCCTGGCCGACGCGCTGGCCGCCGCCGGGCGCGGCCCCGACGCCGCCGCGACCTACCTGCGCGCCGCCGGGGTGCTCGACGGCCCCGCCGACGATGACCTGGTGCTGCGCGCCGCCGATCAGCTGATCCGCTCGGGCCGGGTCGCCGACGGCAAGCAGCTGCTCGTCCGCGTGCTCGACCGGCTCGACATCCGCCTGCCCGGCTCGCCGGCGGCCGCGGTGCGCATGGTGATCTTCCGCCGCCTGGCGCTCGGCTTGCGCGGCGTGATCCCGCGCGCCGTGTCGCGCGAGCCGCGGCGCAGCGTGCTCCGCCGGATCGACGCGTGCTGGGTCGTCGGCGATCTGCTCGGGAGCCTCGATCCCCTGCGCGCCACGGCGCTCCACCTCCAGGGGCTGTCGCTCGCGCTCGATGCCGGCGACCCGCACCGGCTGGCGAGGTCGCTGTGCATCGACGCCGCGCTGACCGCCCAGCCGGGGCGGCCGAAGCGTCGCATGGCCGCCGCGCGCCTGGCCCAGGCCGAGCGCATCTGCACGCAGGTGGGTTCGCCGCAGCTCGACGGCTACCTCGCGCTGGGCGCGGGGTTCTTTCACCTGCTGATGAGCGAGCTCGACGACGCGCAGCGCCACTTCGATCGCGCCGAGGCGACCTTCGAGGATTGCCCCGGGGCCTGCTGGGAGATCGGCTTTGCCCGCGAGTTCGCGCTGTGGACCCTGGCCTACCGCGGCCACCTGCCCGAGCTCGGCCAGCGCCTCACCGCGGCGGTGGCGCTGTGCACGGCGCGAGGCGATCGGCTCGGCGCGTTCAAGCTCCTGTCCGGGCCGAGCCGCGTGGCCGTGCTCGCACGCGACGAGCCGGACCGCCTGCTCGACGCCTGCCGGATGCAGCCGCTCGGCCTGGCACCCGAGGAGCACTCGTTCCTGGCGTTCTGCGCGCTGTTCGGCCAGGTCAACACGCTGCTCTACCTCGGCCGGGCCGCCGAGGCGCTCGCCGCGCTCGACGCTGCCCGTCCGACGATCCGGTCGCTGCACATCCTCTATTGCCAGTTCCACCGCATCGAGCTCGCCTATCTGCGCGGTCGCACCGCCCTGGCATGCGCGAGCGAGTGCGCGCCCGCCGGACACGCCCCGCTCGTCGCGATCACGCTGCCAGCCTCGCCCTGCTCGCGGGCTCCCGCGCTCGCGCCGTCGCAGGTCTGATCGACGGCGCGCATCGGCTCGCGGCGGCAGGCCATGGCGGCTTCGCGAACGCCGTGCGATGGCAGGTCCGCAACGTCCTCGACCGCGACCCGGGCGCCGACATCGACACCGCGTGGCGCGGCGTCGTGCGGCCCGATCGCCTGGCCCACAGCCTCGCGCCGCTACCGGTGTACTGAGCGAACTGCGCAGCTGCGCAATCTGCTCTGTGCAGGCGAAACGGTTCGCGTCCCACGCGGGGCCGCACATCGCCACCGCACGCGGCGATCCGCGCGCTCGGCGGCCCAGCACCGTCCCGCGCGTGACGCCGGCTACCGCGGTTACGCGACGGCGGCCTGCTTCGCGGCGGCATTCCCGCTCGGCCCGCTCGCTGCAAGAGGAAGCGCCACATGCGGGACGATCGCCTGGGCAACTATCGAGTCGTGTCACGCATCGGCGAGGGCGGGATGGGGACGGTCTACCGCGCCGAGCACGCGCTGCTCGGCAAGGCAGTCGCGGTCAAGGTGCTGCGCCCCGAGCTGTCGCAGAACCCGGACATGGTCGATCGCTTCTTCAACGAGGCGCGCGGCACCGCGCAGCTCCGCCACCCCGGGATCGTCGACGTGTTCGACTTCGGCTACTGCGCCGACGGCGCCGCGTTCATCGTGATGGAGCTGCTCCACGGCGAGAGCCTCACCAGCCGGATCGCGCGCGAGGGCCGGCTGGCGTGGCCGCAGGCCTGCCGGTTCGCGCGCCAGGTCGCGTCCTCGCTGGCCGCCGCGCACCGCGCCGGCATCGTCCATCGCGATCTCAAGCCCGACAACGTGTTCCTCGTGATCGAGCCCGACGAGGCGGAGGAGCGCACCAAGGTGCTCGACTTCGGGATCGCGAAGCTGGCCGATGCCAGCGCGCGCGGCTCGGTCAGGACGCGCGCCGACCTCGTCCTCGGCACCCCGGCGTACATGTCGCCGCAGCAGTGCCGCGGCGCCGGACAGGTCGACCATCGCAGCGACATCTACTCGCTGGGCTGCATGCTGTTCGAGATGGTGTGCGGCCGGCCGCCGTTCGTCGGCGAGGGCTTCGGCGACCTGATCCACGCGCACATGGCGATGCTGCCGCCGGCGCCGCGCGGCCTGGTGCCCGAGCTCCCCGAGGCGCTCGAACAGCTGATCTTCCGCATGCTGGCCAAGGCCGAGGCCGATCGGCCGCAGTCGATGGCCGCGGTGGCCGCCGAGCTCGACGCGCTCGCGGAGGCCCCGAGCGACGCCATCCCGTCGAGCACCGGCCCCAGCTCGTGCCCGCCGATCGCGGCTGACGCGATCGCGCGCGCCTCGGCCGTCACCACGCACGGCGGCAGCGCGGGAGAGGTGACTCCCGTGCCGCCGGCGCCGGCCCTGGCGCCCTACCGCAAGCTCCTGTACGCGTTCGCGCTCGCCGCGTCGCTCGGCATGACCGCGACCGTCATCGCCGTGGTGCTGCTCGCGCATCGGACGGCCGCCGCGCCGGCGTCGCAGCTCGCCCCGTCCCCGCAGATCGCCCAGGCCCCACCGCCGGCGATGCCCCCGCAGCCAGTGCCCCCGCAGCCAGTGCCCCCGCAGCCAGTGCCCCCGCAGCCAGTGCCCCCGCAGCCAGTGCCGCTGCCACCGCCGCTGCTGCCGTCCCCGGCATCCCCGCCCCCGGTGCCGCCACCACCGCCACTGCGCGTCGCCCACCAGGTGATCACCGAGCCGCCCGGCGCGGAGCTCGTCCGTCACGG
>VBLP01000547.1 GCA_005887925.1 Deltaproteobacteria bacterium | reverse complement strand
GTCATGAAGCCGTTCGTGTTCCTCGACCTCGCGTACTTCGACGGTCATTCCGCGCCGATGCGGATGGAGGAGTTCTGGCATCCGCACTCGGGCATCGCGACCGTGACCGTTCCGCTCGACGGCGCGGTCCGCATCGCCGACACGACCGGCGCGGACGTCGTGCTGCCCGCAGGCGGCATCGAGTGGATGCGCGCTGGCAAAGGGGTGTGGCACACCGGAACGGTGCAGTCCGGAGAAGCGCGCGCGTTCCAGCTCTGGGTCGCGCTGCCTCCGCCGTACGAGATGGCGGCGAGCGACAGCGCGTACGTGCAGCCTGAAGATGTTCCCGTCGTCGGCCCGGCGCGCGTGATCCTCGGATCATACGAACGCTCGAAGAGCCCGATCGACGCGCCACCGATGACCTACTTGCAAGTCGCCCTCGAAGCGGGCGAGCACTGGCACTATCAGCCCGCGAAGGGTCACGACGTGGCGTGGGTCGCCGTCGCGGACGGTGCGCTCGACACGCCAGCGCGCGTGGCCGCGGGGACGGTGGCAGTGTTCGAGCCGTCCGAGGGTGCGATCGATTTCGTCGCCGAAGGCCGCACACGGTTCGTGATCGGATCGGCGTCGCGGCACCCGCACGAGCTGTTCCTCGGCAACTACTCGGTGCACACGAGCGCCGCGACGTTGAAGGAAGGCGAAGCGGAGATCCGGCGCATCGGTCGCAAGCTGAAGGCGGACGGTATCCTCCGCCATGCGCGCCCTGCGGTCGCGTTGTAACATTGGCCGCCAAGATGCACGCGATCTAAGGTATGAGCATGAAGTGGCCCGCACTCCCGCTCGACGCGTGGCGTGACACCCGCGAGACGCTCCATCGTTACACGCAGATCGTCGGCAAGATCCAGCTCGCGCTCACGCCTGTCGTCAACCACTTCTGGAACGTCACGCTGCGCGTGACCGCACGGGGGCTCGCGACGTGTGCGCTCCAATGGGACGACCAGACGTTCGACATCGAGCTCGACCTCGTCGAGCACCGCCTCGTCATCCGGGCGATCGATGGCAAGCGTCGAGAGCTCGAGCTGCGGCCGCTCGCCGTCGCCGACTTCTACCGAGACGTCTTCGCGGCGCTGTCGGAGCTCGGCATCGGCGTCTCGATCTGGGATCATCCTGTCGAGCTCAAGACCGAGGCGATCCCGTTCTCGCAAGACCGCGTCCATGCCTCGTACGATCGGGACGCTGCCCATCGGTTCTTTCGAACGCTTGCGAGCGCGCGAGACGTGCTCGAAGAGTTCCGCTCGCGTTTCATCGGAAAGTGCAGCGGTGTCGGCTTCTACTGGGGAACGTTCGACCTCAGCGTCGCCCGCTATTGCGGACGGCGCGCGCCCGGCCCGCTGCCCGCGGGCGTCATGGAACGCGAAGGCTACTCGCACGAGGTCAGCGAGGTCGGTTTCTGGCCGGGCGACGCGATCTATGGAGCACCTGCGTTCTTCGCGCTGCATTATCCGGCGCCCGACGGTTACACGAGCTCCAACGTGCGCCCGCAGGCCGCCTCGTGGCAGGAGGCGGCTCACTGCTTCGTACTGCCGTACGATGCGTGCCGCGAGCACGACACGCGTGCACAGATCTTGGAGTTCTGCCAGAGCACGTACGAGGCCGGCGCGAACCTCGCGCACTGGGACCGAGCCGATCTCGAACGCCCACCGCAAGGAGCTGTCGATGGCGAGTAACCGAGATGCCGAACCGAGTGGCGGCTCCGGCGAGCGAGCTCCAAGGGCAAAGCGGTGACGCTTCCGCTCGCACTGCGCCTGATCAGCAGCGACATGGTCAACCTGAAGCATGCGGCGATCGCGGGTCACGGGATCGTGGCGCTGCCCGGATACGTGTGCCGCACCGACCTCCATCTCCGAAGCTCCGCGTCTGCGTTGATCGCCGTGATTGCGCTGGCTGCGGGATGTCGGGCGCCGAAGGGTGCGGGCGAAACCCGTGCCGAGCGAGTGAATGGCGTCGTCGAGACCGCCATCGGCGACGACGCCTATGTTCTGCGCTGCAAGCTCGGCGCGTTCCGGTGTCAGGCAGCGGCGGTCGATCGCGTCTACCAGCGCGCCGTCGAGCTCTGCCCGGGTGGCTTCCAGGTCCTGGACAGCGCCGATGGTTCGAGGTTGACCTACGTCCGCACGGTTCACGGAGTGCAGCAGGTTCGCCGACCTGACGTGGCGATCGTCGTGCAGTGTCATGCGCCGCGCACCGCCGACTGACCAGCGCCGTCGTCGAACGTCGCGTGTTACCTGCCGCTGCGTGGCGGGACGTGCGATACTGCGATCGATGAGCGAGATGAGTGGGCGTCGCGGGGGCAGTGCGATCGCGTCTGGACTCACCGTCCATGCCGTAATAGTCATACCTCATCATGACCGCCTCGAGCCGCCGCTCGCCCCGCTTCAAGGGCGTGTTCCCCGTCGTGCCGACGATCTTCGACCAGCGCGGCGGTCTCGACCTCGCCGGCCAGAAGCGCTGCGTCGACTTCATGATCGATGCCGGCTCGAACGGCCTCGCGATCCTCGCGAACTTCTCCGAACAGTTCGCGCTCGGCGACGATGAGCGCGAGACGCTCACCCGCGCGATCCTCGAGCACGTCGCCGGCCGCGTGCCGGTGATCGTGACGACCACGCACTTCTCGACCGAGATCTGCCTCGCTCGGTCGCAGCGCGCACAGGCGCAGGGCGCGGCGATGGCGATGGTCATGCCGCCGTATCACGGCGCGACGCTGCGCGTGGGCGAGACCGCGATCGAGCAGTTCTTCGCGCGCCTGTCGGCCGGCCTCGACATCCCGGTGATGATCCAGGACGCGCCGGTGGCGGGCACGCCGCTCTCGCCGGCCTTCCTCGCACGCCTGGCGCAGGCGCACAAGCACATCCGCTACTTCAAGATCGAGACCGCCGGCGCGGCGAACAAGCTGCGCGAGCTGATCGCGCTCGGCGGCGACGCGATCGAGGGGCCATGGGACGGCGAGGAGGCGATCACGCTGCTCGCCGACCTCGATGCCGGCGCCACCGGCGCGATGACCGGCGGCGGCTACCCGGATGGGATCCGCACGATCGTCGACGCCCACGCCGCCGGCGACCGCGAGGCGGCGGTCGCGGCCTACGCGCGCTGGCTGCCACTGATCAACTTCGAGAACCGCCAGGGCGGCTTCCTCACCGCGAAGGCGCTGATGAAGGAGGGCGGCATCGTCGCCTGCGACGCGCCGCGCCACCCGTATCCGCCCCTGCCTCCGGCCACCCGCGCCGGATTGCTCGACACCGCACGCCGGCTCGACCCACTCGTCCTGCGCTGGGCGACGTAGACGATCGTTGCCTCGAAGCAACGCGAGTTTCGCTCCGAGCTCGGTGGTCAGGATCTCGAACAGCTCCAGGGTGCGCTGAACGGTGGGATCGCCGGCCCGAACGAGCGCCCGCCGCACGGCTGCCTCGACGGTCCCCTTGCGCTCGCGATCGATCGCGACGCCCTTGCGCGTGAGCCGGAACCGCATGCGCCGGCGATCGATGTCGTCGGGCTTGCGCTCGAGCGCGCCGTGCTGCTCGAGCCGGCGCAGGATCTCGGTCAACGTGCTGGGATGCATCCCGAGCGTCAGCGAGATGTCGCTGGCGGTGCTCGTGCCGCGCGGCGTCGGTCGTGCGGTCCTCCAGGGCGGCTACGCGAACGGCGCGCAGCCTGGCGCACGCCGCACGCGATGGCGCGGTCGCACCCGACGGATCCGACGGGAGTTCCGGATTTGCATGCGTCGGCGTCGCTCCGGATCCGACGGCGTCGTACTGTCTCGCCATGCGCTACAACCTCCTCGGTCAGACTGGTCTGTTCGTATCGGAGCTGTGCCTCGGCACGATGACGTTTGGCGGCAAGGGCACCTGGGCGGCGATCGGCACGCTTGGCGCCAAGGAAGCCGAAGACCTCGTCGGGGCCGCGCCCGACAGCGGAGTCAACTTACACTCGGCCGCCCCCGCGAGCACGTCGTGATTGCGACCAAGGTCAGGGGTCGCGTGGGGCCCGGGGTGAACCAAGTGGGGCTGTCCCGCGCGCACATTCTGTCGAGCATCGAGGGCAGCTTGCGTCGGCTCGGGCTCGACTACGTGGACCTCTATCAAATTCACGGCTTCGACCCGGTGACACCGATCGAGGAGACCGTGCTCGCGCTCGACGACGTCGTGCGCTCGGGCAAGGCGCGCTACGTCGGGTTCTCGAACCTGCCGGCGTGGGTCGCGTCGAAGGCGCTGACGTTCGCCGCCCAGCATGGGTTGGCGCGGTTCCAGAGCGCGCAGGTCTACTACTCGATCGCCGGTCGCGACATCGAGCGCGAGGTCGCGCCGATGTGCCAGGCCGAGCGCGTCGCGATCCTGCCGTGGAGCCCGCTCGCCGGCGGCCTGCTGTCGGGCAAGTTCGATCCCGACAAGAAAGGACCGGCGGATTCGCGTCGCGCATCGTTCGACTTCCCGCCGGTCAACATGGAGCGCCTGCCGCGCGTGCTCGCGGCGCTGCACAAGGTCGCCGACGCGACCGGCGCGTCGGTGGCACGCGTTGCGCTCGCATGGCAGCTGACCAGGCCGTTCGTCACCAGCATCATCATCGGCGCCAAGCGGAAGGACCAGCTGGTCGACAACATCGCCGCGGCCGGGCTGCGGCTGTCGGCCGAGCACGTCAAGGCGCTCGACGAGGCGAGCGCGCTGCCCATCGAATATCCGGGGTGGATGGTCGAGTTCCAGAACGCGCGCGACCCGCGCGGGGCAGCACGGACGCCGACCGAGGCCGAGGTCCGCGCGGCGGCCGATCGCCTGAAGTGACGTGGTGCACGCCGCAGCCGCCGGTCGGGGCAGTGCGGGCGCGCCGGCACAGGCCACGGCGAAAAACCGGTAGACTCTGGTCATGCAAAGGCGCGTCTTCGCTCTTCTCCTCGCGGGCCTGACAGGCGCCGCGGTCCTCGGCTGCGTCAAGAACAGCAGCGCACCGGTGGTGGCCGGCGAGCTCAAGCCGCTCACCGTCGACCAGGTCGCCACGCGGCTCGCCGCCAACGACGGCAAGACCTTCATCTACGACAACAATCCGAAGGAGAGCTGGGTCGCCGGCCACGTGCCCGGCGCCAGGTGGCTCGATGACGAGAAGGTGACCGCTTCAGACCTGCCCGCGGACAAGAACGCGACGCTGATCTTCTACTGTCACAACGAGACTTGACACGCCTGCCACACCGCCGCGGTCGCGGCGGAGAAGCTCGGCTACGCGAACGTCTACATCATGCCGCAGGGCATCGTCGGCTGGCAGAGCGCCGGCAAGCCCACCGAGAAGGGGTGAGCCGCTCCGACCCCGAGCTTCTTCATCAACGGCCGGTATCTGGTCGGCGCGATCCGATCGAGAGCCTCGAGGCGCTGATCGACGAGGAGCTCGCCAAGGCCAACCAGCGGATCCTCGCGGGCACGCCGAACGGCGCTTACTACAGGACCTGGGTGCTCGGCAAGGGCCTGACCAAGATCGAGCGCGCCGCGGCCACGACGCCGCCCGGTAGCTGACGTCGAAGATTCGTCGGAGAGCGCCGCCGTCCGGGCGATCGCCCACGACACGGCAGATCGATGGCCGGCGAATCCGTAAGCCAGCGCGGAATTGCAGGTCCGCTGTCTCGCGGCTTACCGGACAAAGCACGCTGCCCATCTCCGTGACGACTCTGCGAAGGTTCAGCGGAGTTACGTCGAGCTCATACGCCGGCGATGAAAATCTCCAGCCGGACAGCGCTCCATCGTGAGTGCGTTAGAAGGGATTGCCGCACGCGCGTGGTCGACCGATGATGGATCCATGGTGGGCGATCCGGCGAACCTCAGCCGTGAGTTTCGAACACTGGTGATGTCGATCCGGGCGCCACTGGAAGACGAGCTCGCCGACCGCGCCGCGCCGCCGGCGCGCCGCGAGCGGCTCAAGGCAGTGCACCGCAACGTCATGCGCCTGTGCCAGCTGGCGAACACGCTGTTCGATCTGTCGGGCGTCGAATCCCGGCGCGCCGGTTCGGAGCTGGTCGACATCGCTGCGAAGACGGTGGTCATGCCGACGCTGCGCGGCGGTGATGTGAACGGCGCGCGCGAGCCCAGCACCGACCGCGACGCCGCGGCGTGGGCTGCCGATCTCGAGCGCGCCAACGAGGAGCTCGAGGCGTTCAGCTACTCGGTCTCGCACGACCTTCGAGGTCCGCTGCGCGCCGTCGACGGGTTCAGCCAGATCCTGCTCAACAACTACGGGGAAGCGCTCGATCACGATGGCCGGGACCTGGTCGAGCAGATCCACAGCAACACGCGGCGCATGGCCGCGATCATCGATGATCTCCTCACCCTGTCGCACGTCGGCCGCGGCGAGGTGCGCCGCGAACCGATCGACCTGACGCCGATCGCGCGCCGTATCGTCGCCGATCTGCGCCTGCGCGAGCCGTCGCGCATGGTCGAGTGCAGCCTGGGTGGCGACCTGGCGGCGAGCTGCGACGGCCGGCTGGTCGCGATCGCGCTCGAGAACCTGTTCGCCAATGCCTGGAAGTTCACGCGCAAGCGCCCCGACGCACGGATCACCTTCGATCGCGAGACCGGCGGCGTGTTCGCGGTGCGCGACAACGGCGCCGGGTTCGACATGGCGGACAGCGATCGGCTGTTCGAGCCGTTCCAGCGCCTGCACAGCAGCAGCGACTTCGAGGGCACCGGCATCGGGCTCGCGATCGTTCGCCGGGTGATCGATCGCCACGGCGGCGATGTCTGGGCGCAGGGCGTCGTCGACGGCGGCGCCATCGTGCGGTTCACGCTCGAGCCGGCCATGTCGTAGCCGACTGTCGCCGCATCGCGGACCGTGTATGGTCGGGCGATGCGAATGCTCCTGGGGATCCTCGCGCTGGCCAGCTGTGGCAGGCCGGCCGAGCCGAGCGAGAAGGCACCGACAGCCCCCCCGAAGCTGGTCGCCGCGGGCGCGGCCGCGGGCGCGGCGGCCGGCGATGCCGCGGGCGATGCCAGCCCCGCCGAGACCGTCGAGGCCCCGCCGGTGCGGCGGCTGTGGGCACCCCGGCTCGACACCGAGACCGAGTTCCTGGCGTACTCCAAGGAGATCGGCGGGGAGCGGTTCGCGAAGTTCGTGATCGACCTCCACTCCGACGCCATCTACTACTTCGACGTCGACGTCTACAAGGTCCACAAGGACTTCATCTTCCAGGAGCTCTACAAGAAGCCCAGGACGAAGGCTGCGACCAAGGTCTTTGATCGCAACTACGGCCCGCACAAGACCGATTTTCTGATGTACTATCTGATTCATCATCTGAATCAAGATGTGTGGACATTCGCATTCTGGGACGGCGACCTCGCGACGGCCGAGCACGTCCGCCACGCCTACCGGCGGATGAAGGCGACGTTCTACAACGGAGACCAGGTCAAGTTCCGCCCCGATTCGAACTACCAGGAGGGCGTCGCCAGGAAGCTGAGCGATGTCCCGGTGGTGTTCAACGACCAGCTCTACCAGGCGGCGACGTATCAGGCGTTCAACAAGGGCACGGCGGTCGGCACGCTGCGCGTGATCCCGCCGGACGTCCCCGAGTCCGAGCTGACGTTCGATCCCGACGAGATCGTCGTGATCCACGCCCCGCTATCGGACATCACGCCGGTCGCCGGCATCGTGTCCGAGACGTTCTCGACGCCGCTGTCGCACGTCAGCCTGCGCGCCAAGGGCTGGGGCATCCCGAACATCGGGCTCAAGGAGGCGACGACCAGGCTCGCCGCGCTGGTCGGCAAGCAGGTGTACTTCGAGGCGCGCGACGCCGACTACGTGGTGCGCGCGGCGAGCGACGCCGAGATCGCCGCAGCCGAGGCGCGGGCCAGTCCTGCCCGGCACATCGCACTGCCGGTCGCCGATCTGTCGGTCACCGAGCTCGCGCCGCTCGATCGCATGCGCGCCGGGGACGTCGTCGCCTACGGCACCAAGGCGTCCGCGCTGGGCGAGATCGTCGCGGCGCGGCTGCCCGGCTTCGACGTGCCTCCCGGCTTCGGCGTGCCGTTCGCCTACTACGACGCGCACCTGCAGGCCAGCGGGCTCGACAAGCAGATCGCCGCGTTCCTCGCAGCGCCGCCGCGCGACGCCGCGACGCGCAAGCAGCGGCTGCAGGCGCTGCGCAAGGCGATCACCGAGGCGCCGGCGTCCGACGAGCTCCGCGCCAGGGTCGCCGAGGCGCTCGACGCGCTCACCCGGCACGATCCGGCGGTCGGCGTGTTCGTGCGCAGCTCGACCAACGCCGAGGACCTCGCCGAGTTCTCCGGTGCGGGGCTCTACGACACGCTGCCCAACGTCAAGGGCAGCGACGCGGTGGTCGCGGCGATCAAGCAGGTGTGGGCGAGCCTGTGGAACTTCGCGGCCTACGAGAACCGCCAGCG
>VBLP01000551.1 GCA_005887925.1 Deltaproteobacteria bacterium | reverse complement strand
GGCCTGCCCGACGAAGGATGGTTGCATGGCACAGCCTGAGAAGCGTGAGAATTCGGTGTTGTTCTCGCTCCGCGAGCTCCGCCAGATCGAGGAGAGCCGCGTGCAGGAAGAGGAGCATGCGGTTCGCACGGCCGAGCAGGCTCGCATCGCAGCCGCGCAGGAGGCCGAGCGCCAGCGCCGCGAGGCCGAGGAGGCCAAGGTGCGGGCCGAGCGCGAGGAGATCCTGCGCATCGAGACCGCGCGGGAGAACGCCGAGCGCGAGGCCCGGCTGCGGGTCGAGCAGGCCGAGGCCATGGAGCGCCAGCGCGTGCAGGCCGCGCTCGAGCAGCAGCGCCTGCAGCACGAGATGGAGCTGCGGCGCGCCGAGGTCGCCAAGAAGCGGCCGACCTGGATGGTCGCCGCCACCATCGGGGCCCTGGTGCTGACCGCCGTGCTCGCGATCGTCGCGGTCCAGCGCATCCGCGCGGCCGACGTGGCCAACGCCAACGCCGAGGTCGATCGCAAGGCCGCGCTCGAGGCCCAGGCCATCGCCAAGGAAGCCCAGGACCGCGTCGACAAGCTGTCGCGCGACATGAAGGAGCAGGACGCGCAGCTCGACGCCGCCCAGCAGAAGCTCACGACCGCGCAGACCGACGCCGATCGCCGCGCCGCGCAGGCCAACCTCGACCGGCTGCGCCAGCAGAAGATCGAGATGGAGAAGCGCATCCAGGAGGCCAAGGACAAGGCGGCCAAGGCCGAGCGCGCCCGGGGCGTGCACCTGTCCAAGGAGTGCCTCGAGAACCCGCTGGCCAAGGGCTGCGCGCCCTGAAGGACGTTGCGGGCTCGTGTCTCGATCGCGGGACACAGCTCGCGCGTGGTCTGGCGACGCGTCGCTGATGGCTCGTCGCTAGCCCGGCCGGCCGTGGCGGTGCCCGCGGGCCGCCTGCACGCGGCATCGGCGCACGTCGCAGGCGATGCTGCCGTCGAGCCCGCGCTGTCGTAGCGGTCACGCTGGCGATGGCCTCGGGTACCGCCCGGTGTCGCGGCGGGGTACGCTGCGGCGCGATGAGAGCGGGCACGAGCCTCGCGGTCGGCGCGCTGGCGGCATGCGCGCACAGCGGCCCGGCCGGCCCGTGCATGCCGGCGTGCAAGGCCGGCGAGGTTTGCCGCTACGATGCCTGCGTGGCGACGCCGGCCGCGTGCACCGCGGACACCGGCTGCACGGGAGACCAGTACTGCGATCGGTCCGCCGGCGAGTGCCTGCCGTGGGGCGTCGGCCCCGGCGGCGCCAGCAACGCCGGCTGCGCGGGCGACGCGGTCCCCGGCGTGTTCTTCCCGGCGCTGCAGTGCGCGTGGCTCGGCCCACCGGCCGGCGATGCCTTCCCGGCCCACGTCAACGTGCTGGCCACGCCGATGGTCGCCACGCTCGACGATCCCGCGACCCCGTCGATCGCCTTCACCTCGTACAACTTCAACGACGCGCACGGCCTCGAGTCGTGCACCGGCAGCGACCCGCGCTACTTCGGCGTGATCCGCGTGATCGACGGCCGGACGTGCGAGCAGCGCGCGACGATCGCGTCGCCCAGCGTCGTGGCATCGGCGGCGCTGGCGATCGCCGATCTCGGCGGCGACGACGCCACCCCGGAGATCGTCGCGGCGCGCAGCCAGGGCGGCCTGGTCGCGTTCACCCACCGCGCGTCCGGCTGGCAGGTGCTGTGGCAGACCGACTCCACCTTCGGCGATCAGCTGTGCGACTGGGCCGGCCCGGCGATCCACGACCTCGACGACGACGGCGTCCCCGAGGTCATCTTCTACGGCGCGGTCTACGATGGCCGGACCGGCGCGACGATCGACGAATCGATCGCCGGCTCGGTCGACGCGATCGGCGTCGGCTACATCCCGGTGGTCGCCGATATCGACGGCGACGGCGTGCCCGAGCTCGTCACCGGCAGCGGGCTCTACAGCTGGGACCGGGCGAACCGCCGCTGGGGGGTGAAGCGCCCGCTGCCCGACGGCAACGGCCAGGTCGCGGTCGGCGACTTCGGCACGTTCCCCGCGATCGGCCAGGACGACCGCGCGCACACCGACGGCATCGCCGAGGTCGCGGTGGCGTACCAGAACGTGGTCCGCGTGTTCAACGCGGCCGGCCGCGAGGTGTTCATGGCGCCGTTCCGCGGCTCCGCCGGCAGCCCGCAGGGCGGCCCGCTGACCATCGCCGACTTCGACGGCGACGGCCGCGTCGAGATCGGCACCGCCGGGACCGCCGGCTACCACGTGTTCGACCCCGACTGCCGCGACACGCCCGATCCGGCGACCTGCGCGTCGCTGTCGAGCGACGGCGTGCTGTGGACGTCGCCGGCACAGACCCGCGCCGGGGACCTCGCCGCGTCGTCGGTGTTCGACTTCGACGGCGACGGCCGCCCCGAGGTCGCGTTCAGCGACGAGTGCTTCACCCGGCTCTACGACGGGGCGACCGGCAAGGTGCTGTACTCGCGGCCCCGCACGTCGTGCCTGTGGTACGAGAACCCGGTGATCGCCGACACCGACGGCGATCTCAACGCCGAGCTCGTCACCACGTCGAACACGGCGTGCGCGGTCGCGTGCCCGGCGCTCGATCCGGTGTTCGACGGCGTCGCGTGCGCCGGCGACACCGACTGCGCGGGCGCCACCCGGTGCGGCCGCGATCAGCCCGGCGACGCCCTCGGTCGCTGCCGCTGCACCGCCGACGCCGACTGCGGCGAGGGCTTCGCGTGCCGCGATCCGATCGCCGGTCCGTCGCCCGCCGGCAGGGTGTGCCGCACCGCGCACGCGGCCGCCGCTTCGACCGGCGTGCACGTGCTCGCCGACACCATCGATCGCTGGATCGGCGCGCGGCCGATCTGGAACCAGCATGCGTTCAGCGTCACCAACGTCGATCCGGCGGGCCGGGTGCCGCGGACCAGCCAGTGGCTGCGCAACTGGGCCCAGCCCGGCCTCGACAACTTCCGCGCCAACGTGGCGCTCGACCCGGCGGCGCCGCGCGCGCTGCCCGATCTCACCGTCCGCCAGGCCAGCGCGGCGTGCGATGCGGCGGGGCCGACGATCACCGCCGAGGTCTGCAACCGCGGCCGCCAGCCGGTCGCCGCCGGCCTGCCGGTCGCGGTCTACACCGCGGCCACGCCGTCGCGGCTGCGCTGCCAGACCCGGACCGCGGCGCCGCTCCTGCCCGGCAGCTGCGCCACCGTCGGCTGTCGCTGGGTCGGTCCGCCGGGCGACGGCGCGGTCGTCGCCGACGATCGCGGCACCGGCGGCGGCATCGTGCGCGAGTGCCGCGAGGACAACAACGTCGCCGCGGTCCGCGTCGACTGCCCGTGACCGCGCCGCGCGTGACTACAGCGGCAGGCGGCGGAGGCGGAGGGCGTTGCCGATCACGGAGACCGAGCTGGCGCTCATCGCGGCGCTGGCGATCATCGGGCTGAGCAGGAGGCCGAACACGGGGTAGAGCACGCCGGCGGCGATCGGGACCCCGAGGATGTTGTAGGCGAACGCGAAGGCGAGGTTCTGGCGGATGTTGCGCATGGTGCCGCGCGACAGGCGGCGGGCGCGGACCAGGCCGCGCAGGTCGCCGCCGAGCAGGGTGATGCCGGCGCTCTCGATCGCGATGTCGCTGCCGGTGGCCATCGCGATGCCGACGTCGGCCGCGGCGAGCGCGGGGGCGTCGTTGATGCCGTCGCCGGCCATCGCGACGATCTGGCCGGCGGCGCGGAGCTGGGCGATCGCGGCGCCCTTGGCGGTCGGCAGCACGTCGGCGATGACGTCGCCGGGGGCGATGCCGAGCTCGCGGGCGACGGCGGCGGCGGTGGTGCGGCTGTCGCCGGTCAGCATCACGATGCGGATGCCGTCGGCGGCGAGGCTTTCGATCGCGGCCGCCGCGCTGGGCTTGATCGGATCGGCGACGCCGAGCAGGCCGGCGAGGGCGCCGTCGATCGCGACGTACATGGCGGTCTGGCCGCGCTCGCGCAGCGCCTCGGCGCGGCCGGCGAGGTCGTCGGCGATGCCGAGCTCGTCGAGCAGCGCGCGGTTGCCGAGGGCGACCGGCGTGCCGTCGACGCGGCCGGTGATGCCCCTGCCGGGGAGCGAGACCAGGTCGGTGGGCTCGGCGAGCGCGACGCCGCGCGCGGTGGCGCCGGCGATGATGGCGGCGGCCAGTGGATGCTCGCTGCCGCGCTCGAGGCTGGCCGCGAAGCGCAGGAGGCGCCGGGCGGCGTCACCGAGGGGCTCGCCCGATGCGCGCGGCGGCCCGGCCGGCGATGGCCCGGTCGGCGATGCGGCCACCGGCTCGATCGCGGTCAGCGCCGGCTTGCCCTCGGTGAGGGTGCCGGTCTTGTCGACGACGAGGGTGGTCACGCGCTCGAGGACCTCGAGGGCCTCGGCGTGCTTGACCAGGACGCCGGCGGAGGCGCCGCGGCCGGTGCCGACCATGATCGACATCGGCGTGGCCAGGCCGAGCGCGCACGGGCAGGCGATGATCAGCACGGCGACGGCATTGACCAGGGCGTGCGCCAGGCGCGCCTCGGCGGGACCTGCGATCGCCCAGACCGCGAAGGTGACGGCGGCGGCGGCGAGCACGGCGGGCACGAAGTACGACGCGACGACGTCGGCGAGCCGCTGGATCGGCGCGCGGCTGCGCTGGGCATCGCCGACCATGCGCACGATCTGGGCGAGCACGGTGTCGGCGCCGACGCGCTCGGCGCGCAGGACGAAGCCGCCGGTGCCGTTGAGCGTGCCGCCGGTGACGCGCGCGCCCGGGGTCTTGTCGACGGGGATCGGCTCGCCGGTGATCATCGACTCGTCGATCGCGGTCCGGCCCTCGAGCACGACGCCGTCGACGGGGACCTTCTCGCCGGGGCGCACCCGCAGGCGATCGCCGGGCGCGACCTGGGTGAGCGCGATCTCGTGCTCGCCGCCGTCGTCGGCGAGCCGCCGGGCGGTCCGCGGCGCGAGCCCGAGCAGGGCGCGGATCGCGCTCGACGTCGCGCGCCGCGCGCGCAGCTCGAGGACCTGGCCGAGCAGGACGAGCGCGGTGATCACCGCCGCGGGCTCGAAGTAGACCGGCGCGGCGCCGCCGTGGGCATGAAACGCCGGGGGCAGCGCACCCGGCGCGAGCGTCGCGATCAGGCTGAAGCCATACGCGGCCGCGATCCCGATCCCGATCAGGGTGAACATGTTGAGCCGGCGGCTGACGATCGAGCGCATGCCGCGCACGAGCAGCGGCCAGCCGGCCCACAGCACGACCGGGGTCGCGAGCGCGAGCTGGATCCAGGTCAGCGCGCGCGGCGGGCCGACCGCGGCGCCGAGCATCTCGGCCATCGAGTACACCACCAGCGGCGCGGTCAGCACGGCGCTCGCGACGAACCGCCGGGTCATGTCGCGGAGCTCGGGGTTATCCTCGTCGAGGGTCGCGGTGCGCGGCTCGAGCGCCATGCCGCAGATCGGGCAGCTGCCGGGCTCGGCCCGCACGATCTCGGGGTGCATCGGGCAGACGTACTCGGTGCGCACGGCCGGGACCGCAGCCTCGAGGGCCATGCCGCAGTCGGGGCAATCGCCGGCGTCCGGTTGCCGGACGTCGGGGTGCATCGGGCAGGTGTACGCCGCCGCGGGGTGGTCGTGCCGTGCTGCGATCCCCCCCGGGTGCAGCGCCGCCGCGGCCGGCGGGACCGGCGGCGCGACCGTCACGGGCGACGCGGTGGCAGCCGCGCTAAACCTGCCGGCCCGGCAAGATCTGGTCAGCCGACATGCTCGGGTGCATGCCGGGCCGCGGTGCGGAACCAGGTGCGAGATAGCGTTCGGGGTCTGCGAGGAACTTCTCTCGGCACTTTGGATTGCAGAACCAGTAGTCGTGGCCGTCGTGCGTGGCGCTGCCGCCGCGGGCCTTGCCGGGCGTGACAGTCATCCCGCAGACCGGGTCCTTCGCGGTGGCCTCGGCAGCAGCTACGGCGCTGCTGGCTGGTGGTGCGGGCGGTGCGGCGGTGCTGGAAGAAGGCGCGGATGGCGGTGCGGCGGGTGCTGCGAGGTAGCGCTCAGGATCCGCGAGGAACTTCTCTCGGCACTTTGGATTGCAGAACCAGTAGTCGTGGCCGTCGTGCGTGGCGCTGCCGCCGCGGGCCTTGCCGGGCGTGACGGTCATGCCGCAGACCGGGTCCTTCGCCGTGGTGGCGGGAGCGGGCTCGCCGGTGCTGCTGGGATGGCTCATGCGATGCGAGATCTACCGCGAAGCCGGCGCCGTGGCCTGTCGCGCCGGGGCCGAGACATCTCGCGCCGACGGTGACACATCGGGGGTCACCCGGTGTGTCATCTCCGGAGACCGGGGGGGCGATCTGCGCGCAAGGAACGCTGCGCGGACGGCTATGGTTGGCGCGCTCCCTGCACCGGGCTGACCGGAGTGCGATCGATGGAAGCGGTAGGCGGCTGGTGCACGGACTGCGGCAAGCCGATCCGGGCAGGTGCGGTCCTCTACACGGCCGAGGCGCGGCCCGTGTGCCCGATGTGCTTCACCAGGGCGGATGTCTCGGTGCGGCGGCGCGCGGTGTTCGAGGGCTGGAGCACGGCGCTGATCGGCGCGATCGCGAATGCGATCCCGCTCGTCATCGATGCGATGGGGGCGTGGATGGTGGCGCCGGCGGTGGCGAGCGCAGGCCGTCGCGACTGGGTGGCGCTGGTCAGCGGCGTGGTGGCGGCGTTCTGCGGCGGGGCGACGGTCCTCGAGGCGCGGTCGCGGATCAGCGGGCGGTGGCTGGTGATCGGCGCGCTGGTGGCGCTGCTCGGCGTGTATCACGCGGTGCGCGGTGCGGGGCTGGCATGGTGAGGGCGCGGGGCCGCGGCGGCGGCGCGCAGCGCGATCACCAGCGCGCCGCGATCAGGAGCGCGACGGCGAACACGACCGCGATGCCGACGGCGATCGCGACGCGGCGCAGGAACGCTTCGCGACGCACGACGCGCGACATGTCGAACACCGCGCCGGTGCCGGAGCTGCGCTCGTCGAACACCGACGACGGACGCATCGGCGACGGCGGCAGGCGATGGATGGTCGGGTACGACGCGCGCAGGTTGCGGTTCGGCGCCGGCGGCTCGATCTGCGACACGCCGGTCTGGCGCCGCGGCGGTATCAGCGACAGCATCGGGGGTGGGCCCTGCGTCGAGATCGACGCGACCATCACGGCGGGGATCTGGGTGGATACCGGCGTCGGACGCACCGAGCCGAGCGCGCCGTCGGTCAGGGCCGCGAACTCCGCGGAGCCGGGATCCGCCGCGGCCGCGAAGTGCGCGGCGGCGAGAGCCGCGGGTGCCGGGATGTGCACGCCGGGAGCCTCCGTCGCGAGCTGCACCGAGGCCGCTGCGAGCGCCGCGGAGGGAGCCGGGGCGCGCGTCATGGGGAGATGGCCGATCAGCGTGGTGTCGGGGGCGTCGCCGTCGGGGGCGGCGTCCTGGATCAGCTTGGGCAGGGACGGAGTGCTCCTGGTCGTCGAGGGCGTCTGTCCGGGCACCGGCGGCCCGGGGTGCAGCGAGGGAGCATGCTCGATGGGCGACGGCGTGGGGGTGAGCCGTCGCGGCCGTGGATCGGATCGGTTGACCGCGGGGGGGACGAGGAGGGATGGGTCGACCGGCTCGGCTCCGGTCGCCGCGACGGCGGGGGTGAGCAGCGGGCTGGGCGGGCCGGGCACCGGCGACGCCGGATCGGTCGCCGCGGGCCGGATCGGCATCATCGGCAGCTTGGCGGGCATCCGCATGCCGGCGATGGTGGCGATCGCGCCGCGCGCGTGGTTCAGATCGACCGTGGTGACGGCCTCCTCGCCGCTCGACAGGACCTCATCGAGCGCCGCGGCGAGCGCGGCGGCGGACTGGTAGCGATCGGTGTGGTGGCGCTCGAGGCAGCGCATCACGATGCGATCGACGTCCGCCGGGACGACGGCGAGCACCGAGAGCCGCGTCGGCGTGGTGGTGAGCACGGCGGCGAGCGCGGCCGCGGCGCTGTTGGCGTCGTCGAACGGCTTGCGGCCGGTGATCATCTCGTACATGACGACGCCGAGCGTGTAGATGTCGCTCGCCGGCGCGCACAGCCCGCCGACCATCTGCTCGGGAGACATGTAATCGAGGGTGCCGATCATCTGGCCGGCGTGGGTCAGATCGGTGCTGTCGATCTCGCTCTCGTGCACGATCTTGGCGATGCCGAAGTCGAGCACCTTGACGAAGTCGTCGTCGGGGCCGTGCGGCTCGAGGTGGATGTTGGTCGGCTTGAGATCGCGGTGGATGATGCCGAGCGCGTGGGCCTCGATCAGCGAGCTGCACACGGCGCGCGCGATCGCGAGCACGCGCTGCCACGGCAGCGGCCCGCGGGCGCGGAACCGCTCGTACAGGCTCTCGCCGCGCAGCAGCTCCATCACGATGTAGAGCGTGCCGTCGGGCGCCTCGCCGAGCTCGTACGCGGTGATCGTGTGCGGATCGCGCAGCCGGGTCAGCGCGGCGCCTTCGCGGCGAAACCGCGCGACGACGCCGGGATCGCCGGTGAGCTTGGCGTGCAGCACCTTGAGCGCGAGCTGGTGGCCGGACTTGACGTGCGTCGCACGATAGATCGCGCCGAAACCGCCGGCGGCGACCCGCGCGTCGATCCGGAAGCGACGGTCGAACATTTCACCGAGCAACGGATCGCGGCGTTCGATGACGGTGCGATCGGTATGATCTGGATCCGCGGCCACGCCCACGATCTATTGTGGCAAGGATTGGCGCCGCGGACCAGCCATCACTTGGGGAACCACGTGCGACAGCCTACCCCGGAACGTGGTGTTCCGAGGATGGCCAGCGTCGACGCCAATCGAGGAACGGTGCTCAGATGCCGTCGCCGCGATCACGGACGGCGTTGCATCGGCGTGCGCTCGCGCCCCTGCATCGCGGCGCGGCGCTGCGCGACGACCGCGCCGTGGGGCGCTCGCTGGGAGACCTTGTGACTGACTGGAACCCGGCGCACGTTGATCGAACGCCCGACGTTTGGTACATAGCTGGGCGCACCGGAGCCATAGCCAAGTGGTAAGGCAGTGGTCTGCAAAACCACCATTCCCCAGTTCAAATCTGGGTGGCTCCTCCAAAATTGACGGCTGACATCGGCTTTCTGTCCGATCCTGCGATCGAGTAGTTTTTGCTCATGCCCGTGGGACCCGAGCTCGACCTGGATCGCGCCGTCGCGGTGGCGTGTGATGCCGTGGCGGCCGCCGGCGCCGCCGCGTTGACGCACCTGCGCCGCGGCATCGTCGTCGAGACCAAGCCGGACCTGACGCCGGTGACGGCGGCGGACCGCGCGGCCGAGGACGAGATCATCGCCGTGATCAGGGCCGCGTTCCCCGACCACGCGATCCTCGGCGAGGAGGGCGGTGCGCGCGGCGCGGGCGCGGTGCGCTGGATCGTCGATCCGATCGACGGCACGCGCGGGTTCTCGCGGCGGCGCGCTCGCCCTGCCGGCGCTGGGCCACACCTACTGGGCGGCGCGCGGCCGGGGGGCGCGGCGCGATGGGACACGGCTCGCGGTGTCCGCGATCGCGGATATGGCGGACGCGACGCTGTCGGTCGGCGAGCTCAAGCGGATGGCGACTCACCGCGGCATCCAGGCGCTGATCGCGCGGGCGGCGTCGACGCGCTGCTACGGCGACCTCGCGGGCTGCACGATGGTGCTCGACGGCCGTGCCGAGGTCTGGGTCGAGGGCGGCGTGAAGCCGTGGGATGTCGCGGCGCCGGCGATCCTGATCGCCGAGGCCGGCGGCCGGTACACCGACTGGGGCGGTGCGCCGTCGATCGAGAGCGGCTATGCGATCGCGTCCAATCGCCTGGTCCATGACGAGGTGCTGCGCGCGATGGCGTCCGACGCGCTGCCGGAGTGACGCGGTCGGCCGACGGCAAAATGCCTCGGTCCAGTGCTGTGCAAGCTT
>VBLP01000550.1:3639-33200 GCA_005887925.1 Deltaproteobacteria bacterium | reverse complement strand
GTCGCCCGCCGCCGACGGCGTGCGCTCGTACCTTCGCGCGCTGCGCGACAACAACCCGCGCGAGGCCTACGCGCTGCTGTCGGCCGACGCGCGCAAGAAGGTCAGCTTCGACGAGTTCCAGCTGGCGTGGAAGCAGAGCGAGCAGGAGCGGGTCTGGCAGACCCGCGTGCTCGAGGACAGCCTCAAGGGCAACCCCGACGTCGGCGAGCGCGCGCTGATCAGCTTCTCCGACGGCAAGCTCGTGCAGCTCGAGCGCGAGGGCCGGACCTGGCGGCTCGAGAGCGAGCTGGTGAGCCGGTCGCGGGCCAAGCAGCCGCGCGACGCGGTGCGGTTGTTCGCCGAGGCGATCGCCGCGCGCGACATCACCGGCGTGCTCAACGTGCTCACCCAGCGCCGGCGCGATGTCCTGACCCGCCAGATCGAGGGCTTCGTCTCGGGCATCGGCAAGCGGATCAACGAGCGCATCGATCAGTACGGCAGCGACCGCGCCGAGCTGCGCTGGGACGAGAACGGCCTCCGCTTTCGCATCGTGCTGCGCAAGGAGGACGACGAGTGGCGGGTCGACGACATCCACATCAAGCAGGCGCCGCGCGACGAGGACAGCGACAAGGGCGACTCGGGGGTTCCCGAGGACTTCTGAGCGGCGTGGCCGCGGGTCAGCCGCGCTTCTTGCCGAAGAACGGCAGGTAGTGGCGCAGGCCGCGGAGGCGCTCGAGCGCCTGGGCCGCGGCACCCTCGCCGATGCGCGGCGGCTCGAGCCGCGGCGTCTCCTCGGGCAGGAGCTCGGCGAGCGGGGTGACGTCGGAGGTCTCGCCGTCGCGCCCGGTGAGGTCGACCGCCGAGCGCGCCTCGAACACGCTGCGCGACAGCACGGTGTGGAGGTCCTTGCGCAGCTGGACCTTCTTGAGCGCGGTGCCGATCTGGCGCGCCATCTCGCGGGTCGACGGGAACCGGCCGTCGGCGTCGGAGGCGAGCGCGCGCTGGATGATCTGCGCGAACGCCGGCGGCACGTCGGGGCGCAGCGGCCGGAGCGGCTGGACCAGGCAGTCGCGCAGCCGGCAGTAGACCTCGTAGTCGGTCTCGCCGTCGAACAGCTTGCGGCCGACCAGCGCCTCCCACAACAGCGAGCCGCACGCGAACTGATCCGACGCCGGTGTCGGGCGGCCGCCGTTGACGATCTCGGGCGCGAGGTACGACATCTTGCCCTTGACGATGCCGGGCTCGGTGGTCTCCTGCGGCCGGTCCGGGGCGAACGCGAGCCCGAAGTCGATCAGCTTGACGATGCCGCGCGTGGTGAGCAGCACGTTGTGCGGCGAGACGTCGCGATGGACGATCGGCAGCTGGGTGCCGTCGGGGCCGACCCGCTCGTGGGCGGCGGCCAGACCGCGCAGCACGCCCACCGCGACCGCGGCGATCAGCTCCCAGCGGGTCGGCTCACCGCGCGCGACGTGCCACTTGATCCAGCTGCCGAGATCGACGCCCTCGATCCACTCGAGGACCATGTAGTAGTGACCGCGGTCGTGAACGAAGTCGTGGACCTCGGAGATGTTGGGCGACTGCAGGAGCGAGCCGACGCGGGCCTCCTCGACGAACATCGCGACGTACTGCGGCTGGATCGCGAGGTTGGCGTGCATCTGCTTGATCGCGACATCGCGCACGAAGCCGGAGTCGCCGCGCACCCGGCCGTGCCAGACGTCGGCCATCCCGCCGCGACCCGCGACCTCGAGCAGCTCGTACCGGCCGCCGACGATCAAACCTGGACGCGGCTCCTCGGCCATCGACCGCCGATCATCGCATACAAACCCCTCGGGGTTTGCCTGAGCCAGAGATCATTCACGGCTCACGCCGCGGATGCTAGATTTCCCTCGATGCCCGGCAGCCCCGAGCTCGAGCGCTTCGCGGAGGTGGTCGCACGCGAGGACTTCCCGCTCGACCACGCGGCGCTGCTGATCGGCGCGTGGGATTATCCGGAGCGCGATCTCGCGGGCTATCGCGACCGGCTCGACGCGATCGCCACCTGCGCCGAGCCCGAGGTCGCGCGCGCCACCGGCGGCATCGGCCGGGCCCGCGCGATCAGCGATTGCCTGTTCGATCGCCTCGGGTTTCACGGCAACACCGGCGACTACTACGATCCGCGCAACAGCTTCCTGTGCGACGTGCTCGACCGCCGCACCGGCATCCCGATCTCGCTGTCGGTGCTCTACCTCGAGGTCTCGCGCCGGGTCGGCGTGCTGTCCCAGGGTGTGAACTTCCCCGGCCACTTCCTGGTCCGCGTCGCGATCGAGGACGCGTGGCTGTTCGTCGATCCGTTCTCCGGCGGGCGCGCGCTCGGCCCCACCGATCTCGAGGCGCTGCTGCGCCAGACCACCACGCCGGATGCCGTGCTCGATCCCAGCCTGATCGCCGCGGCGACCAAGCGCCAGATCCTCAGTCGCATGCTGATCAACCTCGCCGGGATCTATGGACGCAACGGCGATCTGCTGCGCTCGCTCGACGTGCTCGAGCGGCTCGCGGTGCTCGAGCCGACCAATCCGCGGATCTCGCGCGACCTGGCCCAGCTGCGCCAGCGCGTCGACAGCCTGAACTGACGCAGAGCTCGACTGTCTGACGTATAGTCGGCGCGATCGCATGTCCGAGCCCGCCGAGCCGTTCTCGCCGCCGTCGGTCGCGCGCCAGCTCGACTACTGCACGTTCTGCCCCAAGATGTGCCGGCACGCCTGCCCGGTGTCGACGGCGAGCGGCCGCGAGACCTACATCCCGCAGGTCAAGATGGATCGCCTGAACCAGCTGCGGCTGGGGCGCGGCAGCTGGACGGCCGACACGACGGACCCGCTGTGGGCGTGCACCGGCTGCCGGCACTGCACGATGTACTGTGATCACGGCAACGAGCCGGGGCTCGTGCTGTTCACCGGCCGGGCAGCCGCGGTCGCGCGCGGCGTCTCGCACCCGGCGCTCGCCGGCTACAGCGAGCGGTTCCGCGCCCGCGAGCAGCGGCTCAACGCGCAGCTGGCGCTGCTGTTCGAGCCCCACCTCGCGACCGAGGGCGAGGTCGGCTACTGGCCGGGCTGCGACGCGATCGACAAGGCCGCGTCCGACATCGCCGCGGCGCTCGCGCTGTTCGACCGCGTCGGCCTCCACGGCGTGCGGATCGTCGACGCGCCGCAGGCGTGCGCCGGCTATCCGCTGCTCGCCGCGGGTCACCGCGATCTGTTCCGCTGGCACGCCGGTCGGGTCGCGTCGGCGCTGCGCGGCTTCGCCCGGGTCGCGATCAACTGCTCGGCCTGCCTGTACGCGCTGCGCGCGCAGTATCCCGCCGAGGGCGTCAACCTCCGCACCGAGATCGTCTCGCTCGCCGACGTGCTGGCGCCGGCCGCGGCCAACCTCGCCTGTCCGCTGACGCGCCGGTCGGTCTACTACCACGACCCGTGCTACCACGCGCGCTACAATGGCGTCGTCGAGCAGCCGCGCCGTGCGCTGTCGCAGCTCGCCGAGCTGCGCGAGCTGGCGTGGAATCGCGGCGACACCGAGTGCTGCGGCGCGGGCGGCCTGTTGCCCAAGACGATGCCGGCGATCGCCGATCAGATGTCCAGGCGCCGGCTCGCCGAGGTCCAGTCGTCGGGTGGCGGCATGGTCGTCACGTCGTGCGCCAGCTGCGCGTTCATGCTCCGCCGCAACGCGCCGCCGTCGGTCGAGGTCGCCGACCTCGCCACCGCGATGGCGCAGCTGTCGGAGACACCGTTCGCCGAGCCGGCGGCGGGGACCGACGACGACACGTGACGGCGGCCGCCATCATCGGCGACATCACCTGACAGAGGGTCCTGTACGGCGGCGACTCCCGCCGCTGGGGTTGTGCTGTATACCCGTGCCAGAGCTCGCGATGTCATGAGCCCCTCAGCGATCGAGGATGTCTCCACGGCCGTCGGTTCGACCCGGGGCGTGGAGCCCCCTGACCTCGTCGTCGCGTTGACGATCGTCTCACATCCCGTGGGCCACCGCGTCGGCGAGCGCTGCGCGCTCGACGCGTTCGCCACCGGCCGCGAGGTCGGTCTGTCGCGCAACACCCCCGACTTCACCAGGCCCGGGCGCGCGCTGGGCGCACCGCTCGGCGATCCGTTCGTCAGCCGCAGGCCGATCCGGTTCGCGCCGGCGCCCGACGGCGGCGTCCAGCTGTTCGTCGACGCCGGCGGCACGCCGGTGATCGCGGGCGCGGCGGTGGAGGGCAGCATGGCGTTCACGCGCGACGAGATCGCGCAGGGCGTGGCGCTCGAGCTCGCCGAGCGCATGGTCCTGCTCCTGCATCACGTCGACCGCAAGGTCGAGGACGCGGCCGCGTCGCTCGGCATGGTCGGTGCCAGCGCGGCGATCCGGCGGGTGCGCATGGCGATCGATCGCGTCGTCGATCTCGTCGTGCCGGTGCTGATCCGCGGCGAGACCGGCACCGGCAAGGAGCTGGTCGCGCGCGCGATCCACGATCACGGCCCGCGCCGCGGCGGCCCGTTCGTCAGCGTGAACCTCGGCGCGATCCCGCGCGAGCTCGCCGCCGCCACGCTGTTCGGCTCGACGCGCGGGGCCTACACCGGCGCGACCCGCGACCGCGACGGTCTGTTCCGCGCCGCGCACGGCGGCACGCTGTTTCTCGACGAGGTCGGCGAGGCACCGCCCGAGGTCCAGGTCGCGCTGCTGCGCGCGCTCGAGACCGGCGAGATCCACCCCGTGGGCGCCGAGAAGCCGATCGCCGTCCAGGTCCGCATGATCGCGGCGACCGACGCCAACCTCGAGGACCAGATCCAGCGGGGTCAGTTCAGGGCGCCGCTGTTGCACCGGCTGGCCGGCTACGAGGTGCGGCTGCCGCCGCTGCGCGAGCGACGCGAGGACATCGGGCCGCTGTTCTATCACTTCGCGCGCGAGGAGCTCGAGGCGATCGGCGAGGCCGACCGGCTGTCGCCGCAGGACCTCTATGCGCCGCCGTGGCTCCCCGCGCCGATCGCAGCGCAGCTGATCCGGCACGCCTGGCCGGGCAACATCCGTCAGCTCAGGAACCTCACGCGCCAGCTCGTGATCGGCAGCCGCGGGCTGCCGCAGCTGCGCCTCGACGCCCGGGTCGCCGACGAGCTCGCGAGCCGGCGCGCCTCGACGTCGAGCGACGCGCTGCCGCGGGCCGCGTCGGAGTCGGGCAGCGATCCGGCCGCCGCGCGCGCGCCGTCGGAGCCCGGCGAGCCGCGCCGCAAGCCATCCGACGTGACCGAGGCCGAGCTGCGCGAGGCGCTGCGCGCGTGCGAGCACGACCTCAAGGCGACCGCCGATCGCCTGCGGCTGCCGCGGCCCTCGATCTACGACCTGATCGCGAAGTACCACGTCCGGACCGCCGGCGACCTCAGCGCCGACGAGATCATCGCGTGCTTTCGCGCCTGCGACGGCGACCTCGACGCGATGGCCGCGCACCTCGAGGTGTCCAAGCGCGCGCTGAGCCGCCGGGTCTACGAGCTCGGCCTGATCAGCCGCCCGCGATCGCCGCCGCGTTGACGGGCCGCCGCGCCGTCAGAGCAGACGGACATGAATAACCGGCCAACATGACGCCGCCACGCGACCACGGCCGCGCCCGCCGTCCGCCTCGTCCCCACTCTCCGCTCCCACAATGTAGGACTCACATCCTACCGGGACGGTGCGCGTGTCCATGTCCCCACGTCCCCGCTCACACTCCTCGATGGCGTCCTGGGTCGGTCGGTTATTCATATTCGCCTGAAGTCCTCCGAAATTGACCTAGATGAAGCGGCCACCCCGCCGCCGGTTTCGTTGCTCCGCTTCGTTGAACAGTATGGTTGCAAGGTCGAGGCCGCCGGCGTGCGTATTCGCGCAGCCAAACGCGCCGATCGATCAAGCGCTTGTCCAGAGCGCTGGTCGGGCCACGGCGTGTCGACACGTCGATGCGCCGGGTTCGACATGCCGAGCGACACGGGATCCTCGGCGCGCCGCCCGAGCACGCCGATCCGGCCGTGAGCGCAACCGTGCTGATCCCGGCCGGGCGCGGCGCCTCGGCCGCCTGGCACGTCGATTGGATACTGACTCATGTGCGCTGTCGAAAATAGCGCCGTACATGAATCGAGCAATCACTGCCGGTGATGGCTCACTGAGGGAAAGGTAGGAGTGTAGGTATGAGTCGTAACCAGCTCACGCAAGCCGCCGTCAAGAACGTCGACGGAAATCCGATGTTCACCGTCGATAGCAACGGCAACATCCAGCCGACGGGGACCCAGACGGTCACCCGGGGTGGCTCGCTGCTGATCCAGGCGTCGTCGACGTCGGCGTCGCAGTACACCGGATACGTCTGCGCCTGGCAAACCGGGTGCCGGTGCTCGACGCTGATCGCAGACCTTCGCGGCGAGTCTCACATGAAGATCAGCGCCACGCCGTACACGATCAGCTCGACGGCGCCGGTGGACAGTAGCTACACGATCTATGCGACGTCCTCGGAGTCGGGCGGCGGAGGGCCGAGCGCCATGGCGAGCGTTGGCGACATCCGGGTCGGAGGCGGCGGCTAGCCGCCGGCCCCTATCGTGCCGTCATCTGGGCCTGCGATACCTGGTTCTCCCAGGCCTTGCCGAGAGCGGGGTTGGCCTTCAGGGCACGCGAGAGATCGTCGCGGGCGCTCGCCGCCCGCGTGCGGCGTTCGGCGGGTTCGGTCGCGAGCAGCGCCTGCAGGAGCGTCAAGCTCCCCCGCAGGACGAGCGCATCCGGCCACGCAGGATGGCGATCCAGCACCTGCCTGGCCAGCGTGAGTCCGCGCTCGAGCGAGGGGCCGGCATCACCACCGGTGCTGCGCTGCCATGCGGCCTGCTCGCGATAGAAGTGGCCAAACGCGATCTGGATATCCGGATTCTCGCGATCCAGGTCGACGGCCTGCTGAAACGCTTGCTCCGCCCCCGTGAACGCCTGCATCGAGCCGTGCTCCTGTTGCGCCAGGAGGCGCGCCTGGATCGCCCGCGTCTCTGCGAGGTAGAGCCGGGCCTGCACATCGCGCGAATCCTTGTCGAGCGCGGTCCGGATCGCGGTCGACGCCTGCTCCAGACTCGACCGCGGATCGCGCTCGTGCTCGAGGTCGTACGCCGCCTGGACGGCATACGCCATCCCGAGATCGGCCCAGAACGTCGAGTGATCCTGCGCCAGCTGGATCGCCTGGTTCAGGGCCTCGGCGGCCGCGCCCACGCTGGCACTGGGGTCCTCGCCCCGTGCGCGTTGCAACCACGTGCGCTGCGCCAGCACCTCGCCGACGTTGCCGTAGCCATCACCGTGCTTGGGTGCCACGGCGATCGCTTTCCTGAACGCGGCACTCGCCTGATCCAGCAACTCGCCGGGATCCGCACCGCGATCCCACGCCACCTTTGCCAGGTCGAGCAGGGCCGCGCCAAGACCGTTATGGAACGGCAGCATGTTGCCATTGAGGGCGATGCCGGCCTTGTAGGCGTCCACGGCGCGCTTCAGGTCAGGCTCGGGGTCGAGCCCGCTCACCCGATCGCGCTGCGCTCTCACCGCGTGGATCCTGCCCTCGTAGAAAAGCAGCGCGATGTGCCTGGGGTTGATCGCCTTCGCTCGGTCGAGCGCTGCGATCGCCCGTCTCAGGTCACCGTCGGGATCCGTGGCATGCGGCCGCTGGGCTCGCTTGAACCAATCGATCCCCAGGTTGATCCAGACGTCGTTGAGCGCGTCATCGATCCGGATCGCCGTGTCAAACGCGACGATCGCCTGTCCGCGCTTTGCTTGTGAATCGACACCGCCTTGATCCTCGTAGTCGGCCCACAGCGAGAAGATGAAGCCCCGGTTGCCATAGTACGGGGCGTCGCGCTCCACGGGCAGGACCCGCTCCGACGCGGCGACCGCCTCGCGGAGCTTCGCGCTCGGGTCCTGGTGGCTCGGCGAGCGCCTTCGCGAGCAGGTCTTCCCGGCTCTCGCCGCGATCCTTCTCGTACTCCGCCAGCCGGCGCTGGATGCGCGCCTGAAGTACGAGGGCCTCGTAATGGTCCGGCTGGACGGCGAGCGCACGCGTCGTGGCCGCGAGCGCGCGGCCGTACGGCGGCATCACGTCGCCATGGCCGTAGAGCTCCATCCCCATCTCCGCATATTCCAGCTCTGCCAGCGAGGTGTACACCGACGGCACGCTCTCGCCGATCGCGGCGGCGGCGTCGTAGGCCCGCCGCCCGGCCTCGAAATCACTGTGCGCTCGCTCGCTCTGCCCCTGATGGCGAAACGTCAAGGCCCTCGCCACCAGGATGCCACCGCGCAGCTCCGGGACCTCGTGGAACCACGTCTGACCTCCGCGCATCGCATCGAGATACTGCAGCGCCTGGTCGAGATGTCCTTCGTAGTACGCCAGGAGAGCAGCGAAGTATCCCGGCGACGGCAACCCTCCGCCGATGCTCGCGATCAGGTACGCCAGCGCCGGATCGCGGTATTGCTTCTCGACCTCTCGCTTCCTGGCTTCCCGGGGCGCGCGGTCCTCGATCCGCTCGGTCGCGAGCAAGCCCTGCTGATAGAGGTGGCCCATCACGATCGCCAGCGTGTAGGCGACCCGCGGCTCGCGAAAGCCGGCGGCCCATGCCGCCTGCAGCTGTGCGAGCGCGCGGGCATCGTCGTCGAGCGCGAGGTAGCCGCGGCCCAGCGCGTAGTGCCCCGGGCCCTCGGCGACCTCGCCGGCGCGCCGGATCTCGTCGTCGAGATCGGCCATCCCGGCGCGCAGCACCGCCCGGTCACCGCGGATATCGTGCGGCGGCGCCAGCGCCGAGTAGCGCGCGGTGGCCTCGATCCCCGCCACCATCTCGGTGAACCGGCGCGCCAGGCGCTCGCGCTCGGCCGCCTCGCCGCTGGTCTTGACCGCCCAGCCGATCGCCACGGCGAGCGCGACCAGCGCCACCGCACCCACCGTGACCAGACGGCGGTGCTTGGCGAGCCGCTTGCGCAGCCGGTACCAGGTGCCCGCCGGCCGCGCCTGCACCGGCTCGCCGTTGAGGAAGCGGCCGAGGTCGTCGGCCAGCGCGCGCGCCGAGTCGTAGCGCGCCGAGCGGTCCCGCTCGAGGCACTTGAGGACGATCGCCTCGAGATCGATCGGGATGTCCGGGTCGATCGCGCGCAGTGGCCGCGGCTCCTGCGTGATCAGGTTGTGGATCACCTCGGCGATGGTCTCGCCGGGGACCGGCGGCTCACCGGTGACCAGGCGATACAAGGTCGCGCCGAGGCTGTAGACGTCGGCCCGGCGGTCGAGCTGGGTGGCGGCGCCCTGCGCCTGCTCCGGCGGCATGTAGTGCGGCGTGCCCAGGACGGTGCCGGTCATGGTCGCGCCGGCCTCCTGCGCCGAGCGCGCCAGGCCGAAGTCCATGACGTAGGGCCGGAGCTCGCCGTCGTCGCCGCGCTCGACCATGATGTTCGATGGCTTGACGTCGCGATGGATGATGCCGGCGCGGTGCGCCTCGTGGATGCCCTCGGCGGCGCCGCGCACCACCATCACCTTCTGCTCGACGGTCAGCTCGCCGGCCAGCGCGCCGAGCGGCTTGCCCTCGATGTACTGCATCGCGATGTAGACCTTGCCCTCGACCTCGCCGACGATCAGCCGCCGGACGTGCTCGGCGTCGTCGCCGCGCACGAACTTGATCGCGACCTCGCGGCGCAGCCGGGTGTCGATCGCGAGGAATACCTTGCCCATGCCGCCCTGGCCGAGGAACCGCACGTTGGTGTACCGATCCCACGCCGCGACCGGAAACGCCGGCTCGCCGGGCGCGCTCGGCTGCGCCCCCATCGTGCACGTGCTCGCGGAGCCATCCTGGGTCGCGGCGCGCCACGCCGGGTCGTTCATCGCCTCGGCGAACAGCGAGCGATAGCTGTCCTCGGTCAGGTGGCCGCGCTCGACGAGCAGCGCGAGCGGGCTCTGCTTCTTGTGGCGCGCCTCCTCACCCAGGGCCTCGGCCTCGGCCCGGGTCAGCACGCCTTCGGCCACGGCGATCCGCAGCTCCACGTCTCGCAGGTCGGCCATCGCCGCGATGATACGCTCGACACCGGCTCCCGCCGCCGGTCGCGAGCGTTCGGCACGCCATGCCGCACAGCGCGCCACCCGTGCCGGGCGATGTACGCCGCGTGACGCTGCTGTGCGCGGCTACGCGGTACCGCGGCACGACCGGGCGGCGATCACGGCGGTGCGGTGCGCAGCGCCGGCCGGCGCCCCGTCCGCGCGCGCTTGCGCTTGTAGATGTCGTGATAGATCTGCGTCAGCTCATCGCTGGTCAGGTGCCTCGAGCTGAACGTCGCGGCGAGCCGATCGGGCCGCTCGGTGAACGACAGCTTGCAGTACTTCTCCCAGTCCTGGGTGATCTCGATCTCGTAGCTCGACGCGCGGTCCCACAGCTCGGTGCCGGGAAACGGCACCATCATGTAGTAGCCGCACTTCGCGCCGTAGCTGTCCTCGAGCTCCTCGGCAAATGAGATGGTCTCGGCGATGGTCTCTCGCGTGTCCCACGGATGCCCGATCACGAAGTTCAGGTGCAGCTGCGGCGCGGGACCGTCGCGGAACAGCTGCGCCCCCTGTCGCGCCCGCGCCTTGGTCAGGCTCTTCTTCGACTTGCGCAGGATATCGTCGTTGCCGCTGTCGACGCCGGCGACCAGCTCGGTGCACCCTGCCCGGTGCATCTTCTCGATCAGCGTGCGGTTGACGCAATCGATGCGCGTCTGGCAGTGCCAGCGCACGCGCAGGCCGCGCGCCAGGATCAGGTCGCAGATCTGCTCGGCCCAGGACTGGTCGAGCGTGAACGTGCTGTCGAGGATGCGCACCGGCAGGACGGTGAACTCGCGGCCCATCCGCTCGATCCAGTCGACGACGCGCTCCGGACTGTGGTAGCGCATCCGCCGGGTCTCGGCCGGACCGCGATCGCAGAAGATGCAGCCGAACGGACAGCCGCGCGACGCCATCACCGAGTGGCGGGGATAGCGCGTCATGTCGAGCAGGTCGTAGGCGGGGAATGGCAGCGCGTCGAGGTCCTCGATCATGGGCGGGCTCGGCGTGCGGACCAGCGCACCGTCGCGGCGCAGCGTCAGGCCGCCGACGCCGGTGAGATCGGCGCCGCGCGCCACCGCCGACACGAGCGCAGGCAGCACGCGCTCGCCCTCGCCGTGCGCGACGGCATCGAAGGCGCCGGTGGCGAGCACGTCGCCGGGACGCTTGTCGGCGAACGGGCCGCCCGCGACGATGCAGATCGCCGGGTTGTCCTGCCGGATCTGCCGCGCGAGCCGCGTGCCGCTCGGGAAGTTGGTGCACAGCAGCGACATGCCGACCACGCCGTAGCGGGCGAGATCGATGCGCCGCATCGGCTCGACGGTCAGATCGATCAGCTCGACCTCGTGACCGGCGTCGCGCAGGCACGCGCCGAGCAGCGAGATGCCCAGCGGCGGGACATGGTTGGGCTCGAACGCGCGAGGGAACACCAGCAGGGTCTTGCCGGACATGGTCAATCCACCACCCCGACGAAGTCGCGCGGCACGTAGTGGAACAACAGCGTCGTCGCGGCGCCGCCGGGCGGGGGCCGGTCGCGCCAGTGCGGCAGCTCGCAGCCGGCGAACAGCACGGCATCGCCGGCGCCCTGGGTGAGCGAGACGATCCCCGCGGCGGTGTGGAACCACAGCGGCCAGCCGTCGCCGGCGGGCGCGTCCTCGACCCACAGCGAGACGGTGAACACGCACTGCTTGCGATCGACGTGCGGCCGCAGCACTGCGCCCTCGCGGTACGCCGAGACATAGCAGTACGACGGGCGCACGGGCTCGCCCGCGACGCGCGACACGAGATCGGTGAGCTGGTGATGGAAGTAGCGGGCCACCGGCTCGTTGTGCCAGCCGTGGCGGAGACGGACCTGCGCGTCGCCGAGCCCCCAGCCACCGGCATCGACCAGCGCGCGGTAGTAGCGCGCGAGCGCCGCGCTGTGCGCGAGGTGGAGCAGCCCGGGAAGCTCGCCGTATCGCCCGGTCTCGAACGCCGCGCGCGCACGCTCGACCATCGCCGCGGTGGCCCGGATCCGGGCATCGTTCGCGAGCTCGGTCGTGATCACCCCGACGCGGGCGAGCTGCTCGCGCAGCCGACCGTCGAGCGGCGGCGGCGGCTGTCCGGCGACCAGCTGCTGCAGCGCGTGTACGTGCACGCGCTGCGCCCAGAACGGATACAGCACGCAGGTCGCCGGATCCTCGATCCACAGCAGCGGAAAGTCGGCGCGAAACCGGTCGCGGAACCGCGTGCGGCGCACGAGCCCGAGGGGCACGGTGGCACCGATCTGGACCCGCAGCGACGGGGCAACGATCGGCGAAGCCGTTGCCTCGGGCGCCTCGGGCGACGGGCGACGGACGGGTGCCTGATCGAGAAAGCACGCGTAGCGCACCCGCGAGGTCCAGTCGGGGCGCGGCGGCGGCGGCGCGGGCTCGCGGTGGAGCTCGCGCAGACGGGCCATCAGGTGCGCGTGCGGCGCGAGCGCCGACTCGCGGAACTCGGGGTTGCTCCGCCACTTGATCGGCGACGGCGGTGTGATCGTCGTGCCGGTCTCCGGCAGCGGGCGCGCGAGCGCGGCGGCGAGCCCCGGGTCGACGTCGATCTCGGCGAACCGGCACACCCGCTCGATCGTCGCGCGCGGCGCCGCGATCAGCTCGGCGTAGTCGACGCTGATCCAGCGATCGCGCGGCAGCATCTCGAGGTCCTCGAGCGCGCGCAGGTTGGCGGCGCTCCACTGGAACACCGCGATGTCGAGCAGGCTGGCGCCGTCGTACGCCCGCCAGCCCTCGGGCAACAGCAGGTGCCAGCGGCCGCGGCGCCAGCCGGGGAGCGACGGGATGTTGACAAACCCGTCGTGGTGCCAGGCCTCGATGATGCTGCTCACGCTCTGCCGCGCGTCGCGATGCAGGAAGGCGAACCGGGCGTCGGGAAACGCCGCGGCCAGGAACGGCACGCGCAGCGCGTTCTCCGGGGTCTTCTCGAGCAGCCGCACGTGCTCGGGCCGCTCGTCGTCGGGCAGCTCGAGAAGACGGCGGCCGCGGTGATCGCGCAGGTCGGACACCAGGCCCGCGCGCAGCGCGCGGACGGTATCGGGATCGGCGTCGAGATCGGTCAGGCGGTGCGAATCGAAGCCGCGGCGCGCGGGGTGCATCGCGGCGATGCCCTCGATGACGCCATGGCTCTCGCCGCCGATCGTCCACAGCGCGGCCGCGCGCGCGAGGAGGTCGTAGAGCAGCGTGCTGCCTGCGCGCGGCGCCGAGATCACGAACAGCGGGCGATCGAAGCGATCGAGCCCGGACAGCTCCTCGATCTCCACGGCCTCGGGCGGCGAGGCATCGGCCAGCCGCGCGATCCAGTCGTAGGCGGGATCGACCCTCGGATCGCGGATGAACTCGTGGAGCGGCACGCGGCCCGAGAATACGTAGCGGCCGCACAGCGCCGAGCGCTCGAGCCGGAAGTGCCGCGAGCACAGCCCACCGAGCTCGACCGGCCACGCGGCGGCCTCGCGCAACCGCGGTCGCCACTCCATCGGCGACGCGATCGGCCAGCGCAGCGTGAGGACCTGCATCGGCCTACTGGCGGTGGATCCAGCCGTTGATGGTGAACCGGTTGTCGCCGAACTGCCCCGACGGCACGCGCACCGGCAGCACCTCGTGCTCGTTGAGCGGCGGGAAGAACACGATCGCGTCCTGACGCGGCGCCAGGGTGTGCGAGTGATCGGCCGGCAGCAGCTTGCCGTCGACCATGCGCGACTCGAAGATCCGCAGCTCGCCACCCGAGAACCGGCGCGGCTCGCGATGGAAGAAGTACACGAACGACAGCTCGCGGGTATCCTTGCCGTCGCTGTCCTGGTGCATCTTGAAGTAGCTGCCATCACCGCTCGCGGTGATCTGCATCTCGATGCGGCCGAGCGCGAACGGCTTGCGCTTGAGCCGCTGCAGCACGCCCTGGAGCTGGGACTTGATGTGCTCGACCAACGTCGCCTCGAACTCGCCGAGCTTGTCCAGCGTCAGCGCACGCCGGATCTTCTCGTTGACCGACGGCGCCGCGGCGTTGCGCTCGACGATCGTCGCCGGCTTGAAGTCCTTCTCGTGGTGGACCACGTAGTCGAGCAGCCGGTTGACCGGCGAGGTCGGGCCGGTGGCACCACCGCCGAGGAAGTTGGCGACCCAGTCAAAGAAGATGTCGCGCTCGGGGTCGAACGCGAACCGACCCGAGCCGCTCGGCACACCGCCCGGCTTGGAGGCATGCGCGCCGCGGACCAGCCCGATGATCTCGGAGATCGTGCGCTCGGAGGCCCATTCGGCGCGCGACCCCAGGTACAGCGTCTGGTGGAACAGCGCGTTCTTCTCGAGCAGGCTGGTGTCGAGATCGTGCGCGAGCAGGTCCGGCACCGAGTGCTTGTCGAGCCCGAAGTGTTTCAGCACGTCGCCGGCGAGCGCGCGGTAGGTGTGGTAGCGGCCCGCCCACGTGACGAACACGTCGTCGCTGCGCTTGAAACCGCTCTGGGTCAGCACGTGATTGACCAGCGTGGAGTTCTCGGCGACCAGGTAGCACACCTCGGCCCGGGGATTGACCGCGAGCTGATCGAGCGCCTCCTTGAACACCGCGCTGATCATGCCGACGTTGGTGAGATCTTCGTCGGTGACATAGACCGGGCTGACCGCGTAGCTGGCGTCGGAGATCGCGTGGGTCTGGCACACCGCGGTGACGAACCGCGCGCCGAGGCCCCACGGCGGCCACGGTCGATCCTGCACCGCGGTGAGCAGCTGCGAGTCGCCCTCGCGCAGCTTGGGCAGGATCACCTCCTCGAGCAGGTGGGGTGCGCCGAGCCGCCGCGTGAACGAGCGCAGCGCCGCCAGGCTGTGATCGGTCAGCTCCTCGAAGAGATCGATCCTCGTCGCTTGATTGCGGTGATCGTAGAACTGCCGGAAGTTGCTCATCGCAGTCCCCCTGAATGTAAGAGTTGCGAACGTATGATCGACTCCAGCACAGTGTCAATCGTTCACCGGTTACGATAAGGACACAGAGTGGCTATCCGCGACGTGACATGGCCGTTTCTGCTCGTGGTCGATGTGCGTGGGCGCCCGACCGGGTGGGCCGCGCTCAACGGGCCGATCGTGACCATGCCGCAGCAGCAGCAGCTCGCCGAGCTGCGTTACGCCGGTTACCGCCTCGTTGGATTTTCGAGCTATCTGACGTTCCCGGTCGCCGAGCCCGGTGATCCACTGGAGTACGGGGCGATCTGCGAGGCATGGTGCCACTGCTTTCGCACACCGGCGCAATACTTGCCTGCCGATCGGCCGCGTTTGCTATTGAGTGTATCCGACTTCACCGACCCGCACCGACTCTCGCCGGCCCGCGTGACACGCGATCATGAAGAAGCGTTTGACGTCATCTATGTCGGCGCGTTCGAGACCTGGAAGCGCGAGGCCAAGAACTGGCGGCTCGCGGGCCGCTGCCTGCCGCGGCTGTGCGGCGAGCTCGGGCTGCGGGCGCTCGTGATCGGTGCGCCCGATGACGAGCTGTCGTGCACACCCGGTGTGCGGTTCAGCCCACTGTTGCCGTGGCCGGAGCTCCTGGCGCTGCTCGCGCGCGCTCGCCTGCTGTTCGTGCCCAGCGTGCTCGACGCCTCGCCGCGGCTGCTCGCCGAGGCGCTCTGCCTCGACGTGCCGGTGCTGGTCCACCGCGACATCCTCGGCGGCTGGAAGTACGTCAATCGCTTCACCGGCCGGTTCTTCCGGGATGAGACCGACGTGGTCGCCGCCGCGCAGACCTGCCTGGAGGCCGCCACCGCGCCGCGGGCGTGGTTCTGCGCCAACCACGGGCCCTACCTGGCGGGGCGCCGCCTGCTCGGGCTGATCCGCTCGCTCGATCCGGAGCTCAGCGAGCGCTCACATGTGGCGCTGGCCGAGCGCTGCGAGGAACCGCTTGCGGAACCGTGAGGTTGACCACGAGCCGCGGCGCGCCGGCCATCGGCGAGCAGTGGATCCAGGCCGCGGCGCGGCCGTGGCTCGACCAGTGCAGGCGGATATCGAGGTGCTTGAAGGCGACGATCGCACCGGCGGGCGCGACGTGGATGTCCTGGGGCCGGTGGAGAAACGCGGGCCTGGCGTCGAGCGCGACGATCTCGGACTCGAGCCGAGCGGCGGCCGCGCCGTCGCCGGCGGCACGGGCCTCGCGGCGCTCGCGCGCGAGCCGCTCACGGCGGCCGAGATAGCGATAGAACGCGGCGACGCTGTCGAGGTTGTCCGGCTCGATGTAGGCCGTGCCGGCGCCGTTGTACACGCGCAGCAGGCCCCAGACCGGGGCACCCGGTGGCACGGTGTCGACGTGGAAACCGCACTCCGTGCTGGGTGCGCCGGTGAAGATCCGCATCAGGAAGCGCCCACCGCCGGTCCGGATCGCCAGCCGGTCGGACATCGCGAGGACATCTTCGATCAGCGCCGCACGCACCTCGTCGGCGACGGCGCCGACCGGCACGTGGTGCTCGAGCCACGCGGCGAGCTCGTCGCGGCGCGCCGATGCAAGCGTCGTGCGCGGCACCGCGAGCGCCCCGCGCTCGACCGCCCCGGCGACCGCGCCCAGCCACGCCGGCAGCGACGGCGGCTGGTAGATCACCGCCTGGACCGAAGGCTCGATGATCCGATCGAGCTCCTGCTCGTCGCGCGCGTGCACGATGATGGCGCCGCGATCGCTCACGACCCACAGCATACTCCGGCCCGCCCGGGAGTGTTACAGTGACGGTGGCGAGTCGAGTGCGTTGCGACCTGTTCATTCGGAGCTACTGGAAAGATCTCGAGTGGCTCTCGCTGTGTCTGGCATCGATTGCCAGGTACTGTCGCGGTTTCGGCGAGACCATCGTGGTCCTGCCGCGCGCCAGCGAGCCGTGGCTGCGCCGCGTCACATTGCCCCACGCGCGCATCGAGCTGTGTCGCAACTACCGCGACGATTACCTCGGCCAGCAGGCGACCAAGCTGCACGCCGATACGTTCAGCGATGCCGAGTACATTTGCCACGTCGATTCCGATTGTGTGATCTTCCGCCCCACCACTCCCGATGATCTGATCCGCGGGGGCCGCCCGTGCGTGCGGACGCGGCCGTGCGAGCCGCTGGCTGTACCCCTGCGTGCGCGACCACGCGCACTCGGTGCACGGCGCCGATCTCGAGCGCTACCTCGAGGCCCAGCCGCCGCGCGGCTTCTCCGAGTTCAACGTGCTCGGCGCGCTCGCCTGGCGCCACCACCGCGATCGGTTCACCTGGATCGATGCGACCACCGCGGCGCTCGATCCGCCGTGCCGGTGGTACTGGAGCTGGGGTGGCCTCGACGGCGCCACGCGCGCCGAGATCGCGGAGATCCTCGGTGGCTGATCCGCGCGTCGCGGCGTTCTGGTGTCGGATCCCGAGCCGGCCCAACTTCGGCGACGCGCTGACGCCGTGGCTGATCGAACGCATCACCGGCCGGTACCCCCGGTTCGTCGCCGCCGACGACGCGCGCCCGAAGATCCTCGTTGTCGGCAGCATCATCGGCTACGCCGACGCAAGCTGCACCGTGTGGGGATCGGGCATCATCGATCGCCGCGACACGATCGGCCGCGGTGCCCGGCTGCTCGCGGTGCGCGGGCCCTTGACCCGCGCGCGCGCCCTGGCGTGCGGCGTGCCGTGCCCGGAGGTGTACGGCGATCCGGCGCTGCTGTTGCCGCGCTGGTACCGGCCGCAGGCGCCGGTCGCGCACGAGCTCGGATTGATCGCGCACTTCGCCGATCGGCCGCGGCTCGGCGATGCCTGGCAGCGCATCGCGGCGCTCCGCGTCATCGATATCCAGGATCCGATCGCGTCGGTGATCGACCAGATCGCCGGCTGCGCGCGGATCGCGTCGTCGTCGCTGCACGGCATCATCGCGGCGCACGCGTATGGCATCCCCGCCGTATGGATCAAGTTCGCCGATCTGCCGTCGGGCGACGACAGCAAGTTCCACGATTACTACCTCTCGATCGGGCGGCCGCCGCCCGCGCCGCTCCGCCTGCACTACGCCGAGCCCGATGCCGCGGCGATCGCGCGCGCCCCGGCCGAGCCACCCGGCGGGCTCGATCTCGATCCGCTGTGGCGGGCCTGCCCATTCCGGGGTGCCGCGTGACCGTCGAGCAGCTCCTCGCCGGCATCCGCGACGGCAACTACCACGCCGGTGGGATCCGCTGCCTGCGGCTGTTGCGCGTCGCGCCCGACTGGTTCACCGCGCTGCGCGCCGAGGTCGCGTCGCTGTGTCGCGATGGCCAGCCCTCCGACGTGACCGCGAGCGACCACGTCACGCACTGGACGCGTCCGCGCGGCGAGGTCGTGCAGTACAGCCTGCTCAACCGCTCGGGTCGGTTCGACGACACCTCGGCCGATCACGACCTGTCGTGCGCGGACAAGCGCTTCCATCACGCCGACTGGCTGCCCGCGCTCGGCGCGCTCGCCGCCGCGCTGCCGCACGCGATCAACCTGCGCGTCAACGTGCTCGGCCCGCAGGCGCGGCTGTCACCGCACGAGGAGCACTCGATCGTGCGCCTGCACACCGGCGCGATCGGCGCGCGCGTCCGTTTCCATCTACCGGTCGAGACCAGCCCGCTCGCCGAGCTCGTCCTCGACGGCGAGGTCCACGCGCTGACCGCGGGCACGGTACACTTCGTCAACCACGGCTGCGTCCACGCCGCGCGCAACGGCGGAGCCGAACGCCGGGTACACCTGGTGTGGGATCAGCTGCTGACACGCGAGGCCCACGCGTTCCTGTTCGGCGACGCGCCGCTGCCCGCGTGGCTCGTCCGCGTCCCCGAGGCCGATCGCACGCCCGCTCCGCTGCGCACCGAGCGCATGGGCGCCCACGTGGCGCTGCCGCCGCCGGTGTCGCGCGAGGACGCCGATCGCATCGCGCTGTGCCTGCCGCAGTAGACGGCCGCGTCACGGCATCGCCGCGAACTGTTCCGCACGCGCCGCTTGACGTTGCCACACCTTCGCGAGCAGGGGATTGATCGCCAGCGCCAGCGTGAAATCCTGGCTGGCAGCGGCGGCCTGCTTCCGTCTCTCCACACCGGCAGCCAGGCCCTGCGCGCGCGCCAGCATCAAGCTGGCTCGGAGCACCAGCGCATCCGGCGAGGTAGGACGCCGCGCGAGCACCTGATCGACCAGGTCGAGCCCGCGCTGCAACGACATCACGGCACCCCGATCGTCTCCGATGTCGCGCTGAAATGCCGCCCAGGCGCGATAGAACTGGCCGAAGGCGATCTGGATATCAGGATTCCCGCCGTCCAGCTCGACCGCCTTGTGGAATGCTTGCTCTGCGTCGGCGAAGTCCTCCGGCTTCGCCTGCCCCTGCTTCGCGAGCAAGCGCGCGTGGATCGCCTGCGTCTCTCCGAGGTACATCTGCGACTGCGCGTCGCGCGGATCCTTCTCGAGCGCGGTCCGGATCGCCTTCAGCGCGTGGTCGAGGCCCGGCTGCGGATCGCGCCCGTGCTCGAGGTCGTACGCCGCCTGGACGGCGTATGCCATCCCCAGATCAGCCCAGAACACCGTCTCGTGCGGAATGCGCTCGATCGCCCGACCCAGCGCTTCGGCCGCCGCCGTGACGCTCGTGCTCGGATCGTCGCCTCGTGCCCGCCGGAACCACGCCCGCTGAGCGAACATCTCGCCGATGTTGCCGTGCCCGTAGCCCTGCTGAGGAGCCTGGTTGATGGCGACCTCGAACGCCTGCTGCGCCTCGTCCAGCAGCGGCTCGGGATCATGGCCACGACTCCACGCCGCGCTCGCCTGGTCCAGCAGGACAAGCCCGATCTCGTTGTGGAGAAAAGGCATCGAGCTCGTGATCCGCAATCCCGCCTTGTAGGCATCGAGCGCGCGCGCGAGGTCACGCCCGGGATCGCCGCCGCGTGCTCGCACGCGCTGCGCCGCCAATGTATAGACCCTACCCTTGTAGAAGTGCGGTACGAAGCGCTCGGGATTGATCGCGATCGACCGATCGAATGCATCGGTCGCCTGCCGCACGTCGCTGTCCGGATCCTCTGCATGCGGCTGCGCGGCTCGCTTGTACCAGTTGATTCCGACGTTGATCCAGACGCTGGCCAGCTGGCTGTTGATCTGCAGCGCGGTGCTGAACGCGGCGATCGCCTTTCTCCGGTTGTCCCGGGAGTCGATACCGGCTTGATCTTGATAGTCGGCCCACAGCGAGAAGATGAGGCCGAGGTCACCATAGTACGAGCTGTCTCGATCCCGCGGCAGGATGGTCTCGGAGATCGCGACGGCCTGTCCGAAATGCCTGCTCGGATCCTGGTGGCGACTCAGCAAGACATCTCCCCACTGGCGATAGATCTGGGCCATCTCTCGGCGGGCCTGTGGCTGCAGCGGCGAGATCACCATCGCATGCTGCGCATCGAACACCGCCTTCTCGAGGAGGTCTTCCAGGCCGCCGCCCTGGCTCGCCTGATGCTCGGCCAGCGTGCGCTGGATGCGCGCCCGGAGCACGAGCACGTCGTAATGATCGGACACCGTGGTGAGCGCGTTCGCTGCGGCGGCCATGCCACGATGGAACGCCGGCATGAGGTCGGCGTCGTCGGAGACCTCCGTCACCATGGCTCCGTATTCGAGATCCGCGAGCGATCGGTACACGGCCGGTACACTCTTACCGATCGCCGCTGCAACTGCGTAGGCATGCGGAGCTCCGGCGCTTCGTAGTCCCAGGGCCGTCCGTTGCCCATCTCCTCGAGGTGACGCAGCGCCTCGTCGAGCTGTCCCCGATAGTACGCCATGAGCGCGGCCACATAATCGGCCCGGGCGGCGTCGACACCCAGACTCGCGGCGAGATATGCGAGCGCCGGGTCGCGGTACTGCTTCTCGATCTCGCGCTTCTTCGCTTCACGCAGCTCATCGGATTGCTTTGCACGGTCGAACGCACCGTCGACCGCCTCGGTCCGCTCGCTCCCGACCGGATCCTGCTTCGCACGGTCGAGCGCGCCAGCGCGCTCCACGGTCTGCTCGATCGCCGCCAGGTTCTGCTGGTAGAGGTGGCCCATCACCAGCGCGAGCGCATACGCGACCCGCGGCTCGCGGAAGTCGTGTTGCCAGGCAGCCTCGAGCTGGTCGCGCGCCTTCGCGTCGTCACCGAGCGCGAGGTAACCGCGGCCCAGCGCATAGTATCCGGGCCCCACGGCGAGCGCACCTGCGCGCTGGATCTCGTCTTCGAGCTGATCCATCCGCGCGCGGATCTCGGCCCGATCACCCCGGATATCGTGCAGCGGCGACAGCGCGGAGTACCGCGCCATGGCCTCGATGCGCTCGGCGATCTCGGTGAACCGGCGCGTCAGTCGCTCGCGCTCGGCCGCCTCGTCGCTGTTCCTGATCCCCCAGCCGATCGCCACGCCGAGCGCCACGATCGCGACCGCGCCCGCCGCGACCAGCCGCCGGTGCTTCGCGAGCCGCTTGTGCAGCCGGTACCATGTGCCGGCCGGCCGCGCCAGCACCGGCTCGCCGTTCAGGAACCGCTCGAGATCCTCGGCCAGCGCCCGCGCCGAGTCGTAGCGCGCCGACCGCTCCTTCTCCAGGCACTTGAGGACGATCGCCTCGAGGTCGATCGGGATGTTCGGATCGATCGCGCGCGGCGGCCGCGGTTCCCGGCCGATCAGGTCCTGCAACACATCAGCGACCCTCTCGCCGGGGATCGGAGGCTGACCGGTCAGCAGGTGATAGAGCGTCGCGCCGAGACTGTAGACGTCGGCACGCCGGTCGAGCTTCGCGGCCTCACCGTGCGCCTGCTCGGGCGCCATGTAGTGCGGGGTGCCGAGCAGCGCGCCGGCCTGGGTCGTCCCGGCCTCCTGCGCCGAGCGCGCGAGGCCGAAATCCAGGACATAGGGCCGGAGCTCGCCGTCCTCGCCGCGCTCGACCATGATGTTCGACGGCTTGATGTCGCGGTGGATGATCCCGGCGCGATGCGCCTGGTGGATGCCCTCGGCGGCGCCGCGCACCACCATCACCTTCTGCTCGACGGTCAGCTCGCCGGCGAGCGCGCCCAGTGGCTTGCCGTCGATGTACTGCATCGCGATGTAGACCTTGCCCTCGACCTCGCCGACCTCGTAGACCTTGCAGATCCGCTCGTCGCGAACCTTGGCCTGGGTGCGCGCCTCGCCGATCAGCCGCCGGACGTGCTCGGCGTCGTCGCCGCGCACGAACTTGATCGCGACCTCGCGGCGCAGCCGGGTGTCGATCGCGAGGAACACCATGCCCATGCCGCCCTGGCCGAGGAACTTGACGTTGCTGTAGCGATCCCACGCTGCAATCGGAAAAGCCGGTTCGCCGCCCGCCGGCGGCGGTGATCTCACCATGCTGTACGTCCTCGCGGAACGGCCTGCGGTGGTTCCCTGCCAGTCCGGGTCATGCATCACCTCGGCGAGCAATGCCTGGCGGCTGGGCTCGGACAGCCGGCCGCGCTCCACGAGCAACGCCAGAGGGTTTCGTCGCTTGTCGCGCGCCTCTTCCCGGAGTCCGTCAGCCTCCGACATCGAGAGCACACCCCGCGCCACCAAGATCCACAGCTCCGCCTCCCATGAATCCCTCACGGTCAGATCATACGCGAAATACGCACATCACAAGCTCGCTCGTGATGGCATATTACAATAGATTACCGTAGCATCAGAAACGATGGACTACTGCACCGTTAGAAGCACCCCACAGGTACGATTACTTCGCATCGCGGCGCTGCATCACGATCGCGTGACGGGTTCCGCGGCCGCGTCGTGCCGCCAGGCCTGCATCGCCGGCAGCGCGGCGATCGCGTCGACGTAGCCGCGGCACACCGCGTCGAGCTCGACGCCGTACGTGGTGAACCGCGTCGTCACCGGCGCGAACATCGCATCGGCGATCGTGAAGCCGCCGAACAGGAACGGCCCGCCGCTCGCGGCGAGCGCATCGCGCCAGATCTCGAAGATGCGGCGCGCGTCGGCGAGCGCCTCGGGCGTCGCGACGTGGCCGGACTTGTCGGCGCACAGGTCCATCGGCAGGTTGCCGCGCAGCGCCGCGAACCCGGCGTGCATCTCGGCGCTGATCGAGCGCGCGCGGGCGCGCTGGGCGCGGTCCGCCGGCCACAGCCCGGCCCCCGGTGCCAGCTCGTTCAGGTACTCACCGATCGCGATCGAGTCCCAGATCACCAGGCCATCGTCGTACAGCACCGGCAGGCGGCCGGCCGGGTTGACGGCGAGGATCTCGGCGCGCGAGGTCGGCCGGTCGAGCAGGATGACCCTGGTCTCGAAGGCCAGGCCGGTGTGCGCGAGCATGAGGTACGGCCGGAGCGACCACGACGAGTAGCGCCTGTTGCCAACGTGGAGCGTGAGCGACATACCTGTACTGTATCAGCCGAGCGCGCCCGCCATCGTACAGCTGGCAGCGGCCCGCCCAGTACAGCGGGCCGCTGCCAGCCCAGTACAGCGGGCCGCCCGCTCGCGCTCCCGCACATCGCACAGCCGATGCAACGCTCGACCGGCTGTGCTCGACCGCAGTCGCGCGCGGACCGCGCCGTCACAGTGCGATCTGTCGTGCAACTGCTGCCTGACGTTGCCACACACCAGACAGCGCCGGATTGATCGCCAGTGCTCGGGCGAGGTCCTGCACAGCGCTCGCGGCCTGCTGGCTTCTCTCGGTGCCAGCAGGCAGGCCCTGTGCCTGCTGGAGCGTCAAGCTCGCACGAAGAACCAGCGCATCCGGCCACGTCGGGCGAAGAACCAGCACCTGATTCACCAGAGCCAGACCGCGCTGCCGGGTCGCGAGCGCGTCCCGATCGTTTCTGGGCCTCCTGGTTGTCTGGTTCCACATCGATCGCCTTCTGATACGCCTCCTCTGCAGTTGTGAAGTCCTCGGCGCTGCCTCGTCCGTGCTTTGCTCGGTATCGCGCCAGGGTCCCCTGAGTCTCGGCAAAGTAGAATAGAGATTGCGCGTCTTTCGTGTTCCCGGCGAGCGCTCGCTGGAGCGCCGTCGCTGCGTGCATGCAACTCGGCCGCGGATCGCGATCATGCTCGAGGTCGTAGGCAGCCTGGATGGCGTACGCCATGCCGAGATCCGCCCCGAAGGCCGGCAGGTCCAGACGGTGGATCGCCTGGTTCAGTGCGTCCACAGCTGCCTTGACGCTCGTGCTCGGGTCCTCGCCCCTGGCGCGCTGAAACCATGCGCGCTGGGCGTGGACCTCACCGACGTTACCGTAACCAAACGCTTGCTGGGGTGCCACGGTGATCGCGTGCTCGAAGTCCGACAGTGCCTCGTCGAGAAACGACGTCGGATCAACGCCGTGATCCCACGCGACCCTGGCCTGGTCGAGCCGAACAGCTCCCCTGCCGTTGTACAGATACGGGAGGCTGGCGCTGAACGCAAACCCCTTCTGGTACGCACTCAGGGCGCGCTCGAGCTCCAGGCTGGGATCTCTCCCGACGGCCCGCTCCCGCCGGGCCATCCATGCGTGAATCCTGCCCAGGTAGAAGCAGGGAACCAGGTGATTGGGATTGAGCGAGCTCGCCTTGTCGAGCGCCCCGATTGCCCGCAGCAGGTCGGCATCCGGATTCGGGACATGCGGCAGCGTGGCGCGTTTGAACCAGTTGATCCCGAGGTTGATCCAGACACTGCTCAGCTCGCCGTTGATCTCGAGCGCCCTGCTATAAGCGGCGATCGCCTCTTCGCGCTTGGCGTGAGAATCCATACCTGCTTGATCTTGATAATCGGCCCACAGCGAGAACACGAGGCCGAGGTCGGCGTAGTACGAGTCGTCGCGATCTCGCGCCAGGACGGTCTCGGAGATCGCGACGGCCCTGGCGAGCTGCTCGCCCGGGTCCCGGTGGCGCGACTGCAGAACGTCTCCCCACAGCCGGTAGATCTGGGCCAGCTCCCGGCGGGCTTGCGGGCGCTCCGGTGAGATCGTCGTGGCGCGCTCGGCATCTGCGCGCGCCTTGCTCAGCAGCTCCTCGACGTCGCTCCCCCGGCGTCCCTCGTGCTCCGCCAGGCGGCGCTGCAGGCGCGCCTCGAGCACGAGCGCATCGTAATGGTCGGCCTCGGTCGCCAGCGCATTCGCCGCAGCAGTCATCCCGCCGCGGTACGCCGGCATGATGTCGCCCTGGCCGCGGAGCTCCATCATCATCGCCGCGTACTCGAGATCCGCGAGCGACTTGTACACGGCCGGCACACTCTTGCCGATGGCCGCAGCAGCGGTGTAGGCGTCGCGCGACATCTCGTAGTCGGCCAGCGCGTGCGCGCGGTCGCCTCGATCGCTCCGCACCCGGGCGCGCGCGAGCAGGATATCGCCGCGCAGCTTCGGTGTTTCGTAGTCCCATGGCCGCGCGCTGCCCATCTCGTCGAGCTGTCGCAATGCCTCGTCGAGCTGATCGCGATAGTACGCCATCAGCGCAGCCACGTAGTGCGCCGGGGCCACGTCCGTGCCGAGGCTCGCAGCGAGATAGCCCAGCGCGGGGTCGCGGTACTGCCTCTCGATCTCGTGCTTCCGGGCGTCATGCAGCTCCTCGGCTTGCTTGGCACGCTCGACCTTGCCGTCGCGCTCTATGATCTGTGCGATCGCCGACGCGCGATCGGATGATCCCTCGCGCTCTACCGCCGGCTCCATCGCGGCCAGGTTCTGCTGATAGAGGCGCCCCATCACCTGCGCCAGCGCGAACGCACCACGCCGCTCCCGAAACCCCTGCTGCCACGCCGCTTCGAGCTCGTCGCGCGCCCTCGCGTCGTCACCGAGCGCGAGATAACCGCAGCCCAGTGCGTAGTGCCCGGGCGCCTCGGCGATCGCGCCGGCGTGCCGGATCTCGTCCTCGACCTGGTCCATCTTCGCTCGGATCTCCGCGCGATCGCCGCGCGTGTCGTGCAGCGGCGACAGCGCCGCGTAGCGCGCCATGGCGTCGATGCGCTCGGCCATCACGGTGAACCGCCGCGCGAGCGTTCCGCGCTCGGCCGCCTCGCCGGCGGTCTTGATCCCCCAGCCCAACGCCGCGGCGAGCGCCGCGATCGCGAGTGCGCCGGCCGCGACGAGGCGACGGTGCTTCGCCAACCGCTTGCGCATGCGGTACCACGCTCCTGCCGGCCGCGCCTGCACCGGCTCGCCGTCCAGGAAGCGATCGAGGTCCTCGGCCAGCGTGCGGGCCGAGTCGTAGCGCGCCAGGCGCTCTCGCTCGAGGCACTTGAGCACGATCGCCTCGAGATCGATCGGGATGTCCGGGTCGATCGCGCGCAGCGGCCGCGGCTCCTGCGTGATCAGGTTGTGGATCACCTCCGCGGGAGTCTTGCCGGGGACCGGCGGCTTGCCGGTGACCAGGTGATACAAGGTCGCGCCGAGGCTGTAGATATCGGCCCGGCGATCGAGCTGGGTGGCGGCGCCCTGCGCCTGCTCGGGCGGCATGTAGTGCGGCGTGCCGAGGACGGTGCCGGTCACGGTCGCGCCGGCCTCCTGCGCCGAGCGCGCCAGGCCGAAGTCCATGACGTAGGGCCGGAGCTCGCCGTCGTCGCCGCGCTCGACCATGATGTTCGACGGCTTGACGTCGCGGTGGATGATCCCGGCGCGATGCGCCTCGTGGATGCCCTCGGCCGCGCCGCGCACCATCATCACCTTCTGCTCCAGCGTCAGATCGCCGGCCAGCGCGCCGAGCGGCTTGCCCTCGATGTACTGCATCGCGATGTAGACCTTGCCCTCGACCTCGCCGACCTCGTAGACCTCGCACATGCAGCCGGGTGTCGATCGCGAGGAACACCTTGCCCATCCCGCCCTGGCCGAGGAACCGGACGCTGGTGTAGCGGTCCCACGCGGCGACCGGGAACGCCGGCTCCTCCGATGTCCGCGGGGGCGCCGCCATCGAATACGTGCGCGCCGATGGGTCCTGCGTCGAGGCGTACCACGCCGGATCGTTCATCGCCTCGGCAAATAGCGACCGATAGCTGCCCTCGGTCAGGTGGCCGCGCGCGACGAGCAAGGCGAGCGGGCTCTGCTGCTTCGCGCGCGCTTCCTGGCCCAGTGCGTCGGCCTCCGCCGCGGTCAGCACACCTTCGGCCGCCAGAATTCGCAACTCCACGTCCCACCACCTGAGCACGCGTCGAGCATAGGACGGATGTTCGAGCCTCGATGGCTCCGATGGACGGATGTCGAGCCTCGATTGCTCCGATCCGAGTGAGAGCTCGCTAGCGCACCACGGTCACACCAGGAAACCGTTTCATGCCGCCACGGTGAACGAGGCGATGTGCTGCGGGTCCACGATGTAATGAAACGTCCGCTCGGGGCCGCCACAACCGATCGCGGCGGGTCACAGCGCGATCGCGGGGACCGCGGCGGCCTCGGCGGCGCCCCAGAACCACTCGACGCGGGCGCAGGCGCGCTGCTCGCCGAGCCAGTGCTCGAACATGCGGTCATCGATCAGCGCGCGGGTCTCGTCGTCGAGCACGGCGGGCAGCTTGCACAGCACCTGCACCACCTCGAAGCCATCGCCGCTCGTCAGCACCGGGGCGAGCTGACCGGACTCGGTGTCGAACAGGATCCCGGCGCGGTCGGCGTCGAGCTCGTGGCGCCACAAGGTCGCGAAGATCTCGCCGCCGGCGCCGTGGTGGAGGAAGCGCTGCTGCGCAGCGGCGAGGAAGCGCTGCGGGGCGCCGTCCAGCTCGGCGCGCAGCGCCTCGGCCGACGCGCGGTCGGCGACGTGGATCTTGGCGATCTGGACGCGATCGAAGTCGGCGCGGTGCGCGGTGAAGTAGGCGGCCTGCTCGTCGGCGCCGCCGGTGACCTGGCGCCGCAGCTCGCGGCGCGCGACGTCCTGGCGCAGGTGATGCTCGAGCTCGGCCTGCGACGCGCCGTGCTCGGCCAGCCAGCGCTCGACGGCGGCCGTGGTGAACAGCCGGCGCCGCACCCGGAACGCGGTGAACGCGGCGTCGATCTCGTCGTCGGATGGCTCGATCCGTCGATCGCGGATCTCGCGCGTGATCAGGGCCATGTCGATCAGGTGGCGGCCGACGTGCAGCTTGTGCCACGCATAATCGAGGCTGGTCACGACCTCGCCGATCCATACCGGATCGTCGTTGACGCGCAGGACCAGCGACTCGTTGACCCGCTGCAGCCCGCGCACCGGCCACGGCACGTCGTCGTCGGCGCAGTAGCTGATCGACAGCGTGCCGCCGCCGGCCTCGAGCAGGATGTCGTAGTGGACCCGGTCGAGGTAGGTCTCCTGCTCCCAGACCAGCTCGATGAACCGCCCGGGGTGGCGCGCCCGCAGCCGGCCGATCTCGTCCCACGCGGCGTCGACCGGCACGCGCTCGGCGCGCAGCCGGACGAGCAGGCGGATCGCATCGCCCACGAGGCGGGTGCTGGCATCGTCGATCATGACAGCTCCTGGGCGAAGGTCGTGGTCGGGCGCGGCGCGGCGAGCGGCGGGCGATCGTCGCGGGCCAGCGCATGGCACAGCGCATCGCTGATCGGCAGGCCGCACTGGTCCTCGATCCACCGCCACTGGCCGCTCGGGTTGATCTCGAGGAACACGTAGTTGCCGTCCGGGGTGACGATCATGTCGATCGCGCCGAACCGCAGGCCGAGGCGCCGGGTCAGCTCGAGGCACTTGTCGCGGATGTCGTCGGGCAGCGCGTGGATGCGGTACGGCGTGTGGTCCCAGTCGTAGTGCCGCCAGTCGAGCTGCGTGCGGTAGGTCGCCTGCGAGTGAATCTCGGCGGCGAGCACCTCGTCCTCGACCACGGTGATCCGCAGCTCGAACCTCTTGGCGATGTTGCGCTGGAACAGCACCGGGCTGAACCGCAGCCGCCGCGCGTAGCCGACGTCGCGCGTCGTGACCGGCTGGGTGAAGCGCATGAGCTCGTTGCCGGTGAGCTGGCTCGCCGGCAAGACCGTGCTCGGCAGCTTGTCGATCAGGTTGCCGTCGTGGCGGCGGTAGAACTCGAGGAACTCCTCGGGGTCGCTCGTGATCAAGGTCGGCGGGATCTCGAACGGATCGCGGCGAACCTGCCGGGGAGCCACCGCGTGTCGAGCGCGTTGCAGGTGTCCTGCATGACGCGGAAGCACTCCTCGTCGACATAGCCCTGCAGGAACGGCGCCTCGATGTCCTGGCTGACCTGCGGCTTGCCCGGCCGGCGGAGCCACGCCGACTTGCAGCCGGTCAGATCGACCTGCGCGCCCGCGATGCGCAGCACGACGTGCTTGTCGGCGCCGCGCCACTCGATCGACAGCGATGCGCGCATCGGGAAGTCGGCCCAGTCGAAGCGCAGCACGTGCTCACCCCGCGCGCGCAGCTTGCTCTCGACGAGGTCCGCGTGGGGATCCCTGGGTTCGGTGAAGATGACGATCATGCTCTGTCCTCGCCTGCCATGCCCGCGAGAGCGCCGCGGCGCCACGCATCTACAAGAGGAGTACCGGCCGCGGGATCCTGCTCCACCGGATCCCGCGGCCGGACTCAGGGTCTCCGGTGACGAGCTAGCAGTCGCAGTCGCCGCCCTGGCTGCAGGTACCGCCGATGGTCTCCATGCCGCCGGCCACCAGCTTGAGCTGCGCCTCGCTGAG
>VBLP01000550.1:0-3624 GCA_005887925.1 Deltaproteobacteria bacterium | reverse complement strand
CTTCTGCACGATCGTCCTCCTTTGGTTCCCGCCGAGATCGCGAGTCGTCGACTCGTCTCGCCGGTACCGCACGGTGTCTGCAAGCCTCGCGCTCACCGGATCGCAGCGCGCCGCGACCGCCGGTCGCGACAGGCACCGCGGCCAACCTCGCCGGTCACCTGGCGATCTCGGGGAAGCGCCGCGATGACTGGCAATGTCGGCGCGCAGGTGTTGCCGCCCGATACCAGATCTCCTGTCACGCCTGAAGCGCGCACATGCGCGCACAGAGACAGTCCGGGAGACAATGATACAACGATCTGGATCACGCCATGCGGCGCGTCGGCCGTGCCAGGAGCCGCGGGTGGCCGGGGCGGGCAAGATCCGGCAGTGGCCGCGACCGCTCGTCATCTCCCTGCCGGTTGTAGTAACCAGGCGACATGACCATGCCGGCTCGCCGCCTCGTCCCCACGCTGTGTGCCCTCTCCCTGTGGCTCGCCTGTGGCTCCCCCGCGGCCCCGCCGCCCCAGTCGCCCGCGGCCGCGGCGCCCGCGCCGCCCCCGCCCGCGCCCGAACCCAGCCGCGCCGAGCGCCGGGCGCTGCACGGCCAGGGGATGGCCGCGTACGACCACAAGGACTACGCGACCTGCGCCTCGCTGATGGAGCGCGCGCGCGACGCATACAGCGCCGCCTGCTGCTACTCGATGGCCGGCAACCGCGACCGCGCCTTTGCCTCGCTATCGCGCGCGATCGACGAGGGCTGGCGCAATCCGGCGTTCGAGAAGGACTCCGATCTGGTCCCGCTCCACGACGATCCGCGATGGTCCAGGGAGCTCTCCCACTTCCAGGCCAAGATCGCCGAGCACAACCGCTCGCTCAACCCCGAGCTGACCCGGCTCCACGACGAGGATCAGGCCGATCGCACCGGGCCCTACGAGAAGATCGACTGGAGCAAGATCACCCCGCGCGACCAGGCGCGCCGCAAGCGGGTCGACGAGATCATCGCCGCGGGAGGCGCCAGGGCCGCCGACGACTACTACCACGCCGCGATGGTCTACCAGCACGGCGACTCCCCCGACGAGATCCAGCGCGCCCACGACCTGGCGGTCAAGGCCGTCGAACTCGACCCCAAGCACGACGCAGCAAAGTGGCTCGCCGCCGCGTCCGAGGATCGCAAGCTGATGTACGAGAAGAAGCCGCAGAAGTGGGGCACGCAGTACCAGAAGGTCGACGGCAAGTGGGTGCTGTGGCAGGTCGACCCGGGGACCACCGACGAGCAACGCGACGAGTGGAACGTGCCGCCCCTCGCCGAGGCCAAGGCCCAGGCCGACCGGATGAACGCGCCGAAGTAGCGCAGGCGCGACCGCCCGGCGCGTGCACGTCCGCGAACCGCGCACACCTGGGCATGACGGCGATGCGGCGTCATGCCCGATCTCGCCGGGCTCCCGCTGCTACCGGTTGGCGCGTTCCCGTCAGCGGCCACGACGACAGCCGAGGTCACAGCGACGCGACTCGGTTCTGAACCCGTCGTTCACCTGAGCCACCGGGAGCTGCACGGACAGTCCGCTCTCGGCACGAAAGAGAGTCCGCGCGCTCAGTAGTTCCGATCGTAGGCCGACAGGATATCGGAGAGTAGTGGGCTCTGTTCGGGTTCGCTTGTTAGCGCATCATGAGCTTTCTACTGAAGGAAAATGTGAACGTGATTGTTATGGACCGCGTTGTAAACAATCTTGACGTCGTTCGCATTGCCCCATTGTCCAAGGTTAGTTTGCAGGACCTGGCCGTTGGTTGCGGTCACCGTTCCTGTACGAAGCAGACTCTGTCCCCAACCCGCGTTGAGTGTGATGGTCTGTCCCTGATTGTTTGCCACCGAGAGCTGGTTGCCGATGGTGGCATATAGGCGGAAGACGTTGCCGTTCGCTGACAGGTTGGCCAGTCCGGTACGCATACTGGATAGCCAGTTCGCCAAGTCGGCAAGAGCTGTTGCATCGCCAGTAAGCGCTCCTTTCACCTTGGCTTCCAGCGTCACATAGTTGCTTTGCGCATTGGTACTCCCGGCAAAGCGATGGAAGTGGTAGATGTCAATATCTACGCCGCGAGCATGCGTTTGATGTCCTAGGTCGCGCGCGTGCTCACCCGAGATGTCGTTGACGCTGGTGATAAGTTGGAGATTCTGTTGTATCCACTGATACGTCGTGGCCGCAGACCAGTCGTCTCCGCCCGGCTCGCGCCCGGTATCGCTGGGCGACGTGCCGGGCGGACTGTAACGCGCAACGCCATCCGGCATTCTCCACAAGGGATTCAACGGCCGGCTGTTCTTGGGATCAGATGTGATGTCGCTTCCGTTTTGCGTTCCCTTCAGAGTGAACTCGTAGAGGATCCGCCCCGGAGGAGGAGGCTGGGACGCTACTGTCGATGCCGGACCAAGCGTCACCGTCGCACGAATGGTCGTGTCATCGAGCACCTGCACGCGATTTCCGGGCGCTTCGTCGACGACCGTCATCAGTTGCTCGCCGCCCGCGGTCTTCAGGTTGACCTTAAGATTCGAAATCGTTGCGTCGCTGGGTTTCGTGTATTTGACTGTAAAAGTACGCTGCAGATTGTTCGTCCTCGAGGACCGCGGGATGCTGTAAAACGTTCCGTCACCTCGCGTGGCGACGGTGAGGGCGTCGTTGGAAACGGAATCGATCGTGATCTGGGGCGCGGCTCCCAATGTGGCATTCACTGTGGTTGGAAGAATGCCGTCACCGATGTCTATGGCCATCGCCACCACGGTAAGTTGCGTGGGCTGATTGTTCGCGGTGAGCGAACTTACGTCAATGTCTTCCTGGATCTGGCCGGTGCTGCCGTTGGCCTGCCAAAAAGGCGGCAAAGAAAACCACTGCGCATTTACATTACGCGTGATCTCAAACAGTTGTTGCCCGCTTGCACCACCCGATACCGTCAGAGACCACACGTCATTGAAGATGCTTTGGCTTTGCACGAAAAAAGGCCACTCCTGCGTGAAGACGTTGTAGGTGAGAGTCACCTTCGTAGTTCCAGCAAGGACATCGAGGGTCGCCGAATGGATAATCGGAGCTTCCTGAGGGCCGGCGGTCGAGCTCACCGAGACAGTGCTGGGGTCAGCCGCGGCCGCCGATGTCGGTTGAACCGGTGCCGAAGGAGGGTTGGTAGCAGCATCCGCGCGGGCGGCAGCGACATCAGCCGGTACGGCCAGAGGATCCGGATCCGAAGCCTCAGCCACCGTTTGCGCGCCGAACAGCGTGGTTACCGTCAGAGGCGGGACGCCGCTTTTCACATCATCCTGATTGCGCATCACCAGCGACACGAAGACATTGCGGTTCAGCAGCAGTTGCCCCTGGCCGTAGTAAAACTTGCCCTGTTGCTGTGTTGATGAGTTGAAACCAATCAGGCCCACGGGAAAGTGTGGAAATGTAAACGTTCCGCCTGCGCCCGATGTTGTAGTCAGTGTCAGCGGTGTTCCCAGCAGGTTGATGCTGACTTGTATGCCTGAAGTATTTAGAGCCGGGAACGACGGCGGCGCTACCAGGATTCCGGAAACATTGAAGCGCGCCAGATAAAAAACCACGCTATTCTGTAAAACGATTCCGTTCGCATCGGAAGCCATCACGCGCAGAGTCATGATGC
>VBLP01000549.1:16385-18676 GCA_005887925.1 Deltaproteobacteria bacterium | reverse complement strand
GACGCTGAAGATCATGCCCAGCGTCGAGGCCCACTGCGGCAGCGCGGTGTAGTGCAGGTGATGCGGGCCGGCCCAGATGTAGATGAACACCAGCGACCAGAAGTGCAGGATCGACAGCCGGTAGCTGAACACCGGGCGCTCCGCCGCCTTGGGCAGGAAGTAGTACATGAGGCCGAGGAACGGCGTGGTCAGCACGAACGCGACCGCGTTGTGGCCGTACCACCACTGCATGAACGCATCCTCGACGCCGGCGTAGATCGAGTAGCTCTTGAACAGCCCGGCTGGAATCACCAGGTTGTTGAAGATGTGGAGCACTGCGATCGTGACGATCGACGCGATGTAGAACCACAGCGCGACGTACAGGTGCTTCTCGCGCCGGTTACGCACCATCACGAAGAAGTTCACGGCGAACGCGATCCACACGACCGCGATCGCGATGTCGATCGGCCACTCGAGTCTTCGATAGTCGATCGAGCGGCCGCGCCCTGAGCAGGCGCTGCGACGAGTAGTACACCGCGGCGAAGATCGCGTTGCCGGCGAACGCGAAGATCACGGCGTTGGTGTGCAGCGGGCGGAGCCGACCGAACGTGAAGTACGGCGCGAAGTTCAGGCGCGGCATCGCCAGCTGGAGCGCGCACCACAGCCCCACCAGCATACCCACGCCGCCCCACACGATCGTTGCAGTGACAAACTTGCGGACGATCGCGTCGTCATAGCGGATCGTCTCCTTGCTCGTCGTCGAAGTCATCGCGCCGGGTCATCGCAACTGGCGTGCCGGCGCGGACCGCCGATCTGCCGGCCGGTGCGCGCAGTGTTTGCGTCGCTGGCCCGGCGCTGCGCAGCGGCTGCGCCCCTCGGCTCAGCCGGCGAGGTCATCACGCAGGACCTTCCGCGACACGAGATAGCGCTCCTCGGCGGTGAGGTGACCGCGCAGATCGGCGATCACGTCGCGCAGCTCCGAGGTCGGCGTCGCGCGGATCCCGCGGCGCAGCGCGCGATGCTCCTCGACGTGGTCCTCGACCATGCGGGAAACTCGCACGGCGCCCATCCAGTCCGCGTCGAGCAGCAGCGGCCGCAGCAGCTGCTCCTCGAACTGGTTGTGGGCATCGAACGCGGCGCGCAGCCGGGCGACCTCGTCGAGCAGCTGGCTCGCGTCCTGGGCCCCGGCGTCGACCGCGTCGGCGAGGTCCTCGCAGCGCTCCATCAGCTCGCGCAGCATCGCGTGCTGATCGGCGAGCTCGTCGAGTGCGGTGGCGGGCGTGGGCCTGGTCATGCTGGCTCTCCGCGCCGTCAGATCGTCGACGAGAACCGCTGGGTCTGACCCTCGCCGGCCGCGCCGGCCAGTCCCGGCGGCTCGTGGTGATAGCGGTCGAACACCATGCAGATGTTGCGGACCAGCAGGCGGCCGAACGCGGTGGTGCGCACGGTGCGGGCCTCCGCGTCGTAACCGGCCAGCTCGCCGAGCGCGCCGAGGGCGGCGATCTCGCGCGCGAAGTAGGTCGCCGCGTCGAGCCCGTGGGCGCCGGCGATCCGGCCGAGGTCGACCGCGCCGTAGCACATCAGCTCGCCGATCACCGCGCGGCGGATGCGGTCGTCGTCGTCGAGCATGATGCCGCGCTCGACCGGGAGCGCGCGGGCGCCGACATCGCGCTCCCACGCCGGCAGCTCGCTGTGGCTCTGCCAGTGCATGCGCGGCGTCGACGAGATCGCCGACACGCCGACCCCGAGGATCGCGTCGGCCTGGTGCTCGGTGTAGCCCTGGAACGTGCGGACCATGCGGTGGTCCTCGGCGGCGCGGACCAGCCGCGACCCCGGCCGTGCGAAGTGGTCGAGCCCCAGGTGGAGGTAGCCCGCGCCGGTCAGCTTCTCGATCCCCAGCAGCAGCAGGGTCGCGCGCTCGTAGCGATCCAGCACGCGGCCGGCGCGCTCGACCAGCCGCTGGTGCGGCAGCTTGCTCGGCAGGTGCGCGTAGCCGAACAGCGCGATGCGATCCGGCGCCAGGCCGATCACCGCGTCGAGCGTCCGGGCAAAGCTGGTCTCGGTCTGCAGCGGCAGCCCGTACACGATGTCGATGTTGATGTCGTCGAACCCCACCGCCCGGGCGCGGTCGACCAGCCAGCGGGTCTGCAACGTGCTCTGGTGGCGGTGGATCGCGTCCTGGACCGCCTCGGAGAAGTCCTGCACGCCCATGCTGAGCGAGCGGAACCCGCCGGTCGCCAGCACGTCGACCTGGGCCGACGTCGTCGTCCGCGGATCGAGCTCGATCGAGCGCCGCGCGTCGGGCGCGATCG
>VBLP01000549.1:7030-16299 GCA_005887925.1 Deltaproteobacteria bacterium | reverse complement strand
CGAGGTACGCCGTGCCGCGGCTCTCGTCGCGGGTCGCGATCACGTTGCAGCCGCAGTACCAGCACAGGCTCTTGCAGAACGGCACGTGGACGTAGAGCGACACCGGCTCGCCGCGCTCGCCGATCGTGGCGAGCTCGCGCTGCACGGCCTCCAGCGCGATCGGCCCGAACTCGGTCGCGGGCGGGTAGCTGGTGTAGCGGGGACCACGGCTGGCGTGCTCGGCCAGGCAGGAGGCAGCATCGACGTCCGACATGCCGCACAGCTCATCAAGCTTCGTGCCGGCGTTCTGCCGCCACTCCGGCCTCCGATCGCGCAGGTCCCGCGCCGCGGCGCAAGCCCCGCGCCCGCGGCTGCAGCGCGTGCGCGAATCCTCCGGCGCCGCGGCGCGCAGTGTTTGCGCGAATCTCGGCGCACGCAGCGGCTGCGCGAATCGCGTCACCGGACCTGGCACGCCGGCTGCTGCCTCCCCCGGCATGGCCAGCCACACCAAGCAGCCGAGCGAAGCCTGGACCGTCCCTCTCCACGTCGTCGTGTGGACCGCGATCACGGTCGGCTTCATCATGGCGCTCGTCGTTCTGATGATGCACTGATCCGCGCGCACGCCCCGCGCGCCGCCGGCCGGCCCACGCAGGCGGTGCGCGGCGCCCACGCTGCTGCGCCGCCGGGCCGCGGACTTCCGGTGGTCGGACGTTTGCACGCACCTGGCCACATGAGCTGCATCCTCGTCGCCTACGCGAGCACGCATGGCCAGACCCGCAAGATCGCCGAGCTCATCGCCGCGCAACTCCGGCTCGCCGGACACGAGGTCGATCTCGCCGACGCGGCCGTCGAGCTGCCGCCGGTCGAGGACTACGACGCCGTCGTCGTCGGCTCGCGCGTCCAGTTCGGGGCCCACGCCCGGCCGATCGTCGACTACATCCGCGACAACCGCGACGAGCTCGCCGCGATCCCGAGCTACTTCTTCTCGGTCAGCATGAGCGCCGTCTCCGCCGCGGCCGATCCCGAGGGCTACCTCGAGAAGCTGTTCACCATCACCGGCTGGCGTCCGCGGGCGGCGATCGCGTTCGCCGGTGGGCTGCCCTACCGCAGCTACAACTTCCTCCTGCGCTTCGTCATGAAGCGGATCAACCGCCACCACGGCGGCGATGCCGCCGATACCAGCCGCGACCACGAGTACACCGACTGGTCGGCCGTCGGCCGGTTCGCCGCCGACATCGCGCGCGACCTGGCGCCGCTCGAGGCCGACGAGCAGCGCCCCGACATCGCCGCCGATAACGCGATCCGCCACGCGCGTCGGACGATCGCGCTTCCGCGGTAGGTCTTGCAGGAGACTGCGCCCAGGAGAACGCGCGCACGCTCGGCTTGCCGTGGGCTGCTACGCGGATGGGCGTCGGGGCCGCGCCCGCCGAATCACCGATCGTGCCTCGATTGCCGACGGCCGATCAGGCGTTACTTCGCGATCTCGATCCGGGTGACGTCCTTGACCTCGGTGTCGCCCCAGGCGCCTCCCGCGTCGGCCCAGCGGAACTTCAGCGTGCCGCGCCGGGTGGTGTGCAGCAGTGGGGTGCGCGCGGTGTCGTCCCAGGCAGCGCGATCGATGGCCTTGCTACCGTCGTCGCCGGTGATGGCAGTGACGCGCGCGGTGGGGCCGACGAGCGCATGGACCAGCTCGCGCAGCGACCAGACCTCGCGCGCCTCGCCGTCGTTGGCCTGCTTGTTCCCGGTGTACTGGGCGACCCGGGCGAACGCGTCGGGCTTCCAGGTTGCGGCAGCGCCGTTGACGGTGACAGCGAGCTGGAGCGCAGGTGCAGCGACGGCCGGATCGTGGCGATCTTCGTGCTTGCGCTGGCGCGGGCGGCCCTCCGTGGCCATCGTGCCCGGCACCGGGGCCGCCGCGGCGACCGGTGCCGCCGCGGGAGCAGGGGACGGAGGCTGATCCGCGGATTTTGAGCAGGCGGCGAGCGCGACGATCAACGACGAGATCGCTCCAAGTGTGCGCATGATTGGGTGATATCACGCGGAGTAAGCACCCCGACGAGTCTCATGCGACGCGCCGGTAACATCTGTCGCGAAGCCGATCACACCCCGTGCGCGCGGCCCACAGCTCGTACGCCCGATGCGCCGCGAGAAAGCCAGATCGTTCTGCCGATCGAGATCGGCCGTCGGCAATCGAAACACGATCGCGACCCGCCAACGCGAGGCCGCCGTGGGCGTCCGCGAGCGGATGGGGTCGGGGGAGCGACCGTGATTTGGATTGGCCGGGTCTTGTCCCGCAGATACCTCGCGGGGTCCGCGCATGCCTCGGTGGTGATTCGGCGGGCGCGACCCCGACGCCCATCCGCGTAGCAGCCCACGGCGTGCCGAGCGTGCGCGCGTTCTCCCGGGCCCTGCAGGTTCCTGCCCGTCGAGATCGGCGGCAATGGCCGCAGCCCTTGCCGCGGAGGCGAGGTGTCCTCCGCGACAAGGGCTGGTGTTTCGCCGGAGCGGTCAGCGCTGAGCGGTCTGCGTGCGTGGGGTGGGTGGAGGCAGGATCCGCACGTTCGACAGCTGCACGCTGGTCGGTAGCTCCGGCGAGACCTCGAGCTGGTCGCGTGGCGATGAGCTGGCCGCGTGAATCAGCGGATCTGCTGAAATGAGGGCAAAAAGCCAAGGGACTAGAATAACTATGTTTTGCCTGGAACCGGACGAGGAAACCGGGGCGCCTTTTTTTAGACCTCGGCTTGACCGACCGGGCGGCGAGCTGCAGCGCTCATGCCCAGAAGGGAACGTAGCGAGCGTACTTTCTGGACGCGCCTACGGAGTCATCCGGCTTGACGAGCCCTACATCGATCGTCGCCGAGATGACCTGGGACACATTGGAGCTCTTGTCTTCCAGCAATTGGAAGCGTGCACGAAGCGACTGGTTGGTCATGTGCTCGCCGTTGACCCACTTGAGCGCGCAATGCTGGAAGCAAGCCCGAACACGATGACATGGGTGCGCTCGCAACCGACCCGAATGTCCGGTGCGGACAAATGCGACTCCTCGGCGGCGGTGATCACGCGTTCGATCCCGCTCCCCTTCTCTTCACAGATGCCGAAGCTTCGCATCAGCTCCGCCATGTGTTCGTTGCGGGACTGATATCCATCGATGAAGCGGTTTGCATCAACGATCGGGGTACCGGGGTTTGAGATCTCGATCCTATCGTCGTAGATTTCGACCAACGGGGAGGTTCCGCCGATCGATAGCTCCTGATGTACCAATGCGTTGGCCACGAGCTCACGGATCACGATCTCTGGAACGAGGGTCTCCTCTCGTCGAAGTGAACTCTCCACCACTTCGCGACGCGGCATCTGCGTCATGATGAAATTCACCAGAAGCTGAAAGCCCGCTGCGTAGCCCCGTTGCCCAACTTGGTCGATGCGTGTCTGAAGCTTGGTCGAACCCTGGTACACGACGACGCGAGCCGCGCGGCGTGCGATCTCGGGAAAGTCTTCCAACCGCTTCGCCAGCAGCAGAGCGCCGAGACGGGTGATGTCGTAGGTACCATGGTGATGCCTCACAAGCCGCTTCTGTCGAAGGCGTTCGATCACTCCCTCCTGGGTCGTCGGATACGGGAACTTCAGGAGCTCGAAGAAGCGCTGGATGTCGAAAAGATCCACAACGTCCTGCGCCTGGATCCTTTCGCGCACCAGCTCTTCACCCCAGTGGGGCGCATCCTCGGCGAAGATCTGTTTCAGTCGGTCCGGCGACATCGCCACCAGTGACGAGCCGGCACGCATCAAGTATCTTCCGTTCGACTCGTAGGCGATCCCCTTCGGCCGTCCGGGAATCGAGAACACCAGAACCCGGCCGTGGGGATGGCTCACCTCTCCGACGTCGATCCGGAATCTGCACGTCTGCAAGACAAAGTGTTCCAGCTCGATCGGCTTGCGGAAGGCCTGTGTGCCGACCACCGCACGGGCGCCGCCGATGACGGTATCGCTGACGCCGAGAAGCAGGAATCCTCCGCCCTCGTTCGCGAGCGCGACGCAGTAGTCACGCAGATCCCCTTTGTCAAAGGAGCTCTTCGCCTCCTTGAACTCAAGGTGCTGACTCTCGCTCGATGCAGCGCACAGCTGATCGACAAAGCTGACATTCATGCCGGTCATCGAGTCACCAGTGTGATGCGGCCAGCTCATAGCTCCTAATTTCATGGATGTCCACCAACTGCCTCGACCTGGAGCTTCTGACCAACATGGAGATCGATGCTCGGGAAACGGCCGCAGCCCTTGCCGCGGAGGCGAGGTGTCCGTCTGCGTGCGTGGGGTGGGTGGAGGCAGGATCCGCACGTTCGACAGCTGCACGCTGGTCGGTAGCTCCGGCGAGACCTCGAGCTGGCTCAGCGTGCCCTCGATGGTGACCTCGCAGGGGTCCTGGCTGCCGCAGCGCCGGGCGAGGGCGTCGAACTGGCCGGGCGCGAACTGGAGGGCCGGCATCCAGCCCTGCTGGGCCGGGCGCTGGATCGGGAACGCGGCGACGTTGCAGTCGTCGGCGGACCGGCACAGGAGGTGCCGGTGCGTCACGGTCCAGCGCACGGTCTGGCCGTGCCAGCGCTGCTGGACCTCGCGCCAGGTGCCGAGTCGATCGGCGTCGGCGATGTCGCGCGCGAGGTCGGCCTGCGTGGCGCGCGCGAGCACGGCTGTGGGGGCCGCGGCCGGCGCAGTGGCAGGCGTCGCGTGATCGCGATCGGTCTTGCCGCAGGCGGCGACGATGGCTAGCAGAGCAAGCGTGCGGTGCATGGCGAGGCTCCTCGGGCGCGGGGGGAATCGTCGGGTTTCGCCCAGGCAGGCGGTGTGAGACGGTGGGATCTGGAAGAAGGAGTTGCAGGCGAGTGCAGAGCCTGCAGGTGCAGGGCCGCGCGACGCGACGCGCGGTGGGGTGAATGGCCCGGCTTCGCCGGGCCAGAGGGGACGGGAAAGTCCCCTCTCGATCAACGGATCACGGGTTGCCGGAGGTCGGCGAGGCCAGGTACGGGAAGGTCGTCGTGAACGGCTTGTCGTTGGCGTCGACGCCGTCGCTGATCTTGCTGCCGTTGTTGCATGCGACGGTGAGCAGCGTGTCGGTCACGTCGTCGGTCAGCGCGCGGCCGTTGGGGAAGTGCGAGTCGGCGTTGGTCTGGCCCTGGCTGATGTTGATGCGCAGGAGGTCGGCGGCCTTGGTGCCGCTGGGCGAGAGCAGGCCGACGATGTCGGTGCGGCCGCCGGCGGGGGTCGGCGCGCAGTTGGCATGGAGGACGAGGTTGAGGAGCTTGGGCACCTCGGGATCGAGGATGTACTGGCCGAAGTTGGCGACGTCGTTCTTGGGGCTGGTGCGGTTGAACTTGTCCTTGTCCTGGAGCGGGATGATCACCTCGTTGATCAGCGGCCAGCCGAGCCGCGACACCTGGACGAAGCCGCCGTAGTGGTCCCAGTCGCGCTCGCCGCGCAGGAACCGGACGCGCGGCCGGCTCGCCGAGGCGTAGATGCCGACGACGGAGTCCTTGCCGGCAGCGCCGGCGGCCGGCCGGGCGCCGCCCTTGGCGACGTCGGTGATCGGCACCTCGAGGACGAGCGACATGACGTTGACGCCGTCGGTGGTGTGCGCGCCGGCGACGCCGAGCAGGTCGAACACGTGGAGGTCGACGAAGAACGGCTCGTCGCGCGGGCCGGCGAACGCGGTGACGCCGTGCGCGGTGGTCACCGCCTGGAGCGCGACCTGCTCGTAGTTGGCGAACGACCGCTTGCCGACGTTCCACGGCGCGACCGGGGCATTGTCCATGATCGTCGTGATCTGGCCGGTGCGCTCGTTGACCTTCTCGAGCCGGTAGGTCTGGGTGACGTTGAGGTTCTGGCTCGTGATCGAGTCGACCGGGCCGGTGTTGTAGAGGAAGGTCGCGCCGTTCTTGCGCTGCGAGCGGAACGTCCAGCGATAGGCGACGTCGGGCACCGCGTCGCCGTCGTTGTCGATGTGGACCTCGTAGCGCGCGGTGTCCGAGAACTTGTAGAAGTTCGGGCCGGACGCCGGCAGCAGCAGCGGCACGTAGTTGGCGACGATGACGAGGTTCGCGGGGTTGTTGGGGCTGATGAACGCGTAGACGTCGGTGTTGTCGGCGTACTGGTCCTCGGCGATCGCCGGGGCCTCGCGGTGAGACGATGCGGATGCGGTGAGCGTGCCGGCCCCGAGAGCGAAGCCGGCGAGCGTGAGTGACGTGGCGAGCTTGGTCATGGAAATCTCCTATTCTGCGCGGTAGATCGTGCCGGCTTCGGCGTCGACGACTGCGGTTGCGAGCTGGGTGACCTCGCCGGTCGCGATGTCGACCGACGTGAGCTGGGCGTTGCCATCGGCGTCGCGCGTCGGCATCACGGCGGTGCCGCCGCCTGCGGTCAGCGATACGCCGCCCGGCGTGCCCATGCGCAGGTTCGACACCACCTCGGTGGCCTTGCTGCCGTCCGCCGGGATCGCGAACAGCACGCCCTCGCCGCTGGCGCCCAGTGCGTGGTGGTCCATCACCCACGCGACGCCCTGGCTGTCGACGTGCAGGCCGGTCGGCGCGACCAGCGGGGCGCCCCGGTACACGACGCGGGCGTCGCCGCCGCCGATCGGGACCTGGAACAGCGCCGGCGTTCCGTCGTCGAGCCGGCCGGTCGCGAACAGCGACTTGCAGTCGGGGCCCATCGCGATCCCGCCGGGCCGGGTCAGCCCGCCGGCCGCGACCGGGCTCGCGCCGCCCGAGGTCGCGACCGCGAGGATCGCGCCGGCCTCGCCGCCCATGTCGGCGACGAAGATCGTCTTGCCGTCGCACGACATCACCAGGCCGAGCGGCGCCTCGAGCGGATCGCCGGTGGCGAGCGCGGTCGGCGCGCCGCCCGGCTTCGACGAGACCTGGAACACCGCCGGCTGCATCCGTCGGCGACTGGAACCCGCCGGATGAGACTTTCGTGACAGAGGTCGGTGGATCAGTAGGCAGACCATCATCGGACGAGTGGCAACCGATCAACGCACCCGGCGTCGATACGAGCACCACCAAGAGTCGCTTGGCCATGTGGCCCTCCCTCGGCTGTGTGCCGCTGTACGGGCGATCCCCGAGCCCGGATCGGACGACCGGCGAGATTTCTCGCGCGTGACGCCGGTCGCCGGCGGCGCGGGCCTCCGGAGCGGCCGCCGCCGGGCGCAACGCCTCGTGACGAAGTACAGTCGCAGGCTCGATGGCACAGCGAGTTGAGGCCGACGTCACCGTGCAACGCTTCGGGTTCCTGAGCGACGACGCCGGGAACCGCTTCAAGTTTCCGCGCGCCGAGACCCATCAGATCGATGGCTCGACCGGCTCGACGAGCTACGGCGCGCACGACTGCGTGTTCGACGACCTCGAGGGCCGGCTCGACACGCTGCGGTGGACCGCGGACGCCGCCTCGATCGGCGGCGCGTGGCTGCGCGATCAGGCCGGCCAGATCGACATGGCGGTCGAGCGGCTCGAGATGCCGCGCGGCCTGCGGCTGGTCCGGGCCGATCGCGGCGTCGAGCTGGTCGCGCCCTACGTGTCGCTGTCGGAGATGAAGCTCACGGTGCGCGGCCCGTTCCGCTCGTCCTCCAGCCGGCCGGCCCCGCCGCGGCCGCCCGACCCCGCCCTCCGCCAGTCCCGGCTGCGCTTCCTCGACAGCCTGTCCGGACGCATCTACCTCACCGTCAAGGTCATGCTCGACCTGCCCGTGATCGGCCACCGCTCGCTCGACCAGGAGCTGCGCGTGCCGATCCAGGAGGGCAGCCTCGACTACCGCGCGCTCGAGGACAGCCTCAACTGGCTCGAGGGCGCGTTCCTCGACATCAAGCACGACGGCGACCGGCTCGCCCTGGTCTGGAAGGTGCCGATCGTCGGCTCCACCCACGAGCTGATCCGCTGGGCGCTCGACCAGGACGCCTCGGCGCTGGCCGCGTTCGGCCGCGTCCCGGTGCGCTCGCTCGCCGACTTCGCCGTCGGCGGCCGGCCCCGCCCCGACGACCGCAAGCGCCAGACCCTGCAATCGCTGTCGCTCGACGCGATCGACATCGCCCTCTCGCTGCTCGCGCCGCGCTCGGTCGAGGTCGGCGGCGGCATGATCATGTTCGGCGGCGACGACCACCCCGGCATGGTCGACCTCAAGGTCGCCGGCGAGCTCCACGATCGCGCCCCCGGCGAGCTCAAGGGCGCGATCGGCAGCATCGACATCACCCTCAAGGACCTCCAGCTCGGCCCGGTCAAGCTCACCGCCGACCGCCTCCACTTCGACGGCCTCGATCAGCTCGAGGTCAGCTTCGACGGCTTCCGCCCATCGCACGCCATGGTCGTCGTCCACCGCGTCACCGCGACCAACCTGTCGCTCCAGATCGCCGGCAAGTCGGCCTGAACCCGCGCCTCCAGTCGCCGCTACGTGTTCATGCGGATCCATTCGCGGGCACGCGCCCCGTGTCCGGCTGGCGGCCTCTAATGGCAAGATCACCGCTACCGAGCTCGTCACCGCACGGCAGAGCTCGGGTATCCCCGAAGCGTCGAGCCCGAAAGCGGGCGTACGCTGTGCAGATCGCGCTGCGATGGCGACAGTTCTTGGCTATCCTGACGGCAGGCATGCGATGTTCCCCAGACAGCCCCCGTGGACCGAGCGACGATGGAAACATTCATCCGGTCCGCCGCGCGTCGCGGTGCCGCGGTGCTCTGATCGCGCCACGCGATCGAGCGCCTGGTGCTCCACCGTCTGTCACGCGACGACGTGGAGACGTCGCTAGCCACAGGCACGGTCATCGAGGTGTATCCCGATGGTCATCGTCCGCTGCCGGACTGCCTCGTGCTTGCCCTGCTCTCTGCAGGCGACCCGTTTCATGCCGTCATCGCGGTGGATGGACCGAACCACCGGATATTTTTGGTGACGATCTACCGTCCAGACCCGGCGAGGTGGTCCGATGACTGGACACGCAGGCGCTCCTAGGCCATGCCCGCTGTGCGGCGGGCAGCTCTCCGCTGGGCTCGCAACGCTGCCGTTTGTCCTTGGCCAAGCCGTGGCTGTTATCAAGCAGGTTCCCGCAGAGGTCTGCGATGCCTGCGGCGAGCCGTTCCTCCATGGCCGGGCGACCGATGTCGTCACCTCGCTACTCGACAAGGCCCTCGCGTCGAACGCCGAAGTCTCGGTGATGACGTATCCCTCGGGTACGCCGATCGCTGCTTGAGACGGTCCGTCCGGCAGACGCGACGGTCGTCCACCGCGTCACCGCGACCAACCTGTCGCTCCAGATCGCCGGCAAG
>VBLP01000549.1:0-7015 GCA_005887925.1 Deltaproteobacteria bacterium | reverse complement strand
CGCGGCGTCACGGGCCGGTTCCTACCCCGGTAGGAACTACCATGGTAGGATGTCGGCGTGAAGGTCGACAAGCTGAGCATCTCGCTGGACCCACAGCTCGGCGACGAGGTCCGCGTCGCGGCCGACCGCGCCGGCGTGAGCGTGTCGGCGTGGCTGGCCGATGCCGCGGCGGCGCGGCTTCGCAAGCAGGCGCTCGCCGACTTCCTGTCCGGCTGGCAAGCCAGGCACGGCAAGATCACCGCAGCCGAGCTCGCCCGGGCGCGAGTGGAGCTCGGTTATCCGGGCGGGAAGCGCCGATGATCCTCGATGCCGGCGCGCTGATCGCGGTCAGCCGCAACGATCGCGCGATGATCGCCCGCCTGGTCGCCGCCGAGGCGGAAGGTGATGAGCTGCAGACTCACGCGATGGTGGTGGCCCAGGTGTGGCGAGATCAGCGCGGCCGTCAGGCGCCGCTCGCCAGGTTGCTGCGCGGCGTCGAGATCGTCTCGATCGACGATGACCTCGGACGCCGCTCGGGAGAGCTGCTCGGCAAGGCCCGGACCTCCGATCCGATCGACGCCGCGGTCGTCCTGATCGCGAGCGACGGCGACGTGATCGTCACCAGCGACCCGGATGACATCCTTCACCTCGCCCGATCCGCCCGGCGCAAGATCGTCGCCGTCCGCTGCTGATCGGGGTGTACGATTCAGCCGGCCGGCTTCGTCATCTGCTCGGGGCGGACCCAGCGGTCGAAGTCGTCGCCGGTGACGTAGCCCAGGGCGATCGCGGCGTCGCGCAGCAGCGTGCCGTGGGCGTGGGCGTGCTTGGCGACCTGGGCGGCCTTGTCGTAGCCGATGTGGGGCGCCAGGGCGGTCACGAGCATGAGGCTGCCGTGCAGCTTCCGGTCGATCTCGGCGCGGTCGGGGGCGATGCCGCGCGCGCAGTGCTCGTCGAACGACAGGCAGGCATCGCCGAGCAGGCGGATCGATTGCAGGACGTTGTGGGCGATCAGCGGCTTGTAGACGTTGAGCTCGAAGTTGCCGCTCGCGGCACCGATCGAGATCGCGACGTCGTTGCCCATGACCTGGGCGCACACCATGGTCATCGCCTCGCACTGGGTCGGGTTGACCTTGCCGGGCATGATCGAGCTGCCGGGCTCGTTCTCGGGGAGGACGAGCTCGCCCAGGCCGCTGCGCGGGCCGCTGGCGAGCCAGCGGATGTCGTTGGCGATCTTGGTGAGCGCGGTGGCGAGCTGCTTGATCGCGCCGTGCAGGCCGACGAGGGCGTCGTGACCGGCGAGCGCGGCGAACTTGTTGGGCGCGCTGACCAGCGGCAGGCCGGTCAGCTCGGTGAGCCGGGCCGCGACCCGGACGGCGTACTCGGGGTGAGTGTTGAGCCCGGTGCCGACGGCGGTGCCGCCGAGCGCGAGCTCGTGGACGGCGGGCAGCGCGCCGCGGATCGCGGCGATGCCATGGTCGAGCTGCGCGACCCAGCCGCTGATCTCCTGGCCGAGGGTGAGCGGCGTCGCGTCCTGGAGGTGGGTGCGGCCGATCTTGACGATGTCGGCGAACGCGCGCGACTTGTCGGCGAGCGTGTCGCGCAGCCGGGTCACGGCCGGCAGGAGGTGCGCGGTGGCGCGGCCCGCCGCGGCGAGGTGCATGGCGGTGGGGAAGGCGTCGTTCGAGCTCTGCGACAGGTTGACGTCGTCGTTGGGATGGATCGGCCGCTTGCCGCCGCGCGCGCCGCCGGCGAGCTCGATCGCGCGGTTGGCGATCACCTCGTTGACGTTCATGATGGTCTGCGTGCCGCTGCCGGTCTGCCACACGACGAGCGGGAACTCGCCGTCGTGCTCGCCGCGGATCACCTCGCCGGCGGCGGCGACGATCAGGTCGGCCTTGGCGACGGGGAGCAGGCCGAGGTCGCGGTTGACCTCGGCCGAGGCCTTCTTGATCGCCGCGAGCGCGTGGATCAGTTCGCGCGGCATGCGCTCGCCGCCGATCCGGAAGTTCTCGAGCGAGCGCTGGGTCTGGGCGCCCCAGTAGCGCGCGGCGTCGACCTCGATCGGACCCATGCTGTCGGTTTCGGTGCGCGTGGCCATGCCCGGCTCTTACCACCGGCAGTGCGGCACGCCATCGCTCAAACGTCGTCGTCGTGCGCGTGCTGGGCGCGGCCGCCGCGGGAGCGCAGGCGCTCGGCCCGGCCGGCGGCGTCGGCGAAGGTCGGGTCGCGCTTGAGCACCATCTCGAAGTAGTAGAGCGCCTCGGCGTCGTCGCCGATCGTCTCGTAGGTGACGCCGATCTCGTAGTACAGGCTCTGGCGCTCGCGCTCGCTGGGGCTGGCGTGGAGGCCCTGCTTGAACTGGTGGACCGCCTCGGACGGGTTGCCCATCTCGCGCAGGCACATGCCGATCATCACGCGGCAGCCGACCTCGCGGGCGGGCGCGCGCAGCGCCTTCTCGAACGCCTTGATCGCGTCGTCGTGGAGCGCCATCTCCTTGTAGGCCAGGCCGAGGTCGTAGTGGGTGTCGGCGTCGCCCTCGTCGAGCGGCTTCTCGAGCATCACGGTGGGCTGGCGCTTGCGCGGCGCCGGGGTCTGGATCGGCTGCGAGTTGGCGTCGAGCTCGACCAGCTCCTCGGGCGCCATCTCCTCGATCTCGTCGAGATCGAGCGCGTCGGTGCCGCCGATCGCGACCTCCTGGCTCATCGAGTCGGACGCGACGGCCATGGCCGCCTCGCCGCCCGACGCGATCGCCTCGACCTCGCGCAGCTTGGCGAGCACCAGGCGGTGGCCGGGGAACCGCGCGAGCAGCGCGTTGAGCAGGTCGAGCGCCTCGCCGTACATGCCCTGGCCGGCGTAGAACTCGGCCTCGTCGAGGTCGTCCTCGATGCTGGTGTCGGGGCGCGGCGCGACCTCGGGAGGCTCGTCGACGGTGTACGGCGACGACACGGTCGACGAGGTCGGCTCGCCGAACGACGCCGGGGTCTCGGAGGCGCCGGTGCCGTACGGATCGTAGCTGCCCGAGATGTGGAGCGCGTCGTCGGGGACCTCGTCGTACGAGCTGGTGTCGGCCGCGCCCGGGTGCACCGGCAGATCGGTCTTCTCGAAGCCGCTGACGTAGATCGCGTCGGTCTGGCCCTGGTCGATCGCGGCGACCTGGCCGCCGTGGTTCATCGCGTGGCCGAGCGCGTCGCCGGTGTCGACCAGCGTGCGCGGCACGGCGGCGTCGAACGCGCGCGCCTCCTCGGGGTCGAACGGCAGGTCATCGGCGAGCAGGTCGGTGGCGCCGCCGCCGCGCGCCAGCTCGTCGGCGACCTGGCGATCGATGTCGTCGCCGAGCTCGACGTCATCGAGCTGGGCGTCGAGCGCGCGGGCGTCGTCGAGGGATTCGGCCCAGTGCGGGCGGTCGACGATCATCGGGTCGAGATCGTCGTCCTGCGCCGCGAGCGCGGACGCGACCTCGGGCGACATCTGGCGGGTCGCCTGCGACGGCGACGGTTCGAACTCGAGCTCGAAGTTCTCGGCCTCGGACGGATAGCCGCCGTTGGGCCGGCGCGGCGGCCGGGCCGGCGCGGGGCTGCCGTGCGCGCTCGGCCGCCCGAGCAGCTCGTCGGGATCGAAGTCGTCGATCGAGTCGCGGCTGGCGGCGAGCGGCCGGCTGCCCGGCGACGGCGGCCGCACCACCTCGAGCTCGTCGAACTCGTCGGGCGCGACCTCGACCTCGGCGCTGATCGACGACAGCCGCGCGACCCGCAGCCGGAACCGGCGCGCCAGGTCGTAGGCCCCGGTGTGCGTGCCCTCGAGCGCGAGCAGCTCGTGCAGATAGCCCTCGGCGCGATCCGGGTCGCTCGGCGCGACCAGCTCGGCCAGCCGGAGCAGCTCGGCCTCGGCCTCCTGCTCGCGGCCCTGCGACATGAAGATCTCCTTGAGCCGCTCGCGGGCCTCGACGTTGTCGGCGTCGAGCGTGAACACGCGGCGCAGGTGATCGACCGCCTTCTGGTGCAGGCCGTACTTCACGTAGACGTCGGTCTCGGCGAGGATCTTCTGGATCTCCTCGGCGTGGCGCTCGCCGTCGGCCGACATCAGGCGCGGGTCGGGCGGCGGCTCCATGTCGGCCGAGAAGTCGGAGTCGTCGTACTCGGGCAGCGCGAAGTCGATGCCCGACAGCGACTGCTCGTCGATCAGCGGCATCGAGCCGGTCATCCGGGCCGACGCCGGCTCGTACGACGGCAGATCGCCGGTGAGGTTGAACCGCGCGTCGGCGGCCTGGGCGCGGATCTGCGCCGGCATCGGCGTGGCCGCGCGCGCGAGCGGCGCCGAGGTCGACTGCGACGGCCGCGCGGTGGGGGCGAGCGGGCCGAGGAACGCGATCGCGTCGGGCTCGCCGGGCAGGAGCTCGAGGATCTTGCGGAACACCTCGGCGGCGTGCTCCCTGTGCTTGTTCTCGACGTGGATGCGGGCGAGCTCCTTGAGCACGCTGACGGTCTTGGCCTTCTGGTCGAGCGCCTGGAACGCCTGGGCGAGCAGGCCGAGCGTCTCGACGTCGCGCGGGTCGGCCTTGAAGCAAGCCTGGAGTTTCTGCAGCGCGCGCCGCGGATCGTTGCGCCGCAGGTAGAGCCCGGCGAGCTCGCGGTTGAGCGCCTGGTTGCTCGGCTTGTGCCACAGCAGGCGCTCTGCGACCTTGACGAAGTCGTCCTGGCGGCCCTGGCGGCGCAGCTGGTCGCACGCGATCTGGAACTCGGTCGCCGCGTCGTCGATCACGCCCTCCTTGGAGTACAGCTCGGCGAGCTTGATCCGCGTCGCGATGTTCTCCGGGTCGAGATCGACCAGCTTCTTGACCGTGGCGAGCGCTTCCTTGGTGTTGCCCTCGCGGTGGAAGTGCGCCGCGACCGACTCGAAGTGCTGCATCGCCTCGGGCATCATCCGCAGCTCGCGGTAGAGCTCGGCGAGCTTCAGGATCACGTCGACCAGGCGCGGGTCGAGCTTGACGATCTGCTTGTAGACCGCGACCGATTTATGCAGGAAGCCCTGGTCGTGATAGAATCGCGCGACCTTGAGATAGGTCTCGATCGCGTCCTGCTTGGCGCCCTTCTTGGCGTAGAGGTCGCCGATCTTGAGCCAGACCCGGACGTCCTTGGGGTCCTCGTGGACGATCCGCAGATACTCCTTGACCGCTTTGTCGATCTGTCCCTTGTCGACAAACTTCCGCGCTGCATCCATGACCTTTTCTTTGTTAAAGGCCACGGTCCTCCACGCTCTTGCCGACCGGAGGGCGGTGCGATGCATCACACCAACGTGCTCGCACGCGGGCCATCAGGTGACGGCAGTATGCCCCGCGCATCGCTCAAAGGGTACGGCCTTGTCCGACGAAGGGTCAAGGAAATCCACGAGAGAATCCCGAGCCTTACCCGAGTGCCTTCCTCACATCTGATCACTGGTCGGGGGGAGCTGGCGGGCCGGGGGATCCCGAGATCTCGTCAACTGTCAGGCTGCTGACGCGCGGTCCGCGAGGAGTCGTCCGACGAAGCCGGTGTCGAACTCGCCGCGGATGAACTCGGCGTTGTTGATGATCCGCCGCAAGAACGGGATGTTGGTGCGAATGCCTTCGATGACCATCTCGTCGAGGCAGCGACGGGCTCGTCGCAGCGCCGCGGCGCGATCCACGTCGTGCACGATCACCTTCGCGAGCAGTGAGTCGTAGTTTGGAGGAACCATGTAACCCGCGTACACGTGCGTATCTACACGCACACCAAGGCCTCCGGGCATGTGAAGCGCGGTGATCCTCCCCGGAGACGGCGCGAACGTGACCGGGTCCTCGGCGTTGATCCTGAGCTCGATCGCGTGGCCGCGCGCGCGGCGCTCGTCGGTGAACGACAGCGGCTCGCCCGCGGCGATCTGGATCTGCTCGCGCACGAGATCGATCCCGGTGACCAGCTCGGTCACCGGATGCTCGACCTGGAGCCGGGTATTCATCTCCATGAAGTAGAACTGTTCGCCGTCGAGCAGGTACTCCATGGTGCCGACGCTGGTGTAGCCGATCGCCTCGATCGCGCGGACCGAGGCGGCGGCGAGCTCGGCGCGCGTGGCCTCGGACAGGACCGGCGACGGCGACTCCTCGAGCACCTTCTGGTGGCGGCGCTGGATCGAGCACTCGCGCTCGCCGAGCTGGCGGTAGTGGCCGTGCTTGTCGGCGACGACCTGGATCTCGATGTGGCGCGGCCGCTCGCAGTAGCGCTCCATGTACATCTCGGGGTTGCCGAACGCGGCCTGTGCCTCGGTGCGGCCCGTCGCCCACGCCTCGAGCAGCTTGCCCTTGTCCCAGACGATCTTCATGCCGCGGCCGCCGCCGCCCGCCGCCGCCTTGAGGATCACCGGCAGGCCGATCCGATCGGCGGCCTCGAGCAGCTGGACCTCGTCGTGCAGGCCGGACGAGCCGGGCAAGATCGGCACGCCGGCCGCGGCCATCGCGGCGCGCGCCCGGATCTTGTCGCCCATGAGGCGCATCGCCTCGGTCGGCGGGCCGATCCAGGTCAGCCCGCACTTGCGGCACACCTCGGCGAAATCGGCGTTCTCGGACAGGAAGCCATAGCCGGGGTGGACCGCGTCGGCGCCGGTGACCTCGGCCGCCGAGATGATCATCGGCACGTTGAGGTAGCTCTGGCGCGACGGCGGCGGGCCGATGCACACCGCCTGATCGGCGAACTTGACGTGCAGCGCGTCGGCGTCGGCGGTCGAGTACACCGCGACCGACGCCAGTCCCATCTCGCGGCACGCGCGGATCACGCGCAGCGCGATCTCGCCGCGGTTGGCGATCAAGACCTTCTTGAACATGGTCGGCCGCTCCTGATCTCGACATCACCGTCAGGGCATCGCCATCCGATCATGCCGCGGCGATCCTGAACAGCGCCTGGCCGTACTCCACGGGCGCGCCATCCTCGACGAGGATCGCGGTGACCGTGCCGGCGATCTCGGCCTCGATCTCGTTCATCAGCTTCATCGCCTCGACGATGCACAGCACCTGACCGCGCTCGACCTTGTC
>VBLP01000109.1:2401-27153 GCA_005887925.1 Deltaproteobacteria bacterium | reverse complement strand
CGCGGCTGGCCGCCAAGACCGGCGCGGCGACCACCGACGAGGTGGCGAGCACCGCCGCCGATCGCTCGGCCAAGGAGGACATCGTCCTCGAGGGCGCGCTCGACCGGCCGGGCGGCGACGCGGGCCGGGGACGCCGGCCGATCCACACGATGGGCAAGGCCGTGCCGCACACGTCGCCGTCGCGCGGCGTAGGTGGACCGCCGCCCGCCGAGCCGCCGCCGCCCGAGAGCCGGGTCGCGCTCGGCGATCAGAAGATGAAGCAGATCCCGCCGTCGGTGCTGCACTCCGACAAGACGATCGTGCTCGAGGGCTACGCCAACGCCACCAGCACCGAGGCGACCCGGCGCGCCAACGACCGCGCCAACATCATCCGCAACCAGCTGATCGATCAGGGCGTCGCCCCCGCCCGCATCAAGGTCGTCACCAAGGTCGAGCCCAACCAGCCCGAGCGCGTGCGGCTCGTGGCCCAGGCGCCGCGGCCCGAGGAAGCCAAGGCCGCCGCCGGCACCCGTCCCGGCGAGCTCGACGCCCAGCCCGTCGGCGAGAGCCACTTCGAGAACCGCCAGCCGATGTCCGTCGACCGCGGCTCGTCGGCGATGGTCTCGATGGTGCGCGACAAGACCGAGGGCGAGGTGGTCTACCTCTACGACGCCGAGTCCGAGCGCGGCAACGCGCGGTTCGCGTTCCGCGCGGTGCGCTTCAAGAACCCGACCGACTCGACGCTCGAGACCGGCCCGGTCACCGTGTACGGCCGCGAGCGCTTCATCGGCGAGGGCCTGACCGAGCCGATCCCGCCGCACGCGTCCGCGGTGGTGCCGTTCGCGCTCGACCGCCAGATCGTGATCGAGCGCAACGACGGTCAGGAGGACAAGATCTCGCGGCTGCGCAGCCTCCAGCGCGGCATCCTCACCGCCGAGGTCCAGCACGTCCGCCGCCGCCGGCTGGTCGTGACCAACCGGCTCGACCAGATCGCCAAGGTGTTCATCCGCCACACCGTCAACAAGGGCTGGACGCTGATCGACGCGCCGCCCGCGTTCGAGCGCGTCGGCGACGCCCACCTGTTCGAGGTCCAGCTCCGGCCGGGCGAGGCCAAGGAGGTCATGATCGCCGAGGCCACGCCGATCGAGTGCACGCTCGACCTCAGCGCCGACGTGACGCTCGAGATGATGAAGGTGTGGATCGAGGCGCCGGAGGGCACGGCCGAGCTCAAGGATCAGCTGCGCAAGCTGCTCGCGATCCACAAGAACCTGGTCGACGTCGCGCAGGAGCAGGACAGCCTGCGGCGCCGGCTCGCCGACTACCGCGGCCGGATGGACGATCTCCACGCGCAGATCGTCACGCTGCAGGCGGTCAAGACCGGCGGCGAGCTGATGAGCCACCTCAAGACCAAGATGAAGCAGATCTCGGATCGCGTGCAGGAGACCACGATCAAGATCGTCGATCAGGAGGAGAAGATCATGCTCGCGCGGGTCCAGTTCCAGGACGCGCTCGCCGAGCTCGCGCTGCCCGATGCGCTGCAGCCGGCCAGGCCCGTCGCGGCCCGCCCCGCCGTCAGCGCGACGCCGGCGGTGCTGCCGGCCCCGCACCGGCCGTGACGCCGGCACGTCCCGCCCGCGCGATCGGTCTGGTAGCGTTCGGCCATGGAACCAGGCCGATGTGCTCGCTGGGTCATGCTCGCCGCTGCCGGCACCGCGCTCGGCGCCTGCGGCGATGACGGCGCCACGCCCCGCGACGCCAGCCCCGATACGCCCGCGATGTGCGGCGGCGTCACCCCGTTCACCGGCGACATCGTCGACTGGGATTCGACCGAGGCCAGCTTCTGCGGCGTGTTCGGGGCGAAGTGGACCGTGCGCAGCGACGCCGCGTGCACCAGCAGCACGCCGCCCAACGGGCGGTTCCAGCTCCAGATCCCGCGCCAGCCGCAGACCGTCGTCGACATCGCCCCGCCGGCCGCCGCGAGCGGCTGCCCCGGGCTCGGCGGCATGCTGTACCAGCTGCCCGGCGTGGCCATCGCGTCGGACGCGGTGATCGCCGGCGGCGGCGCGTTCAGCGCGCGCGCGATGGTGCAGGGCCGCGTCACCTCGATGTTCACCCAGATCGGACAGCCGCTGGATACCAGCCGGGGTCAGCTGGTGGTCCACGTCGGCGGCACGCCGCGCGCGGTGTCGATCTCGGCCGGCCACGCCGCGACCCAGCGCTTCGACGGCACCAGCTGGGCCGCCGGCGACACCGGCCGCGACGTGTTGTTCCCCAACGTCGACCTCTCCGGCGGCGCGGTCACCGTCACGATGACCGGCGCGTCGGTCGGCACGGGCAGCTACACGCTCGAGGCCGGCAAGCTGACCTACATCGCCGTGATCGCCAACTGACCTTACATGGTCACGCGGGGCGTGGCGCGGCGGCTCGCAGCGCCGGCGCGGCGGCCGCGAGCGCGTCGAGCTCGACCGGATCGTGGGCGCAGAACACGTCGAGGTCGGTGTAGTGCTCGCGGAGCTGGCGCAGCGCGGCCGCCGACGCCCGCCGCGCCGCGCCGTCGATCTGCGTGTAGCGCTCGAACGCGGCGATGCCGATCGGCGCCGCGCCGCCCTCCACCGTGCGGCGATGGAAGTAGGCGTCGCCGGCGTGGACCAGCCAGCGGTCGCCGGCCGGTGCGATCACCGCGGAGTGGCCGCGGGTGTGGCCGTGCATCGGAACCAGCGCGACGTCGGCGTCGAGCCCGCGCAGCCGCGTGATCGCCGGCAGGCCGCGCCAGGTGTCGCCGTCCTCGCTGTAGACCTCCCAGCGCGGCCCGTGCGACCAGTGCTCGGGGAGGTAGCGCTGGCGCTCGATCGGCCGCGTCCGCGCCATCGCGGCGGCGTGCTCGCGGGCGTGGACGTGGACGCGCGCCTCGGGGAAGTCCGACAGCCCGCCGGCGTGATCGACGTCGAGGTGGGTGACCACGATGTGGCGCACCGCGCGCGGATCGAGGCCGAGCGCGCGGATCTGGACGATCGCGGGCTCATCGGCGTCGAGCCGCGGCCCGACCATCGCGCGAAACGACCGCCGCAGCGGCGTCTGGTGCGCGACGTCGCGCGTGCCAAAGCCGGTGTCGATCAGCACCAGGTCGTCGCGATCGGTCTCGAGCAGGACGCAGTGCGCGACCAGCCGGCCGCGGCCCAGGCCCTTCTGGCCGAGCAGCCAGCCGCCGACCGGGCACATCGTGCCGCAGTTCAAGTGATGGACGTTGCGGATCGCCATGCCGCGCAGGGTAACGCAGCCGGGCGAGCGCGCGAGGCGCCCAGGGGCCCAAGGCGCTCTAGGGCTCGATCGTGATCGTGACGTCGCGGCTGCCGGGCTGCACCGGGACGATGTGGATGCGGCCCGGCGAGCTGCCGCGGATCCGCGGCGCGTGCTTCGCGTGCTTGCTGAGCCAGCGCGGCGCCGGAGCATCGCTGTTGATCACGACGCTGCGCTGCGGGGCGCACGCATAGGTCGAGAGGTACTTGGTCGAGCCGAGCACCGCGAGCATGCCGAGGAACGCGACGATCATCGGCACGGTGCGCGGCCGCAGCCAGACCCAGCGATCGGTCAGCCAGTGCCGCAGGTGCCCACCGATCACGCGGTGGCGCGCCTCGTGCGAATCCGACAACAGCGTGGCAGTGGGCAGCTCCGCCGGGTAGCCGTCGAACAGCATGTCGATAGTATTGCAGCCCGACGCACGGCCGTCAGCGGCCATGTTCGCGGCACCCGCCCGTGGCATTCCGCCGCGTCGCCGGCGCGGCCGGGCCGTGTACGACCACAGCCCCCGGCGCGCGCGGGCCAGCGGGCGGGGTCGCGACGGCAGCCAGCCCGGGCCGATCACGGCGCGCCTCCGGCCGCCCCTCCGGCGAGATCGGGCGCTGCCTGACCTCGTTCGCGGAACGTGCCATTCTGCTGATAGCGCTTGCGCTGCAGCCGGTTGAGCGCAACGCGGGCCTTCCAGCCCAGGTAGGCGCGGCCGAAGGTCAGCATGTTTTCGCGGTCGTAGTAGGGATTCTTCAGACCGCCGAGGTTGACCAGCGCGAGCACCTGCTCTGCGACCGACACCGGACAGCCCTCGAGTCGCACCACGTCGCCCTGCAGCTTCTTGCGGGCCGACGACAGCTTGGCGAACACGTCCTGGCCGACGACGGTGTGGGGGTCGAGCGTCGAGCGCTCGCGGTAGAGGTTCTCGATCGCGACCGGCTTGCCGTGGATCATGCCCTTCCAGGCCGCGCAGTCGCCGATGAACACGACCTTCTCGCCCGGCCTGGCGTCGATGCCGCCCTGGTAGGCGCCGAACACGACGTGGAGCCGCGGCATCTTCTTGTCGGTCTCCTTGTCGAACACGCGCAGGATCTCGATCGCCTCCTCGATCGCGCCGGGGCAGCCGCCCCAGCAGTAGTCGCCGGCCTCCGACGCCGGCGGCGGACCGGCGTACGCCGTGATGTGGGTACCCTCGAAGTACTTCTCGACCCGGACCAGGCCGATCTTGAAGCCCTTCGCGCGCGCCCTGGCCTCGTCGAGCGTGACGTCGCCCGTGATCTTGACCCGCGAGATGTCGGTCGAGCCGAAGCCGCACTCCGAGGTCAGCCGGATGTGATCGACCGTCGCCGCGTCGACCCCGACGATCTGGCAGCACACCGAGTCGAACGCGACCTGGCTGTTGCCCATGATGATGAGGCCCAGCGGGAACGGCGTCGGCGTCAGCATCCGGCCCTCGCCGGCGGTGATCGCGTCGATCGCGATGAACTGCGGCTGGATGATGTGCTGGAGGTCGGCGATCTTCTCGTTGAGCTTGTGGTCGTGGTCGATCAGGCGGTGGCGGTCGTCCTGGATGCCGATGTAGGCCTTGCACGAGAACGTCACCGTCGTCCACGGGTGCGCCTTGAACTTGGGGCAGTTGACGAAGAAGTCGGCGCGCGCGACCGGCTCGGGCGTGAACAGGTAGTCGCGCAGCCGCGTGGCATGGCTCAGCGGGATCTCGACCTGCTGCTCCTCCTCGAAGCAGTAGCGCTTGACGTCGATGCGGCGGAGCATCGCGTCCCAGCCGGACTCGCGGAACGACACGCGGGTCGGCACGGTGATGCCGCAGCGCTCGCCGGCCGCCAGCTCCTTCATCGACGAGCCGCCGACGTCGCGCAGCGCCTGCAGCACGCCCTCGCCGAACTCGGGGCGGGTGTACGCGTACGGAAACAGCGGACCGGACGCCACGAGGTTGGGCTTGACCAGCGTGCGCCCGAACGGCTTCAGCCCGAGCTCCTCGAGGCCCTCGCGGATGATCGTCCGGATCCGCGCGGGGTCGTAGTCGCGGCAACTGCGGAGGATGACCTTCGGCTCTGCCGGTATCTTCATGCCGCGGAGGATACCGCGATTCGTGGATCGTGCGGCCGCATTCGCGGGGCCACGAACCGGCCTCGGCCTCGGCGATCGCAGCATTTGGCGGCATTCGCTCGCGCCGGGCCGGTCGCGCGCTCGTCGCGCGGCGTGATCGACAATCAGATCGGCAGTGCGCCGTCAGCGAACCGGCGCGGCCGACCCGCTCGGCGGCATGCGCTCGTCGATCGGTGACTCGGGCGGTGACTCGGGCGCCGGCTCGGCTGGCTCGCGCACCAGCCCCGGCATCTCGTCGGGCATCCGCGGTGGGGCGGGCAGCGGCACGCCGAGGTGGTGCTCGGCGAGCGAGGTCCAGCTCTCGACCGCCGCGATCTCCGAGGTCGCCTCGACCGCGCCGTTGTCGAGCTCGTGGCGCAGGCCGTCGAACAGCTTCTGCACCTCGCGCGCGTCGTCCAGCTTCATCCACGATACGAGCATCGCCGGCAGCTGCCCGAGCCGGGCCCGGCTGCGATCGACCGTGGTCCGCGCCAGCGCGAGCGTGTGCTGGGTGGCGGCGCTGTCGAGCGTGGCCGCCGGCAGCGCGCGGAGGCGGCGGTCGAGCTCCTCGGCGCGCTGCTTGAGGTCGTCGAACCGGGCCTGGTAGCCCCGGGCGGCCGCCAGCACCTCGTCGCGCTTCTGCGGCAGATCGCTGGGCTTGTCACACGCGGCGGCGAGCGCGGCCAGGACCGCGAGGCGGCGAAGGTCGATCACGGGAACCGTTGTCGCAAAGTACGCCGCGTTCGTCAAAGGGGCGGTGCGTCGTCGCTCCACGCGCTGCCGTGCGCATCGATCTCGTCGACGTAGGCCAGGAACTGGGCGTAGTACGGATGGCTGCCGAGCGTGGCCGAGTCGGCGACCACGAGCAGGAACCGGCGCGCCCGGGTCAGCGCGACGTTCATGCGCCGCGTGTTGGCGAGAAAGCCGATCTCGCCGTGCTCGTTGGAGCGCACCAGGTCGACGATCACCGCCTCCTTCTCGCGGCCCTGGAAGCCGTCGACCGTGCCGATCTCGAGGCCGGCGGCGCGCTCGGCGCGCAGCAGCTCGCGCAGCCGCCGGGCCTGCGCCGAGTACGCGGCGATGATCGCGATCTCGGTCGGCGGCAGGCCGCGCGACAGCAGGCGCCGGGTCTCGGCGGCGATCCGCTCGGCGTGGCCGGGGTTGAACGTGCTGGGATCGAACGGGAACACCGGGATGTTGGTCAGCGAGGTGCCGGGCTCGTAGTCGAGCGCGTCGCGCGACGACCCCGCGCTCCGCCCCGACCCGCGCTGCTCGGACCAGTCCTTGCCCGCGGTGTCGATCAGCCACAGCGGCCGCGGCCGCAGCGGATCGGGCGCGACCCCGAGGTCGTCGAGGCTGTGGCCGACGACGGACGGCGCCGCGCGCAGCCGGCCGTCGTACATCGAGCGCGACGGGAAGGTCATGATCTCGCGGTGCATGCGGTGCTGCTGCTCGAGCATCACCGAGGTGGCCTGGGCGCCCGCCTCGCCGCCCGCGCGCGCGAGCCGATCGAAGACCGTCGAGCCCAGCGCGGCCTCGACCTCGGGGCCGGCCGTGACCACCGGGCCGAGCTGGCACGGATCGCCGGCGAGCACGGCGACGCGGGCGCGGCCCAGCGGCACCAGGAGCAGCGGGTCGGCGGCCTGCATCGCCTCGTCGATCACGGCGCAGTCGAACACCGCGTCGCCGAGCAGGAAGTGATCGCACACCGCGCAGGTCGCGAGCACGACGTCGGCGCGCTCGACGATCGCGCGTGCGGCGTTGGCGAGCTCGCGCGCGGCGTCGCGGTCGAGCGCCCGCGCCTCGGCCCAGCGCTCCTTGGCCTCGGGGCCGCGCTTGCCGAGCGCCGACTTGCGGAGCTGGCGCGCCCGGTCGCGCCAGTCGCGGGCGAGCCGGTTTGCGCCGTCGGCGTCGACCTGCGCGTCGATCGTCAGCCCCTGCAGCGCCGGGTGGACCCGCGCGGGGTGACCCGACGGCGCCGCGCACAGCACGCGCTCGCCGCGCGCGACGCGCTGTCGCACGACCTCGACCAGCGTGCGGGTCTTGCCGGTGCCCGGCGGGCCGTGGATCAGCGCGAGGTCGCCGGCCCGCAGCGCGGCATCGACCGCGGCGCGCTGGCGCTCGTCGAGCGCGTCGTCGAGCGTGGTCCAGCTCACCGGCGCGACCGGCCGCGGCGGCTTGACCAGCGCGGCGACGTCGCGGATCCGCGCCAGGTCCGAGGTCGCGAGCGCCGCGCGGGCGCGCGCGATCGCCTGGTCACCGCGGTCGAACGTGACCTCGGGCGCGTCGGGATCGAGCGCGTACTCCCGATCGATCCCACGGGGGAGGCCCCCCGCCCCGCCGGCGGAGCCGTCGGGGTCCCCACCCCCCGCGCTCGGCATTCGCCGATCGATGTCGTCGACCGAGTGATCGAGCATCAGCCACAGCGACTGGTCGTCGCGGCGCTCGTAGACCCCGCGGATCGCGGAGGCCTCGTCGGGGTGCTCGGCCCACAGCCGGATCGGGTCGCCGGGCGAGAGCCGGAGGTTGTCGAGGTCGATGTCGTCGGGGACGGCGACGCGGATCCGCACGCGCTCGCCCGGCGCCGACTGCTCGTCGACGATCCGCAGGTGGTCGAGCGCGATGCCGAGCGCGACCCGCTCGCTCAGCACGCGCCCCGAGCGCTCCATCGCCAGCCGGGCGCGCACCGCCATCCGTTCGGCGCGCCACGCGCGCGCGAGCGCGTCCAGCCAGGCCCGGGCGTCCTCCACACCGCCAGCGTACGTCAGTTTCTGGACGCCGGCCCAGCGTGCGCGCGCGCTCGCGTGGAAACCGTCGACGCCGGATGCATGTGCCGACGCAACTTGGCATGATGGCCCGGCATGCCGCCCGCTCCCGAGAGCCTCACCCGGAAGACCACCTCGCTCGCGCAGCTCTTGCTCCGCCGCGTGCACGACACCCCCGATCGCGAGGCCTATCGCTATCCGGTCGGCGAGCAGTGGCGCTCGATGACGTGGCGCCAGTCCGGCGAGCGGATCCGGGCGATCGCGGCGGGCCTCTTGTCGCTCGGGCTCGAGCGCGAGCAGCGCGTCGGCATCCTGTGCAACACGCGGGTCGAGTGGCTGCTCGCCGATCTGGGGGTCCTGTGCGCCGGCGGCGCGACCACCACGGTCTATCCGTCGAGCACCGCCGAGGAGTCCGCCTACATCCTCGCCGACTCGGCGGCGCGCTACGCGTTCGTCGAGGATGCATCGCAGCTCGCCAAGCTCGCGGCCCATCGCGCGGCGCTGCCGGGGCTGACCCGGCTGGTGCTGATCGACGGCGCACCCGGCGACGCCCACAAGGACTGGGTGATGACCCTGGCCGATCTCGAGGCCGCCGGCGCCGCGCACCTGGCCCGCGACCCGCGCGCGGTCGACGACGTCGTCGCCGGCGTCACCGGCGCGCACCTCGCGACCTTGATCTACACCTCCGGCACCACCGGCAAGCCCAAGGGCGTCCGCCTGCTCCACGAGTGCTGGGCGTACTGCGCCGACGCGACCGATGCCATACGGCTGTGGGGCCCCGACGACGTCCAGTACCTGTGGCTGCCGATGTCGCACTCGTTCGGCAAGGTGCTGATGGCCGGCCACATCGCGTCGGGCTCGGTCACCGCGGTCGACGGCCGGATCCCCAAGCTCGTCGAGAACCTCGCCGTGGTGCGGCCGACGCTCCTGGCCGCGGTGCCGCGGATCTTCGAGAAGGTCTACAACCGGATCATCGAGGGCGCCAAGCAGGGCGGCGCGCTCAAGCACCGGATCTTCCAGTGGGCGGTCGGCGTCGGCAAGCGCGGCTCGGTGATCCGGCAGCGCGGCGGCACGCCGAGCGGCCTGCTCGCGCTCGAGCTCCAGCTCGCCGAGCGCCTGGTGTTCGCCCGGATCAAGGCCACGTTCGGCGGCCGCGTCCGCTACTTCATCTCCGGATCGGCGCCGCTGTCGCGCGAGATCGCCGAGTTCTTCCACGCCTGCGGCGTGCTGATCCTCGAGGGCTACGGCCTGACCGAGACCTCGGCCGCGGCGTTCGTCAACCGGCCCGAGCGCTACGCGTTCGGCACCGTCGGCGTCGCGCTGCCCGGCACCGAGGTCAAGATCGCCCCCGAGGACGGCGAGATCCTCCTGCGCTCGCCCGGCGTGATGAACGGCTACCACAACCTGCCCGATCAGACCGCCGAGGCGCTGACCCCCGACGGCTGGCTGCGCACCGGCGACATCGGCGAGCTCGACGCCGGCGGCTTCCTCCGCATCACCGATCGCAAGAAGGACCTGATCAAGACCTCGGGCGGCAAGTACATCGCGCCGCAGGCGATCGAGGGCAAGCTCAAGGCGCAGTGCCCCTACATCAGCCAGGTCATCGTCCACGGCGACAAGCGCAACTTCGTCACCGCGCTGGTCACGCTCGACGAGGAGGCCACGATGAAGTGGGCCACGGACCACGGCATGAACGGTCAGCCCTACGCCGAGATCGTCCGGACCGAGGCCGCCAGGCAGCTGCTCGCCCCGTACTTCGATCAGGTCAACAAGACCCTCGCGAAGTACGAGAGCGTCAAGCAGTTCGCCATCCTGCCGCGAGACCTCTCGGTCGACACCGGCGAGCTGACGCCCAGCCTCAAGGTCAAGCGCAAGGTCGTGGAAAAAAACTACGCCGCGGTGCTCGACAAGATGTACGAGGGCTCCGTTGCGGATATGTGATCCTCTGTTCCCTGCAATGGGGTTCCCTGCAATGCCCGCACCGCGCCCGGCGTTTGGCTTCGTGATGCGCTTCGTTCCCTGGCTGCCCGTGCTGCTCGCCTGTCATGGCAGCGGCGCTCCCACGCCCGCACCGACCGCCGAGCCGGGCACGACCCACGCGACGGCGCCGGCCGCGACCCGGGCCGCGCCCGCGGTCGCCGCGGCAGCGCCCACCACGCCCGCGCCGTCCGCGGCCTCGGCCAGGGCCGCCGCGCCGCCCGCAGCCGCGCCGCCCGGTGTCGACTTCATCGACGACGCCAGTCTCCTGTTCCAGATCGCCGCGTGCGGCGGCGGCGACGGCCCGGTGCCCGAGGTCCTGTCCAGCGGCGACGCCAGGGCGGCGGCCCAGCTCGACAAGATCGTCGCGCACCACTGCAAGGCGATCCTGTCGCGCATCGCCGAGTTCCGCGCGACGTACTTCGAGAAGGGCCGGGCATGGTTCGACGAGGTCGTCCTCGCGTTCCCGGACGCCACCGAGATCACGAAGGTCTCGCTCGAGCTCGCCGGCGATCCCCGGCGGCTGCGCACGCTGTCGCCCGCCGCGATCGAGCGCAGCCTCGGCGTCCTGCGCGTCGAGATCGGCGGTCTGATCTCGGTCGGCTCCAACACCAGCGAGAACCTGTCGCACCAGCAGCGCAACGATCTGCCCGGCCAGGTCAGCTCGTTCCTGCTCGGCCTCGTCGCCGGCGGCTACGAGCCGGTGGCGATGCGCTACTTCACGCTCGACGACGTCGGCGCGATCCATTACCTCGACCAGGCCGAGATCGACGAGCTCGACCACCAGGCGCAGACGACCAAGACCCGCAGCCTCAAGCACGACTGGCAATCGCCGAACTTCTCCCAGGCGTTCTCCAACGTCGAGATCGCGTACAGAAAGCCCGGCGAGACCCAGCTCCGGGTCCACCGCCACATCGCCTGGAACCTCGGCGATCCGTTCCTCGGCAAGCACCCCGAGCTGATCCGCCACCTCGACAGGAAGGGCATGGTCACCATGCTGACCAAGGGCGCGAGCTACTGTCTGTGGCGCGGCGACTTCTCGGTGATCCGCAACTACATGCTCGATCACCTGGCCTGGATGCTGTCGGACTCCACCGGGATCCCGCCGGCGTTCACCAGGAAGGCCGGCATGGTCCAGGAGACCTACGGCCACTACGACGGCGCGTTCCTCGAGCGCACCGACGAGCACCACGACGACGCGTTCATCGAGCTGTGGCGGTCGCAGAAGACCCGGCGACTGCCGTTCCGGTTCGGCTACGTCGACAAGGACAAGCAGGCGCACCTGGTGGTCACCCGGCCCCGGCCGAAGACCTAGGCACCGGCGCTTCGCGAAGCACTTGCATAAGCCGCCAACCCCAGAGCTCGCCAGAGATGAGCGGGGTCAGATCAGGTGAGCTCCGGGGTTTAGTTGCTGGTCCGGCGAGCCGCGTGCTACGCGGAAGGTCGGCGTGAGCGATTCCGACTCCGAGCCCCAGCCCCAGCGGAGCGGTCCGGCGACCGCGACCGGCCGCACCGGAGCCGGGCGGGGCGTGCTCTACATCGCGTTCGCCAAGTTCTACTTCATGCTCGCCGGGCTGGTGATCCAGGTCCGGCTGCCGGCGCTGCTGTCGCGCGCCGCGTTCGGCAGCTACAGCGTGGTCGCCGGCATCGCGTCGATGGTCAACAACGTGCTGGTCACCGGCACGATCCAGGCGGTGTCGCGGTTCGCGGGCGCCGCTGATCGCCCGGCTGCTCCACGACACGACCAAGACCGGGCCGCTGATGCTCGCCGGCCTGATCGTCGCGGGCTACTCGTTCTACGCGGTGTTCATCGGCACCGCCAACGGCCTCGAGCAGTTCCACAAGCAGGCCGGCCTCGACATGACGTTCGCCACGCTGCGCGTCGTCGGCCTGCTCGGCATGGCGATGGCCGGGTTCGGCGTGCTCGGCGTGATCGGCGGCTGGGTCGCCGCCGCCTTCGTGATCCTGTGCGCGGCGATCGTGTGGGTCGGTCTGCCGGGGCCGGTCGCCCCCGACGAGCGGCTGCCGGTGCGGCCGATGGTCGAGTTCTTCGCCGGGGTCGCCGTCTACCTCGCGCTGTTCAACCTGCTCATGTTCATCGACAGCCTGCTGATCAAGCGGCTCACCACCGAGTACTACGCCGCGCACCAGGCCGGGCTCGGCGACGCGCTCGCCGCCGCGATGCCCTGGGCGGTCGGGGCGACCGGCTACCACCCCGATCCGAGCGTGCTCGCCGACGTCCAGAACGGCTACTACGCGGCGGTCCAGAACCTCGCGCGCCTGCCGTACCAGGCGATCATCGCGGTCACGTTCGTCGTGTTCCCGCTGGTGTCGCGCTCGACCTTCACCGAGGACCGCGAGACCACGCGGCGCTACGTCGAGATCACCACGCGCTACTCGCTGATCTTCGCGATGGCGCTCGCGGTGGTGATGGCGGCCAACCCGGCCGACGTGCTCGGCCTGGTCTACGCGCCCGACTACGCCGAGCGCGGCGGCGCGGCGCTCACCGCCCTGGCGCTCGGCAACGTCGCGTTCTCGATCTTCGCGATCGCCGGCACGATCCTCAACGGCGCGGGCCGGACGCTGCCCGCGGTGGTCACCGCGGCGTTCACCCTCGGCATCGCCGCGGTCGCCAACTACATCGCGATCCCGATCGCGGCCGAGCGCGGCAGCGTGCTCGAGATCGCCGCGCTGGTCACCACCGGCGCGATGGCGGTCGGGGCGCTGGTCTCGGGCTGGGTGCTGCACCGCCGGTTCGGCGCGTTCCTGCCGGCGGCCAGCGCGCTGCGGATCGCGATCGCGACCGGCGCGGCGATCGGCGTCGGCCGCGCGCGCGTGGCCGAGCGAGCGATCGGCTACGTCGTGCCGCTGCACGGCAAGCTGATGACCCTGATCGAGGCGCTCGTGGTCGGCGCGACGTTCCTGGTCGTGCTGGTGATCACGCGCGAGCTCGGCCGGGGCGATCTCGAGGCGATCAAGGCGATGCGGCGCAAGCGAGCGCCCGCCGAGACCTGACCATGCGGCCAACCCAAGGAGCAGCCATGCGTGCGGCATTGATCACGATCGTCCTCGCGGGCTGCGGCGCCGCGTCGCTGCACAACGAGCCCGACCTGTCCGACTCGGTCCGCCAGTTCAACGACGGGGTGCGCTGGCAGCGCTTCGCGGCGGCGGCGACTGCGATCCCGCCGCACGATCGCTCGCAGTTCGTCGACGACATGGACCAGCGCGCGACCGACCTCAGGATCACCGACTACGAGATCGTACGGCTCGACCCCCGGGGCGAGCGCGAGGCGCGGGTCCAGATCAAGCTGAGCTGGTACAAGGCGTCCGAGGGCACGGTCCACGAGACCCACGCGGTCCAGACCTGGGAACGCCACGGCAAGGCGTGGTGGATGGTCGACGAGATTCGCTTGCGCGGCGCGGAGATGCCGGGGCTTTCCGAGCGGCCGGGATCCGTGATGAAGGATTAGCGCACACCCCCGCGGGGCGATTGGCCGGCGCGACAGAGGTCGAGGTAAGCTTGACGCCAGGTGTCGCAGAGCGACTTCGTCACGCGCGGCCAGGCGCTGGTCAGCTCCGGCCAGTACCAGGAGGCCGTCAAGGTGTGCCGCCTGGGCCTGCTGGGACGGCCGACCACGGTGGAGGGCCGGGTCGTGCTCGGTCAGGCGCTGCTCGCGCTCAAGCGCTACGACGAGGTGCTCGCCGAGATGCGCGTCGCGCTCGAGCTCGATCACGGGTCGCAGCCCGCGCAGGTGCTCAAGGGCGAGGCGCTGCTCCGCAAAGGGGACGGCCACGGCGCGCTCGAGACGCTCGGCAAGCTGCGCAGCCAGGGCGTGGCGGACGCCCGCATCGCCGAGCTGATCGCCGAGGCCGAGCGCCTGGCGAGCCGGTCCGCGCCTGGCCAGGCGAGCCTCGCGGCGAGCTACCTCGCGCAGGATCCGGCGGCGTTTGCGAGCGAGCAGGGCACCAAGAACTACCCGGCGCACCAGGCCAGCGGCATCGACCCCGACGCGTTCGAGGGCGCCGAGTTCACCAGCCCGACGTCGCTGGCGGCGCCGGGCGCACGGCGGCGATCGAGCCCGGGAGGCCAGCTGGCCCCCGACGCCACGCCGTCGCCGGCGGTGCTCGCGGTCGGCGATCGCTCCGGCACCGTCGAGGTCGATCCCGATCTCGAGGCCCTCGAGCTGCGCGGCGAGGACGACTTCGGCGAGGCCGTCGGCCCGCCGGTCGATCGCGGCGCCGATCTCGACGCCGCCGCCACCGGCATCCTGCCGTCGCCGGCGTCGCCCCGGCCGTCGCCGGCCGCCGCCGCGGTGGCCAGGAAGCTGCGGCGGGCCGCGATGTTCAGCGAGGAGGTCTCCACGGTGGAGCTCGGCGACGACGAGGTGATCGAGCTCGAGGACCGGGCGAGCCCGCGCGGCAAGCCGGCCGCGCACAGGTCGCCGGGTAGCAGCGCGGTGCGCGCCGCCGTGAAGCTGCCGTCGGGGCCGCTCGAGGCGCCGGTCGCGCCGCGGCCGACCGAGCCGGTCTCGGTGTCGCGGCCGGCCGAGCCGCCGTTCACGTCGCGGCCGATGGCGCCGCCGGCGCCGGTCCAGCCGCACCTCGCCCAGATGATCGCGAGCCAGCCGCACGTGATGAACGTCATGCCCGCCGCGCCGATGCCGGCGCCGATCAACCCGCGCAGCGCGATCGCCGCGGCGATGCCGACGGCGGCGGCGATGCCGATGCCGCCCCAGTTCCAGGCGATGCAGGCGGCCGGGCAGGGCATGGCGATGGCGCCGCCGATGGCGATGGGGCCGCCGATGGGGTCGCCGATGGCGATCAACGCGCCGGCGCAGGCGATGCAGCCGCCGCCGCACCTGCAGGCGACCCTGCTCGCGCCGCCCGGCGGCCCGGCGCATGCGCTGCATCAGCTGCCGCCCCACCTGCAATCGAGCCTGGCCGCCGCGCGGCCGACGATCGCGATCAACCCGCAGCCACCGTTCGATCCGATGCAAGGCCCCGGCGGTGCGCCGCCGGCGTGGGCCCGCCCGACGGTGATGCCCGCCGGCTCGCCGCCCTACGGCGCCCGGGCGGCCGCCGACGAGCCGACCCGCCAGCCCCAGCCGATCGACCCACAGATCGCCGCGATGCAGGGCCAGGGGCCGGGCGGCGTGCCGATGCTCGGGTTCGCCGGCGAGCCGGGCTCGGCCCCGGGCAAGTCGTCGCCGAGCGGACGGCGCGGCCGATCGCGCTGGCAGTTCGTCGTCTGGGTGATGATCAGCGCGGCGGTGATCAGCGGCGGCGTGGTCGCCGGGTTCGGCATCCGCAACCTGCGGCTGCGCCACCAGATCGCCGCGGCCCGCGATCGCGCCGTCGACGCCGCGAAGGCCGATGTCTGGCAGGGCTGGATCGGCGCGCGCGACAGCCTCTACGGCATCGCGCAGGCGCAACCCACCCTCGACAACCGCGCAGCGCTCGCGCGCGCACAGGGCGTGCTCGCCCTCGAGTTCGGTGACGGCCTGGCGATCGCCCGGGCCGAGGTCGAGACCTTCGCCGGCAAGTCCGGGCTCGACATCGACCTCGCCACCGCCTACGTCGCGCTGGCCCTGCGCGACGCCAGGGCCGCGCACGACGCCGCCGAGCGCGCGGTCAAGCAGGCGCCGAGCGACGCCGCGGCGCTCTACGTCTCGGGGCAAGCGGCGCTGCTCGCCGGCGACCTCAAGGCCGCGCTCACCGCGCTGCGCGGCGCCGTCGAGCGCGACCCGCGCCCGCACTACCTCATCGGCCTGGCCCGCGCGCTCGGCGAGGCCGCGGCGTGGGACGAGGCGATCACCACGCTCGATCGGGTCCGCGACAACCCCGGCGCGGTGATCGCCCGGACCCTGCTGCTCACCGGCGCGGGGCGGACCGCCGCGGGCCCCGGCGGCGCGACCGGCGAGCTCCGCGCGCAGCTCGCCAGGCTGATCAGCGACGGCCCGAAGGCCGGCGATCAGGCCGCGTCGCCGGCCCAGGTCGGGTTCGCGCAGCTGGCGCTCGCCCGGCTCGACTTCGCGCGCGGCGAGCGCGGCGCCGCCCGCACCGACTACCTCGGCTCGCTCGGTCCCCGCCTCGACGACCAGCGCTACGCCGAGGAGTTCTGCGACACCGCGCTCGCGATCGGCGAGCTCGAGCCGGCCCGCCGCTCGGCGATCCACGCCCTCGAGCTGTGGCCGGCGAGCCGGCGGGCGCGGATCACGCTCGCGCAGATCTGGCTCGGCCTCGGCAAGCCGGCAGCGGCGGTCGAGCTGTTCACCAGGAACCCCGACGCGGCGGCCGGCCCGGCGGGCCAGACCGTGCGCGGCCAGGCCCGGCTCGCCGCCGGCGACGTCGACGGCGCCCGGGCCGACTTCGACGCCGCGCTCAAGAAGCTGCCGGGCTACGAGCCCGCGGTGGTCGCGCGGGCCTGGCTCGATCTCGCGGCCGGCGAGCTCGACGAGGCGCGCCGCCGCATCGAGCCCAAGTTCAACCCCAAGACCGCGACCCCGGCGATGATCGCGATCTACGCCGCGATCCAGCGCGTCGGCGGTGACCCCGCGGCGCGCGCCAGGGCCAAGACGCTGCTCGAGCGCGCGGTCGGCGCGTCCGGCCCCGACGCCGCGCGGGCGCAGCTCGAGCTCGCCCGCATCGACCGCGACCTGGGCGATCTGACCGCGGCGCGCGCGGCCTACGCCGAGGCCAGCCGCGCCGGTCTCGCCGAGGCCCGGCTCGAGAGCGGTGCGCTCTTGATCGAGGCCGGCGATCCGCGCGGTGGCCGCGAGACCCTCGAGCAGCTGGTCAAGGAGGCCGGCGATCACCCGCCGCCCGCGCTCCTGCTCGAGACCGCACGGGCACGGACGCTGACCGGCGACCACACCGGCGCGCTCGCGATGCTCGCGCTCGTCGACAAGCTCGCCGGCATCGCGCGCTGGCAGCTCGACCGCGAGCGCGCCCGGGTCGCGCTGCGCCGGGGTGACGTCCCGACCGCGGTCCAGGCGGTCGAGCGCGCGCTCGAGGGCTGCGGCGGCGACGCCGACACCTTCCTGCTCGCCGCCGACACGGTCTCGACCGACGAGAAGCAGACCGTGCTGGCCGGAAAGCTCCGGTCCGCGATGGTGACCCGGCTCAAGGGCCGCCCCGAGCTCGACGTCGTCCGCGGCAAGCTCCACCTCGCCGCCAACCAGTACGAGCAGGCCGAGAAGGTCTACAGCGCAGCCCGCGAGGCGCTGGTCAAGGCATCGCCGCGGCGCCGCGCCCAGGCCGACTTCGGGCTCGCCGCCGTCGCCTACTTCCGGCGCGACGATCCGGCCGCGACCAGCCGGCTCGACCTGGTCAGCATGGAGGACCCGTCGATCTACGCGGCGTACCTGTTCGCCGCCGAGATCGAGCGCACCAGCGACGCCGCGGCGGCGCTCGACAAGGCGCAGAAGTCGGTCGCGTTCAACCCCGACTCGGTCGACGGCTGGAAGATGGTCGGCACGCTGGCGGCCCAGGTCGGCAAGCGCAAGCTGCTCGACGAGGCGATCGCCCGGCTGCGCGAGCTCGCCCCCGGCGGCGAGGACCTCCGCCAGCTCCAGCGGCTGCGCTGAGCCGAGCCGCCCGCGGCAGGGACCGCCCCTGCTCACCTTATCAGGTAGAACACCGCGAGCGCCGCGGCCGCCGCCAGCAGCACCATGATCACCGCCACCGCCAGCCACGACGGCTTCTTGCCCTCGCGGTGCTTGTGCGTGCCGGTCCGGTCCGGCTCGAGGATCTGCTCGAGCGACTCGATCTCGGGCGACGGCGTCGGCTGGGCCATCTTGTCGCTCCGGTCGCTCCGGTCGCTCCGGTCGCGGGGCAGCGGCCGGCTCCGCGGCCTGGGCGGCGGGTGCTGCGACGACGTCAGGCCCATCTCGCCGGCCCAGTTCGAGGTGTCGACGAACGCGCTGGGATCGAGGCTCATCGAGCCCTCGGTGGTCGCGGTCTCCGGCGTGCCGTGGCCGTCGACCAGCGACGTCATCTTCTGCATCTCGTCGAGGATCAGCGCATCGATCAGCGAGTCCTTGGGCTCGGCCGAGCGCTTGCGCATCATCTCGACCTGGGTGTCGCGGACCAGCGCCGCGATGTCGCGCGCGGTGACCTTCATGCGGCGCGAGAACAGGAACTGGGTCAGCGCGTCGCCGAGGTCGGCGGCGCTCTGGTAGCGGTCGTTGGGGTCGCGCGCCAGCGACTTGCGCACCACCTGCTCGAGCTCGCCGTCGATCTCGGGGTTGAGCGCGGCGATCGAGGGCACGCGCGCCTGGCGGACCAGCTCGACCGTCTGGTAGTCGGTGTCGCCGTAGAACAGCCGGCGGCCGGTGAACAGCTCCCACAGGATGATGCCGACCGCGAACACGTCGGCGCGGTGGTCGACCTCGAGCCCGCTCGCCGCCTCGGGCGACAGGTAGCTGAACTTGCCCTTGACCACGCCCGGGTCGGTCGACTCGATCTGGCTGTTGGCCTTGGCCAGGCCGAAGTCCACCAGCTTCACCTCACCGTTCTTGGACAAGAGGATGTTGGGCGGGGAGATGTCGCGGTGGACGATGCCCAGCGGCTCGTTGGTCTCCGGGTGCTCCAGGCTGTGGGCGTACTGCAGCGCCTTGCAGCACTCGCTCATCAGATAGACCGAGTGGCCGACCTCGATGCGCCGGCCCTTCTGCTTCTGGCGCTCGACCAGGGCCTTGAGGTTGCACCCGTCCACGTACTCCATGACCAGGAAGTACGCGTTGTCCGGAGTCCTCGATATGTCGAAGACCTGAACGATGTTGGCATGCTGGAGGAACAGCGAGAGCCGCGCCTCGTCCAGGAACATCGAGACGAACTTCTGGTTCTTGGTCAGGCTGGGCAGGATGCGCTTGATCGCGACCGACTTCTTGAACCCTTCGATCGACTCGGCGACGCCGCGGAACACCTCCGCCATGCCACCATGGTCGAGTCGCTCGGTGATCGTGTAGCGGTCGCGCATCCCCGACGAACGCATACTACCAGAGGTTGATGACGCCGGGAAATTGCCGGGCCCACCCACGGTGTGCGCCGACGAGCTTGACCCCAGAGCTCACCTGAGCTGACCCCGCCTCGCGTCGCAGTTTCCGCGATCTCTTCGTTGCCGCTCCTCGAATTACGCCCGGTAGTCCTTCGTCACGGCGCCTCGACCTCGCGAAAACTACTCGCGATCCGGGCTCATCTCAGGCGAGCTCTGGGGTTACTCGGACCCCTCGTCGGCCTCGACCTGCTCGCGGGCGGTCTTGCACTCGAAGCAGAGCGTGGTGACCGGGCGGGCCAGGAGCCGCTTGAACCCGATCGGCTCGCTGCACTCCTCACATTCGTCGATCTCGCCGGCGTCCAGCCGCGCCATCGCCTCGCGGATCTTGCCGAGCAGGAAGGTCTCGCGGTCGTGGAGCCGGAGCTGGGTGGAATAGGTCTCCTCCTCCGTGGCCTCGTCCATCGAGTCCCGGCCGATCCGGTCGCGGTCGCGGTCCATCGTGAAGTCGAGGGCAGAGTGGGCGTGGTCCGCCAGGCGGCTGAGGTCGGCCTGCAGGCGCGCTCTGAGCTCTTCGGTCTGCTCCGGCGTCAACATGATGTCAGTCTACGAGGGTCGATGAAGCCGTCAATCGACCGCGCCACCCGCGGCCGGTGATTTTCGTCTGTGCGCGGTCGCGCGCAGCGAGCGCTTGTGCGCCGCCGGCGGCTCGGCGATCATCCGCGGCTCGCTCCGCCGCGGCGTATCGTGATCGGGGCGACCGACACCGCGCGCGCGGCCCGGTTGCAGGGAAGATCTTCGCCGCAAAAGTGCACGGCGAAATAGCCGCTGCATGTCGCCGACTTCCCGCCGCGCGGCCCCCCGGAGCGCACCAGCGGCGCGGAATGGATCGATACCAGACGGCGTTCGTTTGACACCGACACTGCGAGCATCCCCGAGGAGCCCCGTGACATCATCGACCCGAGCCGAATCGATCTATTCCGGTCCGCCGCGAAGCAAGGATCGGAATCTCCCGGCGGCGAAGGTTCCCCGTGCGGGGACCCGCTGGAAGCTGGCCTGTGCCCTGTTCGCCGGACTCGCCGGCTACAGCATGTTCTTCCGCCACGGCGCTGCCAACCCGCCCGCCGCCGCCGCGACCGCGCGCAGCGCGGCGATCCCGTTCGAGCTCCGCCGTCCGCTCCACGTCACCGCCGAGTCCGCCGGGATCTCGCGCAGCGATCTCGTCGACCGCGTGCTGCGCGCTCGCTCGCTGCGCGACATCGTCACCCTTACCGAGAAGCTCGGCGCCGTCGGCGACGATCAGACGATCGATCAGCTCGCGCCGCTGGTCGCCGACGCGCGCCGCGGCGTGCCCGAGGCGATCCTCGCCTGCTACGGCGCGATCGGCACCGAGCGCGCGGTCGCGGCGCTGATCGAGCACGCCGATGATGATCGGCCGCTCGGCGCCACCCAGAGCGCGCAGGCCGAGAAGCCGCTGCTCGCCCTCGCCGGCAAGCCCGGTGATCCGGCGCAGGCCACGGCGATCGCCGCGCTCGGCACGCTCGGCAGCGATGGCGCGATCGGCGCGCTGATCGCGCTCGCGACCAGCGCCGACCCGTCGGTCGGTACCACCGCGGTCGCCGCCCTCGGCTCGATCAACTCCGAGGCCGCCGCGACCGCGCTGCGCCGGCTGGTCGACGCCCCCGATCCGCGGATCGCCGCGGCGGCGATCACCGCGATCGACACCATCGACGAGGCGCTGCTCGGCAAGCTCACCGGCGTCGTCCGGTCCGGCGATCCGCAGCTGGTTGCCGCCGCGCTCGGCGCGCTGGCCAAGGCGGGCGGGGCCGCGCTCCCCGTGCTCCGCGTCGCCGCGACCAGCGGCAGCCAGGGCACGCGGTCCGCCGCGATCACCGCGATCGGCGAGATCGGCGGCAGCGCGGCGATCCAGCTGCTCGGCGAGCTCCTGATCACCGGCGACCGCACCTCCGCGTCGTCGGCCGCCGGCGCGCTCGCCGCGATCGGCGGCAAGGAGGCGCGCGAGATCCTGATCAACGCCGCGCTCGGCGACCGAGGCCAGATCAGCGGCGCGCTCGCCCAGCTCGCCCAGATGGAGGGCGACGACGTCGACCAGGCGCTGCTCTCGGTCATGCGGTCCGGCTCGGGCGCCGCGCGCCGCGCCGCGCTGCCCCGGCTGGTCAAGGCCGGCAACCCCGATGCCATCCAGCTCGCGATCGGCCTGGTCCAGCACGGCGTGCGCCAGGACCGCGAGGAGGCGATCCGGCTGCTCGCCGATTCCGGCGTGCCCCGCGCGTTCGACGCCCTCGTCGACATCGCCGGCACCTCGCGCGGCCAGACCCGGGTCTCGGCGCTCGACGCCCTCGCGCAGGCGCGCCCCGGCGACCCCGGCGTGACCCGCCTGCTCCACGACTCGCTGTTCTCGGGCCGCCGCGAGGAGGGATCCTACGCGGCCAGCGTGCTCAGCCGGCTCGGCACCGAGCCCGCGCGCCAGATCCTGCTCTCGGCGCTGTCGGGCAAGAGCTCCGACCTCGCCGAGCAAGCCGCGGCAGCGCTGCTGGGGCACGGCATGACCGACGCGGTCAAGACTGCGCTGCTGTCCGCCGCGCAGACCAACCCCGCGATCAAGCGCCAGGTGATGGACGAGCTGATCCAGGCCGGCGACCGCGAGGGCCTGCGGTTCGCCGAGGACCTCCTGAGCCACCCCGACCCGCGGGCGACCTCGGCGATCTATGCGCTGGCCGCCGCCGGCACGCCGGAGGCCAGCCAGCTGCTCGAGCGCGCGCTCGTCGCCAAGGACGCCGGCACCCGGATCGCGGCGATGGGCGCGCTGCTCCACAACCCCGACGACCATGCGACCGACACGCTGGTCCGCATGACCAAGGATCAGGACCCGCAGGTCCGCGCGGCGGCGCTGTCCAACCTCGGCACGCTCGGCTCCGAGCGCGCCCAGCAGGCGATCTTCGAGGCGACGCGCAGCCCCAGGTCCGAGGACCGCGTCGCCGCGATCTCCGGGCTGTCGTCGATCACCGACGATCCCAGGGCCAGCGCGCAGCTCGCGACGCTGATCCGCGATCCCGATCTCGAGGTCGCCGAGACCGCGATCAGCGTGTCCTACAGCGGCGGCCCCGAGGTCGACCAGGCGCTCGTCGCCATGATCAACGATCCCGCCGCCAACGCGACGCTGCGTGCCGCGGCCGCGCGCCGCATGTACTACCGCGCCAGCGAGCTCGATCCGGCCACGCGGCAGAGCATCGCTGCGCTGCTCGGCAACGCCATCCCCGAGGATCAGCCCTGATCCGCGGTCACCGCGGCAGGTAGACCCGGAACACCGTGCCGGCCGGCTTGCCATCCTCGACGTCGATCCAGCCATCGTGCTCCTTCACGATGCCGGATACCACCGCGAGGCCGAGGCCGGTGCCGCCGCGCCCCTCCTTGGTCGTGTAGAACGGGTCGAAGATCCGGTCGCGGATGCCGGGCGGGATACCGACGCCGGTGTCGGCCACCGCGATCGTCGCGAAGTCCTGCTCCGCGCTGCCCTCGAGTCCCGGGCGCGCCCGCCGGACCGTCCCGGTCTCGACCGCCAGCGCGCCGCCCTCCGGCATCGCCTGGACGGCGTTGAGCAAGAGGTTGATCAGCACCTGCTGCAGGCGATCCGAGTCGCCCGCGACCCGGGCCGGCTCGCTGCGGTCGAACCGGACCCGGACCCGGGCGCTGGCGAACTGCCCGGCCAGCAGCTCGATCGTCGACTGCGCGATGTCGTTGAGGTTGACCTCGGCCGGCGGCGCCGCCCCGACCTTGCGCCGCGTGAAGTCGAGCAGGCGCTGGATGATCCGGGTGATCCGCGCAGTCTGCTCGGCGATGATCTCCGAGTTCTTCTCGACCGCCTCGGGATCCTTCGACTTGCGCTGGATCGATCGCGCGCGGCCGGCGATCACGTTGAGCGGGGTGCCGACCTCGTGCGCGATCTCGGCGGCGAGCTGGCCGAGCGTGGCGAGCTTCTCGGTCTGGCCGAGCCGCTGCTCGAGCGCGAGCTTGGCCTCGTTCTGGCGCTGGGTCTCGCCGCGCGACTCGCGGAGCGAGAACGTCATCTCGTTGAACCGCGTCGCGAGCGCGCCGATCTCGTCGTCGCGCTCCGACAGGATCACGTGCGACAGGTCGCCCTTGGCGACGTCGCCGATGCCCGACAGCAGCTTGGTGATCGGCCGGCTGACCAGCCGCATCGCGAACACGCCGACCATCACCGTCGTGAGCCCGACGACCAGCGACAGAAGCGTGACGACGCGCCACAGATCGTCGCTGGTCGTATCGATCACGTCGGCCGACCGGGCGATCTCGAGCATCCCCACGGTCTCCGGATCGCCGCCGCGCTCGGACGCCGCCCGGATCGGCAGGTCGTAGTAATACAGCCCGGCCTCGATGTCCGCGCCCGGCCGGGACACCTGGACCATCGCGTTGAGCCGGCGGAGCTGCGCGCTGGTCGCGCTGTCATCCGCCGCGGTCGCGCGGCGCGAGCTCGGCAGCACCGTCACCTTCCAGCCGCCCGCGGCGCGGTTCAGATCGCGGATCGCCGCATCGCTCGGCGCCCGGAACACCGACGGCGCCGCCTCGATGTCGAACCGCAGCGCGGTCGCCACGGCGCGGGCCTCGCGCTCGAGCCCGGCGCGGCGCTCGGCCCGCCGGCTGCGCAGGTCGACGATCGCGTACGACGACGACGCCAGCGCCACCACCACCGCCGTCGCCGCCGTGATCCGCGTCGCGACGTTCATGCGCGGTCACCCGGGCACGCGGGGCTAGCTGGCTTGGTCATCGACCCCGCGAGTGTAGCCCGCGCGGGTGGCTGCAGAAGCCAGCCGTCCGCTCAACGTCAAGGCTGACGCCGACGTTGATCTTCACAGGCCTCTTCGACGAGACCGCGAGACTGCTACCGCTGCGGGTTCGGCTGCCGCTGCCGGCTCGGCTGCCGCCGCCGGTGCCGGTTCCGGTTCCGGTTCCGCTGCCGGTTCCGCCACCGCTGCCGGTTCCGGTTCCGGTTCCGCTGCCGCTGCTGGCTCCGCTGCCGCTGCGGGTTCCGGGTTCCGCTGCGGCTGCCGGTTCCGCTGCCGGTTGCCGGTTCCGCTGCCGGTTGCCGGTTCCGCTGCCGGCTGCCGGTTCCGCTGCCGGTTCCGCCGCCGCTGCCGGTTCGGCTGCCGGTTCGGCTGCCGGTTCCGCTGCCGGTTCGGCTGCCGGTTCCGCCGCCGCTGCCGGTTCCGCTGCCGCTGCCGGTTCCGCTGCCGCTGCGGCTGCCGGTTCCGCGGCCGCTACCGGTTCCGACCTGAGAGCCGAGCAGCCGAGGCTAATTTCGATGCTTCCGACGCGCAGCTTTCTGGCGACGTCGTCGAGCGCGTCGTTCGTCGCTCCTCGAGGGCTCTCGCTGCGAGGCAGGACCTATCGGAGGTGCACGTTCGTCGATGATCGAGTACGTGCCCTGGGGTCCATCGTATTCGAATCGAACGTACTGGAGGAAATCGCGTCCGAGCAAGCCGACGTGCGGACGGGTCAGATCCGGGACCGGCGGAACTGCCACGATGTCCGCCCAGAACTTCATCTCGCCCCGATTTCCATCGCGATCGCTGACGCCGATGTTAATCCCCAGCCGGTAGACCGGG
>VBLP01000109.1:0-2261 GCA_005887925.1 Deltaproteobacteria bacterium | reverse complement strand
GTGAACGTGACCTGGACCAGCGGGCCTTCCTCGATCAAGCCGCGTGGCGGTACCACCTTCCCGCGATGAACGACCCTACCCACGTTTCTGATAGACGACCGCCGCACTGAGCGGCACAGCGATCTGATCGGCGACCCTCGCGATGACCTGGCCACCTTGTCGACCGAACTTTGCGAGGCCGGCACGGTATGCGTCCTCTTCCGAGTCGTGGACGCTCACGACCTCGCCCTCACGAAAGACCACCCATCGATCGGCATAGAGCGGCTTCAACCGAGGCAGGCTAGCCTCGAAGCGGCGCATCTCTTCGCGGACTCGATCAGCCGTGGTCATAATGGAATACAATGTACCACGCGCTCGCCGGGCGGCGACCGCTGCCGGCTGGGCCACCGCCCGACGGCGCGCGCTGTGAGCCGTCCGCGACTACGCCGACAATGGTGCCGTTGGCGAGTTGGCACCGGCAACGGCACCGGCATCGGCATCGGCACCGGCACCGGCACCGGCACCGGTTGCGGTTTCTCGGCTCCGGGTGCCGTTGCCGCTGCGGCTGCCGGCTCCGCTGCGGCTGCCGGCTCCACTGCGGCTGCCTGCGGCTGCCGGCTCCGCTGCTGCCGGTTCCGCTGCGGCTGCCGGTTCCGCTGCCGCTGCCGTTCCGTCAACGAGGGTGCGCTGTCGATCGTTGGCCTCCACCTGGCGAGTGCCCACACGCGAGCGCTCGGCGTAGTCCACATCGGCCCTCCGTGATCGCCCTGCGCCGGGGGCCGTCGCCCTTGCTCCGCTCTCGCGCACCGTCCCTCGCCGAGCGCCGGACCGACCGACGTCACGCAATCGGCGTCCCCAGAGCTGGCTCGATCGACGCGGCGCGAGTCGCGGTGCCCGCGCTCGGCACGGGACGTGCGCTCCGCGTCGCTTTCGGGCGACGACGGCCCTCGGCGCTCGAGGGCGAATCACAAGGAGGTTCCCGATGTTCGATACGCTCGAAATGTCGCTCACCGTGCTGGAGCAGCTCGCGCCCATGGAGACCAAGATCCGCCAGCGCCGCAAGTCGCTCGCCGACGAGGTCGGCCGCGCGGCCGAGTCGGTCGCACTCAACGTCAGCGAAGCGCGGCAACGCGCCGGCCTCGATCGCGCGGACCTGTTCCGCCGCGCCGCCGGCTCGGCGAGCGAGCTCACCACGGCGCTGCGCATCGCACGCGCCCGCGGCTACATCACGCAGGCGGACTTCTCGGTGGTCGACGCCACGCTCGACCGGGTCCGCGCCATGCTGTGGCGACTCACCCATTGAAGCGACCGGAGCCGGCCTCGGCCCCTCCGTCGTACGCAGGAGATCCCCGGGGATCGACAAGCGACAAACGACAGACTCCAAGCGGCGGTTTCAACGCCAGCAGATCGGAGCCCGCGCTGTTTACCTCGCACCTTGCCAGGATATGGACTCCGCTTTGCGCGCGTGCCCGTCGATGATGTCAGCCAGCTCGGCCGAGGTGCGCACGGTTCCTACTGGAACCCGACACGCTCGCCGGCCGACGGCGGTCGTCTGGAAGCCGGATGACCGAATGATCTCTGGCTGCCGAGGACAAGGAGCGCGGCGGAGTTCAGGTTGGCGAACGACCCACGGCGAGTGCAAGTGAGCCGGACGCCGCGCTGATCAGCGCGCGGCTCACCGCGAAGGCCGCGCGTTGGGCGCTGACGCAGCCTGCTCCGGCGTGGCCTTGGATCTGGTCCGGCGGGTGAGGCCCCACAGCAGGCCCAGCTCGCGATCGAGCAACGCGCGCGCTGGCCCACTCTCGACCTGCCATCCCCAAGCGTCGGCCAGGTCAAGCGCGCCGCGGATCTCCCCGGCGCTGCCATGCGCGATGTCCCAGAATCTCCGCGGATCGCGACCGTGCCGGCGGCCACCTTCGGCCAGGTTGAGCACGATCGAGCTGGCGGCGCGCTCCACCTGATCGGCGGCATCGGGGCTATAGCTGCGCAGCTGTGCGACCACGGGACGCAGCGCGCGGACCAGATCGAGTGCGACTTCATAAGCGATCAACATGTGCGTGTTCTCCTGAGGTAATTGAGCTCTGAAAGGGAACGCCTCTCGCCGACGACCTCCTCGGCGGGGCGACGCCCGTCGCGACCGATCCGCGCAAGACCCGTGACGAACGCCGTCACCGAGGCACGTGGTCTCTCTCAACCCGCGTCTTCGCGGCGAGTGTGAGCGCCACCCGAACGTATCGGCGTTCGGCACGAGGGCGTGCGCGGACGGGCGCAGGGCGGCCCCG
>VBLP01000544.1:542-7214 GCA_005887925.1 Deltaproteobacteria bacterium | reverse complement strand
AGTAGTCGTCGAGCATGGTCAGCACCTCGGTCGGGCCCATCCCCTCCGACATGCCGGTGAAGCCGCGGATGTCGCTGAACAGCACGGTGATCTCGCGCTCGATCGGCGCGAGCGCCTTGGGCCCGTGCTTGATCACGCGCTCGGCGACCTGGCGCGGCAGGAACCGCGTGAGGTTGTCGCGCTGGCGCAACCCGGTGAACATGTGGTGCACCGCGCGGTTGGTGATCCCGATCATGAACCCGAGCACGACATAACCTCCCATCACGAACACGGTGACATGCGAGCGGAGCTGGCCACCTTGGCCGCTGGCGAGCGCGTAGCTGATCAGCGCGAGGACGACCGAGCCGATCACGTGCACCAGCGAGGTCCGCGCCACCGCGAACGACATCACGATCGCGGTCGCGATCGCGTGCTGCCCGGGGCTGAACGGCTCACCGTGGGTGACGTCGAGCAACGCCATCGTCGTGATCAGCGAGAAGTCGACCACCATCAATATCAGCGGCCGCCACAGCGCCCGCCGAGGGTCGCCGCCCTTGAGTCGCCGCAGTACCAGGATGGTCACGACGGCGAACACCGTGTAGACGAGGCCGATCACGGTGCGGACCGCTTCGCTCTTTCCCTCGAGGTTGGTCACCACCCCAAACATCGCGATCATCGCCAGCCGTGCCAGTGCCGCTCGCCGCTCGCCGAGGATCGCGCCCTCTGCGAGCACCCGCTGCTCGTTGTATCGGGCCTCGAGCGCGGCGAGCTCGGTGCCCCGGGTGCCTGGGCTCGGCGTGCGTGCGGTCACTGCGCACGCCTATCATGGCAGACCGCGCGGGCGGCGATCACCCTGGAAATCGCCGCTGGAGTCCTCGCAGTACCAGCTCGACGATCCGGGCCTGCTTCCGGGTGGCGAACAGCTGTCGATTCTCATCCAGCGTGAGCCCGTTGTCGGGCCAGCCGGGTCCGCCGATGGAGTATCCCGCCACGAAGGCCATTGCTTCGGCGAACGTCAAGGGGAGGTTCGAGAACCCCGCCGGGCGGAACAGCGCCGGGGCAGCGGCGACGGCGCGATCCATCTCGACCTCGGCCCCCCCGGCGCCGGGAAGCAGCCCACCTTGCGGCGGGCCGGCCACGAGCCGGCGAGTCCCAGCAGCTCACCCACGACCTGCGCACCACCGCCGAAGCCGCCGATCACATAGAGCGGCTGGCCGAGGCGCAAGGCCAGCATCGTTTCTTCCAGGATCCCGGGCATTTCGCCCCGAATAGTTGGACGTCTTGCCCCCGACGAGCACACGAGCCGACACAGCGGCTCGACATCGTCCAGCGCATCAGGAATAGCTTTGCCGCCTGCTGCAGGTTGGGGTCTCCCGTCGCGGAGCCCGAGTACTCGGGGACGGGGTCACCACCATGCCACTCCTCGCCGGGACTCGCCGGGTCGGCGGTTCTCGCGCGAAGACCTCGATCCTCACCTCCGGAGGCGGGGCTGGTAGTCGGGTCAGCCGGGAGGTGGCATCGACCAGGGACTTCGCGCGCGTCGTCAGCTGACCGAGGAGATCCGTTGCCAAGTGCTTCTTATCCCATCCCCCGCCGTAGCCGAGGACGGCGCCGATCTTCCAGAGCCACCATGCCAGGTCCACCGCCACTGCCTTCCAGTTCTCCGGCGTGACTCGATGCGGCTCGCGGCGTGGCTCCACCGGTGGCCCGGCGCTGACCGATCAGCCCACGGATGCTGAGCGGATCGAGCGGTCCGAGGTCGCGATGCACGCTCAGCACATGGTCGGGCGGAAGATCCGATAGGTTCAACCGGGTTCAACCGGATGCGCCGGAACGGCGCCGCGGCCGCCGCCATCTCGATGATCGCGGTGATGGACCGCGCGCCGTGCCGGTAGCTGCGACGACATGGAGCATCGCGTCCAGCATCCGGGTGGTCAATTGCAGCGGCGGAGCCTTGTCGTCTCCCCGGCGAGCGCACGCCACCCTCTCGAGGGTCCGTCGCATGATCAACGCCCTGCGCAGCATCGTCCTCGCCTGGTCGTTCGGTCCTCGCACGTCGACATGACCGCGGAGACGGCTGACGAAGTCAGGCCCCTTGGCTTCCCGGAACCGGACGCCGGGAGGCGTGCCAAAATCCGACATTCGATCGGCCGTGCCGCCGGCGAAGATGTCCGTCCTGCATGGGTGCAGGAACCGGCTCAGCCAGGGGGGACCCAGGCCAGCGGCGCGTCGAACTCGTCGAAGAAGATCAGCGGTACGGATCGGTCATCGAGCTCGAGGCGCACCCTCCGGAAGAACATGATGAGATCGGACGTGGAGCTGAGCTCGGTCAGGTTCACCTCGGTGAGGGGAAACTTCATCGGCTTGTGCTGACGCTCCAGCATCTTGCACATCGACTTCACCGCGGTCGACTTCCCGCTCCCCGGCGGTCCGAAGACTGCCAGGCACAGCGGCCGTGGCGGATCAGAGATCTGCACGTAGCTGTTCACGAGGGACTGAAAGGTCTTCAGCTGGTCGTACTCGTCGCTGGCAAACGACCACAGGTCTCCGAGCTGCCAGGCACTCTGGTCCGCTGGGAGCTCTTCGAGCGTACCGAGCCCTCTCGCACGATCCGGGTCGCCCACGCGCGGTCGTCTCGCGGCCCTCGGCGCTTCCTCATTCCTCTGCCTCCGTGGATCGCCGGGCCCACAGCTCAGCAGCCCGCCCACGAACCGGGCGACTGACTCGCAGGCGATCGCACTCCAATGCAAGGAGTCTTCGGTCTTGCGAAACCGAGGTGGTCCCTGAGGCTGGCCGACCGGGTCTACGTGGTGTGCTACGTCGCGATCGCGACGGTGCTGTTCGAGACGATCTACACCAACAGCGTATCGCGCCGCGGCGACAAGGACCGGGCGCTGCGGCTCGATCGCCGCTGCCGCAAGCTCTTCCCGGCGGCGGTGCTCGCGGCCCTCATCGCCTCGATCGTCTGGGCGTTCACCTTGGCCAGTTGACGCATCGCTCGCGGCACAGTATGCATGGAGAGCGATGATCACCGTCGTTGGAGACGATCTCGAGGAACGCACCTAGCGGCCGCTGGGCCTGCCGGGGTGCGTTTCCGCATCCAGGGCAGGGCCAGCGAGGATCGTCAGATGGAACGGATCGGTTCGGTCGAGGTCGCGGCGCGCGTCGGGCAGCGCGTGCGCGTCGTCGGGTGGCTGCAGTCGCTGCGCAGGCTCGGTGCGATCAGCTTCCTGGTCGTTCGCGACGGCCGGGGTGTGGTACAGGCGGTCGCCGACCAGGCGCGGCTCGCGCCGCTCGCAGGGCTCGAGGCCGAGTCGGTGATCGCCGTCACCGGCGAGGTCTGCGCCGAGTCGCAGGCGCCCGGCGGCGTCGAGCTCCGCGATGTCGCGCTCGAGGTGCTCGCGGGGGCGACCGAGCCGCCGCCGGTACTGCTCGGCAAGAAGCTCGCGAACGTCGCGCTGCCGGCGCTGCTCGATCACGCCGTGGTCGCCAACCGGTTCCCGTCGCGCCGCGCGGTGTTCCGGATCGCGGCGGCCGCGATGCGGGGGTTCCGCGCGGCGCTCGACACCGAGCAGTTCGTCGAGATCCAGTCGCCGAAGCTGGTCGAGGCTGCGACCGAGGGCGGCGCCAACGTGTTCGCGGTCGACTACTTCGGCCGGCCGGCGTACCTCGCCCAGAGCCCGCAGCTCTACAAGCAGATCATGGTCGGCGTGTTCGAGCGCGTGTACGAGGTCGGCCCGGTGTTCCGCGCCGAGCCGCACGACACCGCCCGCCACATCAACCAGTACACCAGCCTCGACGTCGAGCTCGGCTTCGTCACCGACCACTTCGACGTGATGGCCCAGCTCGCGCGCGTGCTGCGCGGCATGCTCGCCGAGATCGCGGCGACCTGCGCGCCGGAGCTGGCGCTGCTCGGCGCGCGCCTGCCCGGGCTGCCCGAGACCATCCCGCACCTGCACTTCACCGAGGCGGTCGATCGGCTCGCCGCGCCGCTCGGCGAGGCGGTGCGCGACGAGCCCGATCTGTCCCCCGCCGGCGAGCGCTGGCTCGGCCAGTGGGCGCACGAGCAGCACGGCAGCGACTGGCTGTTCGTCACCGGCTACCCGATGCGCAAGCGGCCGTTCTACACCCACCCCGATCCCGAGCGGCCGGCGCACTCGCGCTCGTTCGACCTCCTGTTCCGCGGCACCGAGCTCGTCACCGGCGGCCAGCGCCTGCATCGCCACGCCGACTACCTCGCGGCGCTCGCGGCGCGCGGCATGTCGCCCGATCCGATCGCGGCGTACCTCGAGGCGTTCCGGCACGGCATGCCGCCGCACGGCGGCTTCGCGATCGGCCTCGAGCGCTTCGTGATGCAGCTGCTCGATCTGCCGAACATCCGGCTGGCGACGCTGTTCCCGCGCGACCTGGCGCGGCTGTCGCCGTGACTAGGCGACGCTCTCGGCCGCGGCGCGCTGTTCCTCGGCCGGCGGCGGCAATGGCAGAGCGGTCCGGTGCTCGGCGTCGACCTGCTCGCGGGTGAGCCCGACATAGCGCGAGACGAACTCGTGATTGTCCAGGTGCCGCGCGAAGCCGTGGCGGTAGTACAGCGTCACCTCGCGGACCCGGGGCGTGAACGCCGGGCGCTCGCCGGCGAGGATCCGCGCGTACAGCGACGGGATGTCGTAGTGGAAGATCAGGCCGCGGCGGAGGTAGAAGTCCTCGTCGTGGAGCCGCACAGAGTCGAGCTCGCACGGCCCGCGCACGCTGGCCGGGCGGTAGATCGGCCGGGTCAACAGGTCGTAGTGGAACAGCTCCTCGAAGAAGTGCCGGTTGTTTTCGTCGACCCGGCTCAGGATGTCGCTGCGCCACCACGCCACGAGCTTCTCGGTCAGGCCGTCCTCGAGGTAGAAGTACTGGATACCGCGAGTGACGCGTGACGCATCGAGGTTGTCGACCATGTCGGCGCGGCACGCGACCAGCCCGCGCGACACGCTGTCGCCCTGGGCCTCGAACCAGCGGTCCATGCTCTGCAGCACGCTGACCTGGTCGATGTTCTCGAGCAGCCGCAGCGGCGCCCACACGTAGCGCAGGATCTGGTTCTCGGCGACCACGCGGGCCCAGAAGATGAACCGATGCATGCGCTTGTTGTCCTCGAACGACATCGTGCTGTTCGAGACCACGTACTCGAAGTCATCGTGCTCGCCGCGCAGCAGCACGAAGCCGTGCTTGTAGCGGTTCTCCGAGTAGTCGGTGTTCGGCATGATCAGCAGGGGATAGACCGCGATCCGCGACATGTGCTCGGACAGCGCGGCGTAGCCCTCGAGGAACGACTCGCAGGTCTCGCCGGGCGTGCCCCAGATCAGCTCGGAGTAGCACGCCAGGCCCTGGGTCTTGAGCCACGCCGCCAGGCTGCGCCAGTCGTTGACCTTCATGTTCTTGCGCTTCATCAGCACGAGCGAGGTGTCCGACAAGGTCTGCAGCGCCAGCGTGAACGACGACTTGATCCCCGCCTGCTTCATCCGCTCGACGATCGCGTAGAACGTCTTCGACTTGTTCTTGGCCCACGAGGTCTCGAACCGGCGCGGGAAGCCGTAGCGCTCGCGCAGCCGGATCAAGGTCTCGACGAACTGGTGGTCCTCCTCGAGCATGCCGAAGTTGGAGTCGCACAGCACGACCTCGGCGATCTGCTGACGGCCGACCAGCTCGAGCTCGGCCGCGATCCGCTCGGGCGAGAACTTGCGCACCTTCTGGCCGGTCGCGCCGCCCCAGTAGCAGAAGCTGCAGGTGTACGGGCAGCCGCGGTTGGTCTCGAGCAGCACCACGTCGTACTTCTCGCGCCCGTCGGGATGCCGGAGCTGGATCGCGCCGGTCAAGAGCGGCGACGGGATCGCGTCGAGGTTCGCGATCCGCGGCTGTGGATCGGTGGTCACGACCGAGCCGTCCTCGCGCTTGAAGCTGATGCCGCCGATCGCGTCGAGCGCGTGCACCGGCGTGCCGCGCAGGGCCGCGCGCATCATCTCGACGAAGATCAGCTCGCCCTCGCCGTTCACGACGACATCGACCTCGGGGAACATCGCGAACGTGCGCCTGGCCTGATTGGCGACGTGGGTGCCGCCGAAGACCACCCACCCGTCCGGCCGCAGCTGCTTGTACATCGCGGCGAGGTTGCCGAACGCGTTGTAGTTCCAGCCGAACACCGAGAACCCGAGCACGTCGGGCACACCGGCCTCGTCGAGGAACAGCCGTTTGGCCATCTCGAGTGTCGACTGACCACCGCTGCAGTTGATGATACGGACGTCGAGCTCGCGCGACAGCTCCGGATCGGCGTCCGACATCGCCTTGAAGTAGCCGCTCGCCAGCGGCATTGACTCGGTCTCCATGGCCCAGACCGAGCGCTGGACGAGCCAGACCTTCTTCCGACGCGTCGGTGCCGCGACCACGGCGTGATGCTAACTGCTCCGACGCAGTCGTCACAAGATCACGCGCGAGATTGCCGTGGACCGTCGACGCCGGCGCGTCAGGCGATCGAAGTCACATTCGGCACGTTAGTGCCGTGAGCGGGAGTGCTACAGCGAGCGCAACTATCCTGAAGTCGAGAGACATGTTTCCCGAGGCCCCGGGTAGGAAGACTCCCACATCCGTTTTAGCGAGAGTCAGGGAAGCTTCACCCGTTCCCCATCCGCGTTGTGCGCGCACTGCCGGGCGCCGGGC
>VBLP01000544.1:0-519 GCA_005887925.1 Deltaproteobacteria bacterium | reverse complement strand
GAGGTCGTCCTCGAGGTAGTCGTCGTAGAACGGCTCGTGGAACTCGGTGGGGAACGCCCGCAAGGCGCTCGCGATCTCGGCGCTCTCGGCGAGCTGCGCCGAGTCCTCGATGACGATCAGGCCGCCGGGGCGGACCACGCGGAACATCTCGCGCGCGACGGCGCGCCGGGTGTTGCGCGGCAGCTCGTGGAACAGATAGACGCTGGTCACCACGTCGAACGCCGCGTCGGCGAACGGCAGCGCCTCGGCGTTCTCGACCGCGAGCGCGACCTCGGCGACCTCGGCGAGCCGCCGCCGCGCCAGCCGCACGTAGGCCGGCGACAGGTCGACGCCGTACAGCCGCAGCGCGGGGTGGGCGACGGCGAGCTGGTGGAGCGTGCGGCCGGTGCCGCAGGCCACGTCGAGCAGCCGGAGCCGGCCGGCACCGCCCGCGGCGCGCACCGCGCGGGTCACCGGCGGGATGATCTGCCGGCGCATCACGTCGGCGGTGCCGCGGAACAGCACCTCGACGCCGAGCTC
>VBLP01000546.1 GCA_005887925.1 Deltaproteobacteria bacterium | reverse complement strand
CGACGCGACGATCGCGATGTCCCCGGCCGCCACGCCGCGCAGCGCGCCGTAGCAGCGCGACAGGGCGGCCTCACCACTGCGCTCGCCGGGTGCGAGCTCGGTCACCGTCGCGCGGACCTGGACGTAGAGCGCGTTGCCCTCGGCCTCGATCGGCTCGGTCTGGACCTTGTCGATCAGCTTGTGCACCACCGCCACCGCCTGCTCGGCGGTCGCGCCGACCAGCAGCACGGCGATCTCGTCGCCGCCGAGCCGGCCGATCGGATCGTTGCCGCGCACCGTGGCGCGGACCCGGCTGGCGACCTGCGCGAGCACCTCGTCGCCGGCGCGGTGGCCGTGCGCGAGGTTGATGCGGCGCAGGCCGACGACGTCGATCACCGCGAGCGCGAGCGACTCGCGCCGCCGCGCGGCCGCCGCGGCCTCGTGCGCGATCGTCTGCTCGAACGCGCCGCGCGAGATCGCCCCGGTCAGCGGATCGTGCAGGCTCGCCGCGAGCAGGCGCTCGCTGCGCTCGGCCGCCGAGAACCGCCGCGCCGAGTCGGCGACGATCGCGACCAGGCCGGCGACCTCGGTCGGTGACGACCGGAGCGCATCGGCGATCACCGAGCGCGGCGCCTGTCCGCTGGTGATCACCGTGCCGGCCGCGGCGGCCGCGATCCGCGCGGCACTGGCGATCTCGGTGCGATAGCCCTCGGCGGGCGGGGGCCGCGCCGTCGTCGGCACCATCTGGTTGCCGTCCTTCCACCACACGATGCAGTCGCTCGCGGAAAACCCGCCGGCCACCGCGGCCAGGGTCTCGGCCGCCGCGCCGGTCAGGTCGACCAGCGAGGTCGCGATCAGCCCGCGCGCCCGGGCGAGGTCGAACTCGGCGAGGGTCGGCTCGACGTGGGCGATCGCCTCGAGCGCCTGCAGCGCGACCGGCGTCAGGATCACCCCGGCAGCGCCGGCCTGCGACGCGGCCCCGGCGAGCCGCGCGGCGCCCGCGGCGTCCCCGACGATCCAGCGCGGCGGGCTGTCCGGCGGCGGCGGTCCCAGGTCCGCGGCGAGCGCGGGCGCGACCAGCACGGCAGCGCAGTCCGTCACCGGCTCGCCGGGCCGCACCATCCGCAGCGAGATGTGTGCGATCGCGGCCAGCGCCTGGATCTCGCCGATCAGGCGACCCGACGGGTCGACGATCGCGAGCTGCTTGTCTGCCACCCGCCGAGCATACGCCAGGGCCGCTCCGTCGCGACGCTGGACCGAGCCGGGCGTCGGCGATCCATCGCCGTCGTGGATTATCCACGACACGGTGCGGCCGGCGCTCTTCCAGTGCCGCTGTCACGGCTTGAGCGCGGCGATGCCCGGCAGCTCGAGGCCCTGGACGAACTCGAGCGAGGCGCCGCCGCCGGTCGAGACGTGCGAGACCTTGTCGGCGAGGCCGGCCTGCGCGATCGCGGCGGCCGAGTCGCCGCCGCCGACGACGGTGAGCGCGAGCTTGTTGTCGGCGAGCGCGCGGGCGACGGCGACGGTGCCGGCGGCGAACCGCGGCTTCTCGAACACACCCATCGGGCCGTTCCAGAACACGGTGCGCGCGGCGCCGAGGGTCCTGCGGTAGGCCTCGATGGTGGACGGGCCGATGTCGAGCGCCATGGCGTCGGCGGGGATCGCGTCGACCGCGACGGGGGTCGCTGCGTCGGCGTCGAGCCCGGACGCGACGACGACGTCGGTCGGCAGGTGGACCGCGATGCGCTTCTCGGCGGCCTTGCGCAGGAAGTTGCGCGCGATCGGCAGCTTGTCGCGCTCGACCTTGCTCTTGCCGAGCGACTTGCCCTGGGCCTCGAGGAAGGTGTTGGCCATCGCGCCGCCGATCACGATCGCGTTGACGCGCTCGAGCAGGGCGTCGAGCACCTCGATCTTGTCGGACACCTTGGCGCCGCCGAGCACGGCGACGTAGGGCCGGTCGACGTCGCCGAGCAGGCGCGACAGGAAGTCGATCTCCCGGGCCATGACGAAGCCGGCGCCTTTCTCGGCGACGTGCTTGACCATGCCGGTGGTCGAGGCGTGGGCGCGGTGCGCGGTGCCGAACGCGTCGTTGACGTAGACGTCGCAGTACGACGCGAGGGTGCGCGCGAACTGCTCGTCGTTGGCCTCCTCGCCGGGGTGGAACCGGAGGTTCTCGAGCATGGCGATCTGGCCGTCGCGCAGGTCACTGACGACCTTGCGGGCGCCGTCGCCGACCGGCTCGTCGGCGAGCGCGACGTCGAGCTCGAGCAGCTCGGCGAGGCGCTGCGCGACCGGCTCGAGCGAGTACTCGGGCTTGGTCTGGCCATCGGGCCGGCCCAGGTGCGAGCCGAGCACGATCCGGGCGCCGCGCTCGATCAGGTGGCGCAGGGTGGGCAGGGTCGCCCGGATCCGCGCGTCATCGGCGACCTTGCGATGCGCGCCGCCGCCGTCGGCCTTGGCGAGCGGCACGTTGTGGTCGACGCGCACGAAGACGCGCTTGCCCTCGACGGCGAGGTCGGTGACGGCCCGGATCCCTGTGATACCGGCGGAGAGGCTCACAGGTTCTCCGCGACGAACCGGGCGAGGTCGCGCAGGCGCTGCGAATAGCCCATCTCGTTGTCGTACCAGGACATCACCTTGACCAGGTCGCCGGTCGCGGTGGTCAGCGGGGCGTCGACCGTCGACGAGTGCAGTTCGCCGTTGAAGTCGCACGACACCAGCGGCTCGTCGCTGACCGCGAGGATGCCCTTGAGCGCGCCGGCCGCCGCGGCGCGGAACGCGTCGTTGACTTCGTGCGCGGTCGCCTTGCGCTCGAGCCGCGCGGTGAGATCGACCAGCGACACGTTCGGCGTCGGCACCCGGATCGACCAGCCGTCGAGCTTGCCCGCCATCGCCGGCAGCACCTCCTTGAGCGCCTTGGCCGCGCCGGTCGTGGTCGGGATCATCGACAGCGCCGCCGCGCGGGCGCGCCGCAGGTCCTTGTGCGGCAGATCGAGGATCTGCTGATCATTGGTATACGAGTGGATGGTGGTCATCAGGCCCGAGACGATGCCGAATGTCTCGTGCAGGACCTTGGCGACCGGCGCCAGGCAGTTGGTCGTGCACGACGCGTTCGAGATGATGTGGTGCTCGGCGGGCTTGTACATCTCGAGGTTGATGCCCATGCACAGCGTGACGTCGGGGTTCTTGGCCGGGGCCGAGATGATGACCTTCCTGGCGCCGCCGGTGAGGTGCTTGGCCGCGCCGGTCTTGTCGACGAACACGCCGGTCGACTCGATCACGATGTCGACGCCGGCGTCGCGCCACTTGATCGCCGCCGGGTCCTTCTCGGCGCTGATCCGCACCGTGCTGCCGTTGACCACGATCGCGCCATCGCGGATCTCGACGCTGCCGGGGTACCTGCCGTGCACCGAGTCGTGCTTGAGCAGATGCGCGAGCGTCCCGACGTCGGTCAGGTCGTTGACCAGAACGAGATCGAAAGCGCTGGGAGTCGCGGCGAGGCAGCGCACGAAGCCACGTCCGATCCGACCGAAGCCGTTGATACCGATGCGAACCTTCGACATGGCGCGCACCCTAGATCGGATCTCGCAGGGCTGCCAGGGTGAGAAACAGCGCCGATCGCGAGGCGACCGTCAGGATCGACGGAGCTCTGCCGATCGCGCACGCCGTGCGCCCGTGCGCCCGGAATTTTCGCGATCGGGCGCGCTCCGTTCGCTCAGGCGACCTGCTGCGCCTTGTCGCCGCGCGCCATCTTCGAGGTCACCTCGCTGATCAGCTCGGTGGCGAGCGCGACGATCTGCTTCTCATCGAAGCCCTGCGCCTCGAGATCGCGGTAGATCGACTTGGCGAGGATCTTTACCGCTCGGGCTTTTGCTTCGCGCTCGGTCATGGGGGCAGTGCGCTTTCAAGCACTCTCCATGCCAGTCCCTTACTGAGATAAGAGCTTGGAATCATAGATGGGATCGGTCGTTCAAGGGCGCAGCGCGAAGTGTCTTCCTGCATAACGGAGGACTCGGTGCATAACCGGCTACGCACACGGTCGGACCATCCACCCGGAAGGGGGGGGTCAGTTCTCGACGAAGGCCTTGAGCCGCTTGGAGCGCGATGGGTGGCGCAGCTTGCGGAGCGCCTTGGCCTCGATCTGGCGGATGCGCTCGCGGGTGACCTCGAAGTCCTGACCGACCTCCTCGAGCGTGTGGTCGGACTTCTCGCCGATGCCGAACCGCATGCGCAGCACCTTCTCCTCGCGCGGCGTCAGCGTGGCGAGCACCTTGCGGGTCTGGTCGGCCAGGTTCACCGAGATCACGCTCTCGCTCGGCGACACGATCGACTTGTCCTCGATGAAGTCGCCGAGGTGAGAATCCTCCTCCTCGCCGATCGGGGTCTCGAGCGAGATCGGCTCCTTGGCGATCTTGAGGACCTTGCGGACCTTGTCGAGCGGCAGCTCCATGCGCTCGGCGATCTCCTCGGGGATGGGCTCGCGCCCGAGCTCCTGGACCAGGTAGCGCGTGGTGCGGACCAGCTTGTTGATCGTCTCGATCATGTGGACCGGGATGCGGATCGTGCGGGCCTGGTCGGCGATCGCGCGGGTGATCGCCTGGCGGATCCACCACGTCGCGTAGGTCGAGAACTTGTAGCCGCGCTTGTACTCGAACTTGTCGACCGCCTTCATCAGGCCGATGTTGCCCTCCTGGATCAGGTCCAGGAACTGCAACCCGCGGTTGGTGTACTTCTTGGCGATCGACACCACGAGCCGGAGGTTGGCCTCGACGAGCTCGGACTTGGCGCGATCGGCCATGCGCTCGCCCTCGTGGAGGTCGCGGTAGGTCGAGCGCAGCTCGGGGGCGGACCCACGGGCCTCCTCCTCGATCACGGCGACCTTGCGCATCGCCGTCTTGATCTGCTCCTCCATCTCCTCGAAATCGGCGATCGTCAGCATCGTCTTCTTGCCGACCGCGCGGGCGCGCTGGGGAGACGTGCGCATCTCGCGCAGCGTCTTGCGGATCTCGCTGGCGGACATCCCGGCCTTGGCCTCGCACTCGCGGACCTCGAGCTCGGCCTTGTCGAGCTTGATGATGATGTTCTTGAGCTGGGCGACGATGCGATCGACGGTGGGCTTGTTGAGCCGGAGATCGGACAGCTCCTCGAACATCTGCGCGCGGTTGGCCCGGATCAGCTCCTTGACCTTCTTCTTCTTGCCGTCGGTGTCGGACTCGACCAGCCGCTCCTCGAGCTTCTCGGTGTCGCGCTGGAGCTTCCTGACCTTGTCGATGATCTTGCAGACGCGGTCGACGTAGAACTGCTCGTTGAACTCGGCCTCGTCCTCGTCGATGTCCTTGACGACGTCCTTGACGCGGACCTTGCCGCGGCGCAGCCGCTCGCCGATCTCGAGCAGCTCCTCGACGGCGACCGAGCTGTTGAGCACGGCCTGCAGCATCTTGCGCTCGCCGTCCTCGATGCGCTTGGCGATCTCGACCTCGCCCTCGCGGGTGAGCAGCGACACCGAGCCCATCTTGCGCAGATACATCCGGACCGGATCGCTGGTCCGCGAGTACGCGTACTCCTCGTCCTCGTCGACCTCGCCCTCCTCCTTCTCCTTCTCGATGTCGAGGCCCTTGGGCGGCTGGTCGACCAGCTCGGGCCGCCGGCTGCCCGAGCCATCGACGACCTCGATGCCGTGCTCGCCGAGCGCGGCGAGCCAGCCGTCGATCTGATCGGTCGACACCACGTCCTCGGGCATGTGGTCGTTGACCTCGTCGTAGGTCACGAAGCCCTTCTGCTTGCCGAGCTCGATCAGCTTGTCGCGCGCGGTGTTGCCGTCGCGCGCGCCGGCGCCGGGACGCAGCGCCTTCTTGCGGGTCTCGGCCTCGATCGCGGCCGCGTCGGCCTCGCTGACCAGGCTGCGCGGCTTGGGCGCGGCGCCGAAGTCATCGTCGTCCTCGTCATCGAAGGCCGGAATCACGGCGTCGTCGGCGGCGTCGTCGAGGTCGATCTCGGCGGGCCGGTTGGGCTTGGCGGCGAGCTTGGCGACCTTGGCCGGCTTGGCCGGCTTGACCGCCGGAACGAAGTCGTCATCGTCATCATCGTCGTCGAAGCCGTCGTCGTCCTCGTCGCGTGGCGGCCGCGGCGGCTTGGCCTGCGACGCCGGCCTGGTCAGCGGCTTGCCGGATGCCGGCCTGGCGCCGTCCTTGGCGTCCTTGGCGTCCTTGGCATCTCGCGCCTCGGTCGACGGCTTGGCCTTCTTCTCACCCCGATCGCTCTTCTCGCCCCGATCACTCTTCTCGCTCCGGTCGCTCCGGTCGCCCCGGTCGCTCTTCTCGCTGCGGTCACCCCGGTCCATCCGCTCGGTCTTCTCGGGCCTGTCACTCTTGTCGGCCCTCTCGGGCTTGTCGCTCTCGGCCTTGCCCCTGGCGTCCTTCCTGGACTCGACCTTCTTCGGCGCTTCCTTTGCGGTGGCCGCGGCGGGCTTCTTCGCCTTCGGATCCGGCTTCTTCGTCTTTGCGACCTGGGTACGCGCCATATTCTACTCGACCTGCTTTCGGTTCTACGTCTCGGGATCAGCCGGAGGACCGCTACCGTCGGTCCAGGATCCAGCGGGGAGCTCCGCGAGCACGCGCGCGCGCTCGCGGTTGCCGGTGCGTGAGGCCAATGGGTTCTGTGCCGGGCTCTGGGTCAGCTCGCGCGCCACATCATCCAGACCGTGATCGCCGCGGCGCTTGGCGTCCGCGAGGCGCCGGGCCAGATCCATCCGGGCAGCGTTCTTCTCGCGGACCTCGAGGTTGCGCGTCAGCTCGGCTAGCGACGACGCGGGGTCCTTGGCGGAAGCGTATTTTCCGGACAGCACGTGCTTGGCCGTGGGCGGGGGCAATTGCGCGGGAGCGAGCTCCAGGAAGGATTGTCCCCCTCGAGCCGCGGAATACATGGCGCGGAGCCGTTCGTCCGTCAAGAGGCAAAAAGCCTTGTCTGACTCGGCGGTTGCGATCAGGACCGGATGATCGGCCAGGAGGGCGATGAGCTCGAGCTCCTCCGTTGGCGGGGGTGCGACAGGTCTGGTCGTCGCATCTGCGGCGGGTTCTCGCTGTGGTGTCGGGGCGTTGGGGTGCCGTGCCGGGCGCGGACCGGGCGCATGCGGGCCCGTGGCGCTGCGGGCCAGCGCGCCCCTCACGACCCCGACGTCGACGTCCATCGAGGTCGCCAAGGTGCCGACGATTAGATCACGTTTGATCGGATTGGCAATTTTCCCGATCAGCCGGGAGGCGTCCTCGAGCGCGCGGGCGCGGGCGTCGGCGTTGGCGCGGGCCTTCCCCCAGACCTCGAACGCGAAGAACTCGATGCCGCCCTGAGCGCGCTCGATCGCCTCGCGCAGCAGCGCCGCGCCGCCGCCTGCGACCAGGCTGTCCGGATCGACGCCATCCGAGAGAATCCCGGCGCCGCCGGAGCGGGCGTGGCCGGGGCGCGACGCGACCAGCACCTCGGCGTCGGCCTCGACGCACAGCTGCAGCGCGTGCATCGTCGCCTTGTAGCCGGCGCGGTCGCCGTCGTAGAGCAGCACGACCCGCTCGGCGAGCCGCTTGAGCACGGCGATCTGCTCGGGGGTGAGCGCGGTGCCCAGCGGCGCGACGACCTCGGTGAACCCGGCCTGGTGCAGCGTGATCACGTCGAAGTTACCCTCGACGAGGACGGCGCGCTTGTGGGCGGCCATCGCGTCGCGCGCCTGGGCGAGCCCGAACAGCAGCTTGCCCTTCTTGTACACGGCGCTCTCGGAGCTGTTGATGTACTTGGGCGGCTCGCTGCCATCGGGACCCGGCGCCGCGGCGCCGACCAGGCGCGCCGAGAACCCCGCGATCTCACCGCCGGGGACGATCACCGCGCAGACCAGGCGATCGCGGTTGCGGTCGTAGTGGCCGCCGCGCTGCCGCAGCGCGATCAGCCCCATCCGCACCGCCAGCTCGAGATCGGCGCGCTTGGTCCTGAGGTGATCGGCCAGCGCGGTCCAGTCCTGCGGGGCGTAGCCGAGCTGGAAGCGCTCGGCGGTCTCGGCGGTCACGCCGCGCCGGGCGAGGTAGGCGCGGCCGGGCTCGCCGCGCCGCGGATCGGCCAGCACCTCGCGGAAG
>VBLP01000545.1 GCA_005887925.1 Deltaproteobacteria bacterium | reverse complement strand
TTCGATAACTGTTTCACCCGGTCAACCGCAGCGGAGTCCTTCTCCAATGGCGCAGTGCACGATCCGTAGTTGCCGGACAGGAGCAGCTACCGCGGACAATTAATTCTGCAGTGGTCCAGTGCGGTGTTCGGTGGAGGGTTCTCGTCGAGGATCCGTAGGGCCAAAGAATCCGCGACGTCATTCGCATCGTCATTCGCGCGCAATTCGTGGCGGCAAGAATCCCGAATCACCTCGTCGGAGGCGATCGGATCAGCTCGAACCGGGTAAGTCCGAAAAAGAAATGGTGATCCAAAAAAAATATCAAAAAAGTGCATCAAGAACCTTATTCAATCGACTGATCTATATAGAGGGGGAAATTTTCGATGCTGAGCTACGAGCTGGCGATCAACGAGGATGGGGAGCCGTTCGCCGTCCCGCCCCAGGTGAAGGGATGGAGGGCACGCCGTATCCCGAGCCGAGGCCGGCCGAAACTGATCCATGACCGAGGCAAACCCTTGATCATCGCTGTGGACGCGACGCATGCGGACTTGCTCTCTGCCGCCGGTCCCGGCCGCTACCGGCTCGAAGCGGTCGACGAGCATCGGCGCAAGGTCGAAGGCATCCCGGCCGCCTGTACCGGACCGCTGAGCGACGACGAGATCGACGACGACACCAGCGACGACGACGAGGGAGAGATCATGTCCAGCGGTTCGGGAAGCCGACGCATGCAGATGGAAGACGTCGTCTGCCAGCTCCTGACCAATCAAGCCCGCATGGTCGAGGCCACGCTCGGTCAGATGGGCACCGTCATCGCGGGGGTGGCGGGGCTGCTCCACGCCGTGCATCAGACCGGTGCGTTCCCCCACGTCCTGCCCCAGGTCGCGGTGTCGCCGCCCCCACCGCCGATGCCACCGCCGGTCGAGCCCGAGCCCGACGAAGCGGAGGACGACGCTGCCGCCGTGGACGTGGCTCCCCCTTCGATGCTCCCGGAGGCGTTGCGCCTCATCATCGAGAAGACGATCGACAAGCTCGTGCCGCTGATCTTCGAGAAGCTCACAAGTGGCGAGGGGCTTGGGAGCCTGCCGCTCGCCGCGTTCCTCGACTGGCGCAAGGCGATGCCCAACGCGAACGCTTCCGTGTCGAGCGCGCCGGCCGCACCGAGTGCGCCGGCCGGCGCGACCGAGCCCGTCACCGCACCGGCCGCGCCCGCCGCGCCCGCCTCATCGGTGCCGCATGCGGCGCCGTCGAGCGCGCCCGCGAGCGCCTACGCAACGCACGGCATCACCGCGCCCCCGCCGGCCCCGGCCACTGCGTCGGCCGGCGCTGTTCCGAGTCCCGCATCCCCGCTCGGAGCGGCGCCGGCCGCGATGGCGCCGGCCGCGATGGCGCCGGCCGGCTCGCTCACTCCGCAGGAGCTGACGCACGAGGAGGCCGCCGCGATGCTCAACGCCCACATCCTGCAGATCTGGCAGGGGCTCAGTCCGGCGGAGCGCGGCCGCGCCAGCGAGCTGATCTCTGGCCTTACCGACTCGCAAAGGAGTGCGTGGTTCGCCGAGCTGGCCCGGTTGAGCGTCCCCGAAGCCATCGCGCGCGCCCGCGCCGTCCTGCACGCGCAGCCCCCGCCCAATGCGCCGAATACATCGCTTCTGACCGCCACGCCCAAGGGAGACCCGTCATGATTGGACTGCCGTTCAACGCTCACCAGTGCCTCGGAGCCATCACGCAGATCCTTGCGACCATGGTCGAGGACAACGATCCCGTGCTGCTCGAGCTGGCCGCGCAGTACCCCACCACGTCCGCGCTGGTCGACTACATCCGCTCGCTGCCGCAGCGCGATGACCTCGGCGATCCCACCGACGGACCGCGGGTGCACGCGTGCACGCCCCCGCAGCGCGTGCGGATCGGCGCGCGCGACCCCAATTGCCTCGAGCGCTCGGCGCTGCTGGTAGCCGTCGAGGAGATCAACCATCCCCAGCACACCCGCCAGCTCGCGACGGTCGACACGCCGATCGGCATGCACACGTTCCCGCTCGTCGACGGACGGCCGATCGTGCTCGATCCGCGGGTCACGAGCGAGTGTCTGGAGTGCGGCCTGGCGCTCCACACGCCCGGTCCGGTCGCCGTCGAGCCGCGCAACGCGGTGGCGTGGACGATCGACATGGCCGCACAGGATGCCGGCCGGCTCCGCAACGGCCCCTCCGCGCTCTACCTCGGCAAGAACGCGATCCGCCGCCTGCTCGACGAGGGCGCGGTGCCCGCGGCCCGCGAGATCGACGCGATGGGCCTTGTGTTCGCGCTCGCCGAGCGCGCCGCGCACCGCTACGGGACGCGCGCGATCGGCATCGTGCGCACCGCCGCGCGCGCCCTGGCCGACATCCTCGACACCGTGCTCGAACGCAGGAACGCGCACGTCGACATCGGCGGGCTCAAGTTCGACACGCCGCAATGGCTCGATGACACGGCCAGTGCGATCGGCAACGTCGGGCTCGGTGTCGGGTCGGCCTACCTGCGTACCAAGCTCGCCGCGCTCGATTTGCCCAAGCTGATCGGGCTGCCCGGCGGAACCGACGCCATCATCGGACTCCTCGAGAGCGAGCTCGGGGACAAGGGCCGCACGCTGGGGGACTTCGCCCATCCACCCGCGCTCGCCACCTTCGCCAAGTTCGCTACCCCGCGCACGGCCTGAAGCGCCGTGCGCGACACGGTGTCCGGCTGACCTCGATCCTCTTTGCCCCACGAGCCGGCGCATGGTGCGCCGCGCTCTCTCCCCGTTGACCTGCGCTCGCAGGTCCAGGCGGCGTCCGCGCCGCTGTCCCCGTATCGCTCGCGCAAGCGAGCCACGGCCGCGCCTTGGGCGCGCGCCAAAGGAGTCTCTATGTCTTCGGTCTCTGCACCTGATGTGTCCGGGAGGTGCCCCGCGCGGGCCTCCACCAGCTCACAGCTTCCGCACTGGTCGGAAGTGGACCGTGATGCGCTCCGCGCGCGTCCCGCGCCGAGTGTCGCCGCGGTGCTGCGCGATCTCGTCGGCTGGGCCGCGGACATCGCGATCCTCCTGACGCGCGGCTGTCCCGAGGATCGCGAGTCGATCGAGCGCGTGCGCGCCGCCGCGTACGCGTGGCTCGCGAACGAGTCGTGCCCCGATGTCGCGATCGACGATGTGCTCACGACGGCCGCCGCGCTGATGGCCGGCATCGACAAGTCGCTCGGTGGCACCATCTCTCACGACGAGGACGACGAGCGCCGCGCCATCGGCGCCGCGGTCGCGGCATGAGCGACGACATCGCGCCCGCCGCGACCCCCACCACCCCCGAGTCGGGAGCCTTCATGCCCACGCCCACGCCCCGCAAGCACGTCCCCAAGCGCAACGCCAAGCCCAAGCCCAAGCATGCGCCGCCACGCTACCGCAACGCCGCGCCGGCCCCGCCGCGCACATCCGCGCTCCGCAGGTCGGCCGTCGTCCCGCCCGAGGGGCCGACGCTGACCGAGAAGCTCGTCTATCTCGGGGAGACGTTGATCGGCGCGGCCGCCGCCTCCGTGGCCGGGGCGTACGCGGTCAAGTGGGGCTTTCACCCCGAGCTGGTGTCGTACGGTCTGGGCGCTGCGGGCATCTTCTCGGCCACGCGCCAGCGCGAGCTGGTTCGGTTCATGGGCGCGGGCGCCGCGTCGGCCGCGGGCTCGCAGCTGTTGCTGCTCAAGCTCAACCCGCCGCCGGCCGCGCCCACCGCGGCCGCACAGCCACCGGCGCAGCCCTACCCGCCGCAGACCGCGCAGCTCCCCAAGCCCAAGAACGCCGACCTCGGCTCGCTGCCGCCGGGCATGCTGGACGCGGCGTTCGAGCGAGCGCGCGCCGAGCTGGCCGTGTCCGGCGAGGGCTACGCGCACGGCTACGAGCACACGCCGCATCACTTCCACCACGGCCCGGTCTACCCGACCGGGTGACCGTCGCTCGCCTGTCACACACGCACTGACGCAGATCGGGAGTCGGGGCCGCGCGCGAGGGATTGTGCGGCCGAGACAAGGAAAATGAACGATGGATTATGAGAATGTCTATTACGTGGATGGTCGGAATGCGACCATCCCGGTCCGGGATCACCGTACGGTGGTGACCTCCACCATCCCCTCGCGGGTGGTCCCCCAACCGCCGGTCACCTCGGTGGGATGGACGTCGACGCCGAGCTCCGCGCCGTATCAGTACCCGGCGCCGAGCTACTACGGCCCGACGAGCTACCCGGGCAACACCTGGAACCCGAGCATGAACTGGGGCTACCCGGTGCAGCCGCCGTACAGCAATCTGGCGACGATCCTCGGCGGGTTCGGTGACATCGGCACGCTCGCGAACATCATCGCGCAGGCGTTCGCCGCGTTCCTCCCGCTGCCCACGGCACCGACGCCGCAGGACAGCAACGGCGACACCGATCCGGCGATCTCCGCCTCGGTGAACTCCAGCAACCTGATCCGGTACCAGAACGCACTCGCGCTGTTCGCGCGCCGGGATCAGCAGATCCTGACCCTCGGCAGCGTGCTCAAGGAGCTGTTCCGGCGGCCCGGCTCGGTGCTCGGGTAGCGCGCCATGACGCCCGCGTACGACGGAAAGGGACAACCACCCCTGGCTCAAGGTTGGTTTTCTGGCCTGGCGACGTGGTGGAGCCGTCTGACACCGCAGTACGTCACTCGTGCGTCCCGCGGTACCAGCGCCCCGCATCCCAGCGACGCCAGCTCGACGACGACGATCAGCTCACCCGAGGCGCGTGCAAGCGCCGCGGCCAAGCCGGCGGAATCCTCGACTGCGCACTCCGCTGCGTGCGGCACTGTCCCCACGCCCGCGCAAAGCGCTGCGAGACCGTAGCGCAGAGCGCGTGCAGATCACGACACATCGAAGCTCGTAACGCATGAACCGGGCGCCTGCGAGGCGCCCACAGCCAACGGCTTGCACGAAACCTCGCGCGCGGCCCTGGCTCCCGATCTGCTTCCCTCCTTCGCTTTCACATTCCGTATTCACGCTAGGAGTTGTCATGTCCGATTCTCGTCCGTTTGCCATTCAGTCGTGGGCCGATGTCTATCACAAGCTCCGCGCCAAGGCCGAGGCCACCCGCGGGACTGTCACGGTGGCCCCGTATGGCGGGCCAAGCGCCATATGGCCCCACACCACCTCGCGCGACGCGTTCGCGATCGCGGTCGTGTTCGACACCGCGATCGAGGATCACACCTCGGCCGCCATGGTCGCACGCTGGATCGTCGAGTCCGATCTGCTCGCCGGGGAGCCTGACGACAGCACCGAGCCCTACCTCGGCAACCGCTCGCTCTGGGAGACCCTCGCCGCAGCGAGCGGCGAGCTGGATCGGATGCACGCGCCGCTGCCGGATCTGTCGGTGATCGACGATGCGATGCGCGAGCTGGAGACCGCTCGTCCCGCGCCGTCCCGCGATCGCCGCAACGCTGCCGCGACGATGTTCGTCACGGTGTTCGCCGAGCCGTCGTGGCGCGCGATGGCGACGCGCCAGCTCGAATTCTTCCAGGCGCTCCGCGGCAGCCACGCCGGCTCCGAACCGTTCGCGCCGTCGGTCCCGGCCACCAGCAACGCCGACGTCCTCGCGCTCGCGGACTACTGGACCGA
>VBLP01000543.1:8390-10512 GCA_005887925.1 Deltaproteobacteria bacterium | reverse complement strand
GAAGATGTGCCGGGCGATGTAGTCGTTGTACGGCTCGCCGCTCACCTGCTCGACGATGAGCCCCGCGAGCGCCGTGGCGTAATTGGAATACGACGACATCACGCCCGGCGGACGCACGCGCGCCGGCATGTGCCGCTGCATGGCCTCCTTGATCGGAATCTGCTTCTGCGGATCGTTCGTGATGAGGTAGCCCAGGAAACCCTCTTCGAAGCCGCTCGTGTGAGTCATGATATCGCGCAGCGTGATCGGCTTGTCGTAGGTGGCCGGAATCTTGACGTCCTTGAGATAGGCGTTGACGTCCTTGTCGAGATCGAGCTTGCCCTGCTCGACGAGCTGCATCACCGAGGTCCAGGTAAGGAGCTTGGTAGTCGAGCCGATGCGGAACAGCGTCTTGTAAGGATCGATCGGAATGGCCCGGTCGATGTCCTGATAGCCGTAACCCTTGGTGAAGAGCAGCTGCCCGTCCTTCACGACCGCGACGGCCGCGCCGGCGACGTGATGCTCCTTCATTTCGACGTCGAAGACGCCGTCGAAGAAAGACTCGAGCGCCGCTCCATCGTTGAGATCGGCCCGCGGCGAGGTGGCGTTGACGTCGGAGACGGCGGCGGGCGTGGGGGCCGGCTCCGGCGCCGTCGCTCGAGGCGGTTCAGCCCATGCGCCGAGCGGCGCGAGCGCCGCGCAGGCGATCCACAACGAAGCGGAAACGAGGCCGCGGCCCCGGCGATTCACGGCGTGTCTCGCAGCGCTCGTGTCCAGCGCTCGCTCGTTCACCCGAGGACCGCGTGCAATGAACGTTGTACCCATCGCGAGGATGGTGCAATATTTGTTGACATCGCGCAAGTGCTCCTGTAACGGTTCCATCGTCAAGACAGCGGCCTGCCCCGCGGCGGGGAGATCCCGCGCTCCACTTGTCGTTCACCCAGGTCTGTATTCCATATCTCTGCCTTCCAAAGGGAATGCGCGACAGACAATGAGCCGAACGCGCAGTTTCAAGGAAAGCCCTTCGTGGACGATGGCTAGCTTCAGCGGTCGGATCAGCGCCCAGCGCGGGACGAAATGAGTCGGATCACCATGCGACGATATTCGCCTTCCTGCCGAACCGGAGCAGGCAAATGACACGAATACCGACCCTGGCTTGTAGTGTGTGTCTGATCTTCGTCGAGGTAGCGCCCGCGGCAGCCGAGCCGATCGGGGACGCGCCGACGTCGTTGCGCATGCGAGCGCGACCTTCCACCGCGACATCGAAGATGCGGCGCGGAACGCGCGTCGCGCAGCCGACACCCGATCCGCCGCCAGGCGGTGATCCGCCGCCGGCCTCCGGAACCGGGGCGCCGGCCCCGGCACCGGAGCCCACCCCGGCAACGGATCAACCGGCCCCCGCGCCGGACGCTGCGGCGCCGGCCCCCGAGGCCACAGCCGCGCCGGCCGGCACTGCCGCACAGGCCGAGGCCGAAGCCGCGCCCGGCGTCACGGAGGAAGTCATCGTCGTCACCGGGACGCTGATCGATCGGCCTGGATTCAAGGCGCCGACTCCGATGACGGTGATCGGCGAAGCCGAGCTTCGCCAGGCAGGCAGAGAGAATGTCGGCGAGGTGCTCGCCGACATCCCGCAATTCCGCTCCTCGATCAATCCGAGTCTCAACCCGGGGCTCAACACCATCGGCTCGTCCGGCGGCGATCTCCGCGCGCTCGGTTTCCCGCGGACGCTGTACTTGCTCAACGGCCGCCGCTTCATCGGTGAGCTCGACCTCAACAGCATCCCGTTCGCGGCGGTCAAGCGCATCGATGTGGTGACCGGCGGCGCCTCGGCGACCTACGGCTCGGGTGCGGTCGCGGGCGTGATCAACACCGTGCTCGACGACCGGCTGAACGGCGTCGAGGCCGGCGCCCAGACCGGCGTCTCGTCGCACGGCGACGGCTCGCAATATCGTTTCGACGTCACCGGGGGCATGGACGTTGCGGGCGGCCGGGGCAATGTCCTGGTCGCGGCCGAATACTTCAAGGATCAGGGGATCGACCCCAGCACCGCGCGCAAGAATGTCGGCCGCTACGGCGTCATCGGGAACCCGACGTTCACGCCGACGAACGGCCAGGCGCGGACCCTGCTCCTCCCGGACGTCGG
>VBLP01000543.1:0-8339 GCA_005887925.1 Deltaproteobacteria bacterium | reverse complement strand
CTCGCCGGATCCGGAGGTGACGGCCCATCGCTCAACACCAGCTACGATCTACGCGCGCCGGTGAATCGGCTGAACCTGCTCGCAGCGGCGTCCTACGATCTGACCCATGACATTCGTGTCTCGGGTGATTTCCGTCTTGCGAACGTCGGATCGGGGACGGCGATCTTCCCCGATTTCACCGCGCCGCTCGTCATCAAGGCCGACAATGCCTTCCTCCCCGCGGCGGCTCACGACCAGCTCGTCGCGGCGGGCCAGTCGAGCTTCGTGATAGGCCGCTACAATACCGATTTCGGCCTGGTCACCTCGAACGTCGAGCGCGACACCTATCAGGGCTCGGTCGCGCTGGATGGTTCACTGGGCAAGGCCTCTGGCAAGCCCTTCAAGTGGAACGTCTATTATACCCACGGCGAGCAGATACGGCATGAGGCGTTCGAGAATCTCCGGATCGGCGACAACTTCGCCCGAGCCGTCGATTCGGTGATCGACACGCGCCCCGGAAGCCCGACCATGGGCCAGCCGATCTGCCGCGAGGCCCTGACCGCGCCCACGGACTGCGTCCCGATCAACCTGTTCGGCCAGGGAGCGCCATCGGCCGAGGCGCTTCGCTACGTGCTCGGCACGACGTCGGTTGATGTTCGGGACAAGCTCGACGTCGCCGCGGCCACGCTGCGCGGCGAGGCCGTCTCGCTGTGGGCGGGCCCGGTCTCGACCGCCGTCGGCCTGGAGTACCGGAAGGAGAGCTCGGGCGCGAGCGTCGACGCGATGTCGGCGGCGGAGCGTTTCCCGAGGTTCTTCTTTCGACCGTACGGCCGAGACCGGGTTTCCGTCGTCGAAGGCTTTGGCGAGGTCCTGGTCCCGCTGGTCAAGGATGTTCCGCTGCTTCGCAGGCTCGAGCTCAATGGGGCAGCGCGCTACAGCGATTACAGCACCAGCGGCGGAATCTGGGCGTGGAAGCTCGGCCTCACCGATGAGCTTCTCGACGGCCTGCGCCTGAGGGCCGTGCGTTCGCGCGACATCCGCGCGCCGGCCCTCAATGAATCGGGCGGGCCGGGTGCCACCAACATCCAGCAGATCGCCGATCCGTTCAGGCCCGGCGAGACGCCCTTCGTGACGGTACGGACCACCGGGAACCCCGGCCTCGTGCCCGAAGAGGCCGACACCACCACCGCCGGCGTGGTCTTCGAACCGAGCTTCGTTCCCGGGCTGAGCCTGGCGACGGACTACTACTTGATCGACATCAGCGGCGCGATCACGGCGCTCAACGCTCCCGAGATCCTTCGCCGCTGCTTCGTCGACCAGGGCAATCCGCTGTGCGCGCAGATCGTCCGCGACCCGCCGGCGCCCGGGCAAACCGTTGGCCCGCTCACGGGGATCCGGTCGACCATGTTCAACATCGCCAGCTTCAGGACCAGCGGCGTCGACATGGAGCTGGCCTACCGGACGCGACTCGACGGGTGGACCGGATCGTCACCGGGACGGATGACGTTCCGGGTGCTCGCGAGCTATGTCCACGAGCTGATCTTCGACGATGGAGCGAACAGTAGCGACACGGCCGGCGATGTCGGCGGCACCGTGATCCTGGGCGTGCCGCACTGGCGCGGCGTTGCCAGCGCGGCGTACGAGGACCGAAGATTCACCGTCGATCTTCGCGCGCGCTACGTCGGAGGTGGCCATTTCAACTCCCAGCCGGGCGCGGAAACGTCCTGCGATCCCGTCGGCAGGACAGCCCTTTGCCCGGACATCAAGAGCCGGACGTATGTCGATCTTGGCCTGCAATATGCCCTCCCGTTCGGCAATTATGAAGTTTCGCACATCACGCTGCTCGGCAACGTGGCCAATCTGTTCGATCGGGATCCTCCGCTGTTTCCAAACCGCATGCACTACGACGTTGTAGGGCGGTATTTCACCTTTGGCGCCCGCGCCAGATTCTGAGTCCACCATGCGAACTCGAAACCGTCCGAGATCGCCGAGGGCTTGACCGGGCCGCGCCGGGGAGGAAGCACTGCGTGATAGGAACGTCCTTCGGTCCGGCCACGGATCCACCTCACAGAGCCAGTGTCAGCGCGGCGATCGCGAGCGTGCCGACGATGATCGGCCCGCGCCGCGGGCGCAGCATGCGGGCCTCGAACATCACCAGGACCGTGCACGCGAGCATCATCGCCACGTGCTGATTCGCCGCCGCACAGGCGATCATCATGGGCCAGCCGCCCGCCACGTCGTCGGGTGCAGCGGGATGCGGCGATGGCATCGCCGGCGCCACAGCGCGCGCGCCGGCACCAGCACCCACGCCGCGGCGAACAGCGCGCACGCGGTCGCGCCCGGAAGCACGCCGAGCTGGCGCGCGAGGCACGCGGCGATTCCGAGCGCGAGCCACCAGGCCAGGTACCCGAGCACGTAGGCCACCGCGGCGCGCACCCGCCGGGCGCGGTACGAGCGCGCCGCGACGTCGCGCAGCTGCGCGAGCTTGGTCGGCAGCATCATCGCCGCGATCATCGCGAGCCACGCGAGCAGGTCCTCGGGCCACGCCGGCGCCGGCGCGCAGCACGCGAAGCGCCGGGCGACCATCGCATGCGCCAGCATCCACCCCCAGGACAGCACCGCGAGCGCGAGGGCGAGTCGCTCGGGGCGCGCAGCGAGAAGCCTCATGCGAAGTACAGGCTGATGCGTCCCACGCTGACCTTCGTTCCGGGTTCGGGATCGACCGGAACGAACGACACGCGCAGGTTCTGCGGGTCGACCTGGCCGGCATCGCTGAGCTGGCGGTAGATGTCCGTGATGTCGAACGCGAAGTCCTGGCCGCTGCCGGCGTGCGGGCCTCTGGGGTCACTCGCCTGGACCACGCCGAACATCGTGGCGCGCCCGACGAAGCGGTCCTCGTGCGACGACGGCGCCGCGGCGTCCGGGACGTTCAGGTAGACATCGTAGGTCGGTGAATGCGCCGTCGACGTCACGTGCTCGAGCTTCAACGTGACCTTCTGGACGAGCGGGCTCGGCGGCCCGGCGACGAGCCCGGCCGGCGCGGTGTCGTCGGCGAACGCCTGTGGGGTCACCGGAGTCGGCAGCACGGCGTGGCGCACCTGATCATCGAGCACCACCGGCGACAGCGTCGCACCGACGAGCTCGAACTGCTTGGGGGGAGGCATGGCTTCGGAAAGACCGGCGACGGCCGCGGGTATCGCGAGCGGATCGGAGAGGTCCTCGTACGAGTAGTCTAGCGCGGGCGCCGTCAAGTCGAGGACGTCCGTGGTGCGCATCGAGACCGGCTGGCCATCGTCGCCATGAAAATCGAACGAGACCCCGCGCAGCCAGAACCGGGTGGTCAGGTTGTGGTGTCCGGGATCGCGCGCCAGCCAGACTTCCCACAGCCGATCGATGTTCGCGTGATGTAGCCAGAAGATCGGATCGAGCGCCGCGAAATCGGGGTTTCCCATCAAGCCGCCGACCCGGCCGTGTATCCGGTTGTGCACCGTGAGCTCGAGCTGGCCGAACTCGCCCGAGGTGTGCCCCGCCTGCTCGCCACCGAAGAAGCCGTCGGTATCGGGATCCGCGGTGAGCGCATCCTCGAGATCGACATCCCGCTCATCCAGGAACCTCGCGCCCGAGTTGGCCGCGTTGCGGCGCTCGGCCACGAACAGCGGATTGCGAGATCCGTCCGCGAGCGTGTGTCCGCGGAACGCCGGCGGCAGCGCGCGCCACGCGGGATCGCTCGAGTAGTCCCAGTACGGCAGCGCCCAGTCCGCAGGACCGCCGAGCGCCTTGATCTGCGTCGCCACGATCCGTTCGAAGTGGAGCAAGTACATGCGGTGCCACGGCAGGAAGAACGAGGATCCGTGCTGGCACTGCGCCCAGTACGACGTGAGGTCATCGGGGACATCCGCGTCGAGCCCGTGAATCGCCGCCTGGTATTCCCAGCCGCGTGGATTCGAGCTCGGCAGCTGCTTCATCGCGGCGACGGCCCGGCCGTACCACAGCAGCGTGTCATCGCCCGCTGGCAATCCGTACACATTCCTGCGCACTCTCATCGTCACCACCCCTCTCCCTAACATAGCATTATATTCATGTTTCGCGCCGCGAGGCAACCACTTTTCTGACTGCCTCAACGCGTGGCCATCTCCGTCGAATCAGCAATGCCAAGCCCACCGAACCGCGGTCGCCTGGGTTGGATGGGATGGGCTATTCTTCGTCGGGGTCGTTGTACTTGAACGGGTTGGTCGGCGTGCCCTTGGTCGGCAGCGGCATGCGCGGCAGGGTCTTGGCGCTGCTGGCGGCCTGGAGCAGCACGCCGGCGAGCACGACCGAGGCCTGGCGCATGTCCTGGGCCTTGAGGTGGTCGAAGGTGTCGATGCTGGTGTGGTGGACGCGCGACTGGTAGTCGAGCGGATCCTGGATGAACTGGTAGCCGGGGATGCCGACGGCCTGCATGTAGACGTGATCGGTGCCGCCGGTCGGGGTCGAGACGACCATGCCGGCGCCCATGCTGGCGAACGGCTGCAGCCACTCCTTGAGCAGCGGCATGGCGCCGACGTTGCCCTCGGCGTGGAAGCCGTGGACCCGGCCCGAGCCGTTGTCGATGTTGAAGTAGGCGACGAGCTCCTTGTGGCCGGCCTGCGGCGTGATCGGGTAGCGATAGCGCCAGCGCGCCTGGCGCTCGGCCGGGGTCTCGTTGGCGCCGGGGGCCGGCCGCGCCGCGAGGTACTTCTCGACGTACGCCATCGAGCCGAGCAGGCCCTGCTCCTCGCCGGCCCACAGCGCGAACCGGATCGTGCGCCTGGGCTTGACGCCGATGGCGGCGAGGATCCGCGCCGCCTCCATCACCACGCAGCTGCCGGCGCCGTTGTCGGCGGCGCCATCGCCGGCAACCCAGCTGTCGAGGTGCGCGCCGGCCATGACGTAGCCCGCGCGGGGATCGCTGCCGGGGATCTCGGCGAGGATGTTGTAGGCGTTGACGTCGCTGTCGTCGAACTGGACGTTGGTGTTGACCTCGAGGGTCGGCGCGGGGCCGACCTTGGCCAGCCGGGCGAGCCGGCGGTAGTCCTCGGCGGCGAGCTCGATGCCGGGCACGGCCGGGGTCTCACCGGCGCGGTAGCTGTAGCCCTCGCCGTGCAGCAGCTTGCCGTCGCGATACGACATGCGCGCCCAGGCGACCGCGCGCTCGGACTTGAGGAAGCTGTCGAGCTTGGCCCCGAACGCGACCCGCTTGAGCATGCGGTCGGGGGCGTCGGGATCGTAGTTGGGCTGGCGGTACTGGTCGGCCTTGCGGATCTCGTCGTCGGTCAGCCGCTTGAACGGCGGCTCGCCGGGCTCGCTGCCGTCGTTGGGCAGCGTGATGAGGACGATCTTGCCGGCGAGCTTGCCGCGCCACGCCTCGAAGTCGCGCTCGCGCTTCATCGGCGCGACGATGATCGGCGCGGTGACCGCCGCGCCGGTGCCGGGCGTCCACGCCACCGGCATCGCGGTGAGCTGGATGATGCGCGGCGTCGTCATGCGCACACTCGACGACACGATCGTCTTGAACTGCTGCTGGGTCCAGGCCTCGGCCTGCCGCATCTGCGGCGAGTTGGTCATCCGCGGGCCGATCTGATCCATCAGGTGCTCGGCGGTCTGCATGACCTGCGAGTGGTTGAGTCCCTGATCGATGACGCGGTTGATGTCGTCGGGTTGCTGGGCTCCGACCGGGGCCGCGAGAAACACGAACGGCACGGCGATGAGGATGCTGCGCATGGTGTCGACGCTCCTTGGGGCGAGCCGGCTGCCCCGGCGATGCGGATCTTCCGGTGGCGGCACCATACATCACGCGCGACGCGATGGTCATCCGGCGACTGCGGCCGTGCAGCGAGCGCCGGGGGCCGACGCTCCTGCGCGGTTCGGTCGCCACGCGGCGGTGGCCGACCGGTCAGTCCGGGAGCGCCTGCCGCGTGAACAACTGTTTCAGCCGCAGTCGGGATCGCGCCGCGGTTCGCGGTCCGGGTCGGGGTCGCGATCCCGGCCAGCGAGCCGCCGCCCCGGTGGCGCGCCGACCGCTACCGGCTGGCCGTGGTCGAGGTGTCGGCGCTGAACAGCTCGCCCATCTTCTCGAAGCTCGTGCCGTTGAACTTCGCCAGCCGCATCTGCTCGATCGGCCGGAAGTCGGTGGCGCTGGTATTGATCACGATGCCCTCGATCGCGGCGGGCACCGGCAGGTTCTTGAGGCTCGCCGCCTTCTTCATGATGTTCTCGCGCGTGACGTCCTTGCCGCAGTCGGTGAGCACCTTGACCAGCGTGCCGCTGACCGCGAAGCCGTACAGCGCGTTGCCGTCGTTGACGTCGATGTCGGGCAGGTACTGCTTCATGAACGCCTTGTAGTCCTTGATGGCGGGGTCATCGGCGAGCGCGGGGTCGCTGGGGTCCTTGAGGTACTGCCCGGTGATGATGCCCGTGCTCTTGTCGAGGCCGGCCGGCTTGAGCACCGAGGTCAGCGACACCGACACGTTCGACACGAAGTGCAGGGGCTTCCAGCCGAGATCGAACACCTTGCGGAGCACCTGCGCGCCGAACTTGGGCGTGGTCGCGGTGAGCATCGCGTCGCAGCCCGCGCCCTGCAGCGCGACGACCTCGGAGTCGACCGTCGGCGCGTTCGCCTCGTGTGACGACGCCTTGACCACCGTCTTCTCGTACTGCTCGCCCAGCGCGTCCTTGAGGCCGATGACGTAGTCCTTGCCGAAGTCGTCGTTCTGGTACAGGACGCAGAGCTTGGCGTTGGGCTTCTCCTTCATCAGGTACAGCGCGTAGATCTTGGCCTCGGTGCGATAGCTCGGCTGCCAGCCGATCGTCCACGGATCGTCCACGGGAACTGCTGCGGATTGGCCCACTTGTCCGCGCCGGTCGCGATGAACAGGTGCGGGACCTTCTTGTCGTTGAGGTACTTCTGGATCGCCGTGTTGGGCCCGGTACCGAGGCTCTGGAAGATGAACGCCACGTTGTCGCTCTCGACCAGCTTGCGGATCTGCTCGACGGTCTTGGGCGGCGTGTAGGAATCGTCGTACTGGATCAGGTTGAGCTTGCGGCCGTTGATCCCGCCCTTCTCGTTGATCATCTTGAAGTAGGCGGCCTCGGCCTTGCCGATCACGCCGTACGCGGATTGCGGGCCGCTGAACGGCATGGTCTGTCCGATCTTGATCTCGGTGGCGGTGACGCCCGGCGTGCCGGAGTCGCCCCCGCCCTTGTCGGCGGTGGCGCCGACCTTGTCGGCGGTCGGGCCGGACGTGGTCGATTCGCCTCCCCCCTTCTTCTTGTCACAGCCGGCGGCCAGCAGGATGAGGCAGACCCCGGTCAATGCCGCGAGCCGGGGCGCAGTCGGAACGACGAACCAGTTCTGCTTCGACATGTATCCTCCGTTGGTGACGCCGGCGAGAGCCCGGTCAAGTCCTGGGTTTGGGGTTGCGGCGGGCGATCCGGACCTCGATCGACCGGACCAGGCCGGCCATACCGCCCGGCATGGCCAGCATGGTGACGATCAAGAGCACGCCGTACATCGGATACTGCAGGTCCGCAAGCCAGTGCAAGCTCGGATGCAGCTCGGAGATTTGCTTGGTCACGTCGGGCACGAGCTCGATGAACGCGGCGCCGAACAGCGTGCCGAAGATCGACGCGATGCCGCCGACCACGCCGCCGACCAGGAACCCGATCGCGATGAAGAGCTGGAAGCTGTCGGGCCCGATGAAGCCGGCGACCAGCGCGCCGAGCGCGCCCGCGACGCCGGTGTACATCGCGCTCAGCCCGAACGTCGCCGCCTTGTAGGCCGGCACGTCGATACCCATGGTGCCCGCCGCGATCGGATGATCGCGCAGCGCGATCAGCGCCCGCCGAGACAGAACAGGTACAGCCACTGATCGTCGTTGAGCAGCCCGGCGACCGGCGACGTCGGCTTGGTCAGCACGATGCCCTGCGGGCCGCCGGTCCAGCGCTCGAGCGCGTCGAGCTTGAGGACCTGCGGCGTGGCGATCGCGAGGCCGTAGGTCGCGAGCGCCAGGTAGATGCCCTCGAGCCGGGTCACGCACCAGCCGAAGCCGAGCCCGATGAAGAAGCACACCCCGCCGGCGATCGGCGGCGTCACCCAGTACGGGATGTCCGCGTGGGTCATCAGGATCACCGCGGTGTACGCGCCGATCGCGTAGAACGCGCCGTTGCCCAGCGAGATCTGGCCGCTGAACCCGGTGAGCATGTTGAGCCCGAGGATCGCGATCGCGAACACCGTGATCTGGGTCAGCTGGAACACGTGGTAGCCGCTGAACACGAACGGCGCCGCGAGCGCGAACGCGAGCAGCGCGGCGAGCCACAGCAGCCGGCCGCTGGGCCGTCGG
>VBLP01000541.1 GCA_005887925.1 Deltaproteobacteria bacterium | reverse complement strand
TGTTCTACACGATGCCCTACGTCGAGGGCGAGACGCTGCGCCATCGCCTGATCCGGCAACGACGCCTGCCGGTCGCCGATGCGGTGACGATCGCGCGGGACATCGCCGATGCGCTGTCCTATGCGCATGACCAGAACATCGTGCACCGCGATATCAAACCCGAAAACATCCTGCTCGAAGCCGGCCACCCGGTGGTCAGCGATTTCGGGATCGCGCGCGCCCTCAGCGTCGCCGACGCATCGCGCATGACGGGCACCGGTCTCGTCGTCGGGACAGTCGACTACATGAGTCCCGAGCAGGCGAGCGGCGCGGAAGTCGACGGCCGGAGCGACATCTACAGTCTGGGCTGCGTGCTGTACGAAATGCTCATCGGCCGTGCGCCCTTCGTCGGCGGCTCGCCCAGTGCGCCGGCACGTTCGGTAGTGAGCGCTTCGACCGCGCGCGAGTTTGCGGAGGCGCTGAAGTCGGCAGAGACGCCCAGTTCGAGCCGCCGGCCCAAACGCCACTGGCGGACGTGGGGCGCGGTGGCCGCCGTCCTGACGCTGGCAATCGGGATCATGGGAGTTGTCCTGGTGCCGCGTTTGCTCCGCGCCAGTCTGGATCCGTCGCTGTACGTGGTGGTGCCGTTCGGCCACCGTGAAGGTGCGGCGCCGAAACTGATCAGCGGCGATCAGTGCGAGGCACTCCTCGTGGAGGCGTTCGGCCGCTGGGACGACGTCCGGCTCGTGGATGGCCTGCGCGTGCACGATCTGCGTTCACGGCGGGGTCGCGACTCGCTCAACCTCGATGAGGCGCTCGCCATGGCGCGCCAACTTGGCTCCGGGCGGCTGATTTGGGGCGAGGTCGCCCAGTTCGAGGATACGGTTCAGGTCCGTGCGGCGCTCTATGACGTGCGCCGTGGCGGCGCGACGTTGCGCACCCATAGCGTGCGCTTCGGCGCAGACGCGCGCGACATCGGCACGTGCTCGGGCACATGCGGTCGCCGGAGGCGGCGGCCGGGATCGTCGGCACGCGCATACTCACCGCCTGGCAGTCCTATGCAGCGGGACACGATGCGCTGGCGGAATGGAATCTCGGCGGGGCCGAGCGCGAATTCCGGGCAGCGATTCAGCTCGATCCAGAATACCCCCATGCGAACCTGTGGCTGGCGCAGACGCTGGCGTGGGCCGGTCGTCCCGTTCCCGAATGGCGTCCCTACGCGATCATGGGTGGCCGATCGAGCAATCCCCTCGGACTCCACGATCGTTTGCTGTCGCGCGCGTTGGTCCGCCTGGCGAATCAGGAGTATCCGCAGGCGTGTGCCGAGTATCGCGCGATGCTCTCCCGCGACAGTCTCGATTTCGCGGGTTGGTTTGGACTCGGCGAGTGTCAAAGCCGCGATCACGTGGTCCTCCGAGACACCACCATCCCATCGCGGTGGCGGTTTCGGTCCAGCTTCCGTGGGGCGGCGCAAGGGTATCAGCGCGCCTTGGAACTCATTCCTTCCGTCCATCGGGCCTTCGCGGGCGTGGCATTCACGCGGCTCGTCCGACTGTTTTACGCCGAACCGGCCATCTATCGCCGCGGCTATGCGCTCACGCCGGACACCGTCTTGTTTGGGGCCTGGCCGGAGTTGCGGCACGATACCCTCGCCTTCACAGCGCTGCCGCTGGCGGACCTCTTTGCGGGCAAGTCGGGCACGATTCCGCGCTCCATGAACGCGGCACTCGCGCAGAACCGCGAGCTCCTGCGCCGCATCACTCTCAACTGGGTCCACTCGTTTCCGCGGAGCCCGGATGCCCATGAAGCGCTGGCGCTGGTGTTGGAATCGCTGGGCGAGCTGGGGGAGACGGGCGACCCGGAACGCTCTGCCCTGCGGATGGTGCAAACCGCGGAACCGTTCGCAACGGACTCAAGTCAGCAGCGCCGCCTGGGGGCCGCGGAGGTTCGTCTCCTCGTGAAGCTCGGTGACTTCGCGGCCGCGCGGACCCGTGCGGAGGCGGTGCTCGCAGGGTGGCAGCGCGTCGGCGCGTCCGAGGCAGCGGAACTGTCGGGTCTTGCGGCCCTTACCGGTCACGTCTTTGCGGCCGCGACTCTCCTGTCACGCAGCGCCCCCGTGGATACGTTTCTCACCTGGTCAGGCGCTCCCGTCGTAGCGCCGCGTCCCGCCGCGGAGCCGGCGCTCGCCTTGGTGGCGTACGCGGCGTTCGGCGCGCCACGGGAGAGCGTCGTGGTCGTTCGTGGCCGGACGGAGCAGGCGATCCTCAACTGGGTGGACGAACGGCGTCGTCCGATGGTGCGCCAGGCGCTGCTGAATTTCCCCGCCGTCCTCGCGTTTCCCGTTGTCGGTTTGAGCGACCTCCACGGAGCGGAGACAGGGGGTAACTACCTCCTCGGGATGCAATGGGCTTGGGCGCATGGCGATACGGCGACCGTGCGCGCCCGACTCGCGTGGCTTGCGGACATGCGCCATGACTTACGTCCCGGAGACCTTGCTTCGTATGCGGTCTATCATGAAGCGCTCTTGACGTTGGCCTTGCGCGACACGGCCACCGTGGTGAAACACCTCGATGACTTCCTCGGCGCACTCCCGACGGCCAACTCTGAGCTCGTCACCGCCGCGTCGGAGACGGCGATGCTGGTCCGGATCATGGTGTTGCGCGCGCAGCTCGCCGACGCGCAAGGCGATATCCCCGCCGCGAAGCGTTGGGGAGCGGCCGTTGCCACCCTGTGGGGCGGCGCCGATCCCCCGTTGCAAGAGATCGTCCAACAGATGCGCGAGCTCGCCGCACGAGGCGGCGGTTGATCCACGAGATTCCTCACAAGGGGGAACGATGGGAACGTCCGGCAGCCAGCAGGTCACGTGGTTGACCCCGAAGGTGGTTCCGCTCCTCGTTGGTATGCTGGGGAGCCCCGTCTCGGTGGTACACGCGCAGGCGTCTAAACCACCGTCGTTTGCTGTAGTGGACTCCGCGCGTCCCTCGGACGAGGTGCTGCGCGCCTACATCCACACCTTGAGCTTCTTGAGCGATCACATCTCCAGCGACCAACGGATGCTGGATCCCGCGCACAGCAATCTCATCCTGCGCCTGGAGCCTGTCGTCGACAATTACCTCGTGACGGAGCCGCAGTTGCGCGTCGCGGGGCGCATCACGGCCCGGTTGGTGAATCGTGGTGCGGACTCGATCAGCCGGTTCGCCCTCGAGCCGAAAGGAACGACGTATTTGTGGATGCAGTATGTGGGCGGGTACCCGAGAGCCGTGCTGATTTCAACCGATTCGACAGGTGCGATTCGTCGCCGTGTCCCGGTTCGAGTCAGCCCGGAAACGCTCGATCATCCCCGGTTCATCAGGCAGGCGCTGTCGCGCCTCTGGACCGATTCGACCACCAACACGATGGTTGTGGCGATGTGCGCCCCCTGCCCGCCGTGGGGATGGTGCCGGGCCGATTCCCTGGGGACAGCCGCTTGGGATTGAGCCGATCTCGAACGTCTACGGTGCCACACGCGTATAACGGGTGACCTTCTTTCGGAGTCACTCGTTATGCGCTCGTTTGCCGTTGCAACACTCGTCGCTCTCCTTGCGAGTCCTGCGCTGGCCCAGAATCCGAATTCGCCCGCAGCCGGACCAGGGATGGGTCAACGCCGCTTTCCACCGCCGCCCGATCACTGGATGACGATCGACTCGCTCAGCCAAACGATCGGGCTCACGCCTGAGCAGCGCACCAAAATCACACCCGCCTACACCGCGCTGAACGGCGTGATGAAGGACGCCGCCGCGCGGCGCCAGGCGATCCGGCAGCAGATGCAGGCGTCCGGCTTCACGCCGGGGCAGGAGCCCACGCCCGCGCAGCGCGCGAAGTTCGACAGCGTGCGCACGGAGATGCAGGGGTTTCAGGCTGAGGCGGACCAGTGGTACGCCGCGATCCGCAATAATCTGACGCCGGACCAGCAGACGAAAATCGATGCACTGTCCAAGCCGATGGTGTTTCGCCCGATGGGCGGAGGGCCGCGGCAGTAGCTGGGTCGAGCTGCTGCACCGGTGACACACTGGAAGTAGTACGACACGATCTACACCGAGCGCTACCTAAGACCTGCGCCGGCATGATCGAGATCACAGTCAGACCGCGTGCGCCTGGGCTACGTTCGTCCACGAGCACGCTGCTCAGAGCAAAGCCGCCGAAAGGTGGTGACGCAGAGCTACGGGGCTACCGCGGCTGATCGCCGCCATGCCCGCCGGGCCGCCAGCGTTCGACCCCAAATCGAATTCGGCGGCCCGGCGTTTTTGTTGTCACGCCGGGCGCCGTGGAGACAGCGATGTCGCTCTCACGCATGCGCAGTGTCATTTTCGCCCTCGCTTCGCTCACAGTCGCCATCGTCGTCGGGTGCGAGTTGCCCGTGCGTCCGCGCGATGGGTCCGCGGTCGTTCAGCTCCGGGTCGTGCCCGAGAGC
>VBLP01000108.1 GCA_005887925.1 Deltaproteobacteria bacterium | reverse complement strand
GGCCCTGTGCCATGCGGTATCGATCCGGCGAGTAGCCGCGGCGGCGTCAGCCGGCGAGCGCGGCGGCGTGCGGCGCCGGACGGTGGAGCAGGCTGGGGCCGGCGAGGATCGGGGTGGGCGGCTCGCCGCGGGCGAGCTGCTCCCACACAGCGGTCCATGCGGTCCACGACAGGGGCTCGCGGCGGTAGAGGGCGTGGCAGCCGGCGAGGGGCGGCAGCTCGCCGGTCCATGGTGTGCCGCGCAGGCTGGGCGCGGGCTGGGCAGCGCGGAGGTCGTAGACGGCCTCGGTCTGGTAGCCGTTGCCGGGCCAGACCACGAGGCCCTCGTCGGAGATGTCGTAGGGCGGCGGGGCGTGGTCGCCGGCGATCGCGTGCTCGAGCTGTTCGCGCACGAGGTCGACGCCGGACCGCTTGTAGAAGCCGGCGAGGGCGATCTCGAGGATCTGGCGCTGGTCGTCGGCGAGGCGATCGATCCAGCCGCGCTCGGGGATGCTGGCGACGGTCCACCCGGACTGCTGCTCGAAGGCGATCCGGGCGAGGCCGGGGCCGACGCTGGGGCAGGCGAGGTCGATGTGCACGCGGTTGGAGCCGATCGCGACGTGCGCGACGGCGACGTCGGCGATGCGGAACGCAGGGGCGGCGTTGAGCATCGAGACCAGCTCGCGGTCGACGAAGGTACGGATCGCGTCCTCGACGTGGTGCAGCGCCTCGCGGTGGCGGGCGACGGCCCGCTCGTCGGCCTTCCACGCGGCGCGGCGCAGCTTGGTGAACCGCTTGGGGATCGTGCCGGAGTGGAAGCCCGGCTTGAGGAAGCCGACCATGGTCTCGCCGTGGTGGCCGAACGACACCTCGCGCAGCGTGGTGGGCCGGGTCTTGCGGTAGAGGCGCCAGTTCTCCTTGAACTCCCAGACCAGGAAGCCGGCGAGGCCGGGCAGGACGAACAGGGTGAACGCGGCGAACGACACGCCGAGCGTGGTGCCCATGATGCGGCTGGCGGGGCCGCTGATCGCGCTGACGATCGGCTCGGAGAACGGCAGGATGATCTTCGCGGCGACCGTCACGACGGGGAAGTGCTTGATCGGGTTGACCTCGGGCTCGATGAACAGGTTGATGTAGAGCCGCAGCACGTAGGCCACGGCGGACCACACGAGGCCGAGCGCGCCCTTGGCGACGAGCGTGATCCGCGGCTGGCCGGACTTGAAGCGCAGCCACTCGTCGACGCGGTACAGCGCGCGGTCGAGGAGCTCGATCATCTCGCTGAACACTGCGAGCAGCCACTTGATGATGCTCGGCACGATCCGGCCGGTGAGGTGATGGCCCCAGTGCACGACCGCGTCGGCGGCGATCTCCTGCGCGCGCCGGCCGAGCCGCGAGTTGAGGCCGAACGCGAACGCGACGAACACGAGCGCGGCGACGGGCCAGCGCCACAGCTCGTCGAGGACGAGCCAGGGGATCGCGGCGGGGATCGCGGGCTGGATCAACCAGCGCACGAACCGGCTGTCGAGCAGGCGGCGGACCAGCGGGCGGTGCAGCAACGCGCGCGGCAGGTCGAGCAGCACCAGCCGGAGGCCGCGCCCGAGCATGCGGAGCACCCAGACGATGCTGCGGCGAAACACCGTGACGTGGAGCAAGAGGAACAGGAACGCGGCACCGGCGTAGATCCGCGGCGTGGTCTCGATCACCGGGTCGCGATGGATGGTGTGCATCGTGACCCAGCCGACCATGTGCTGGGCGCCGGTGAACACGGTGTACGAGCCGAGCAGCGGCAGGATCAGGTACAGCGTGAGCACGCGGCCGACCGCGGTGCCGAACAGCACCGACGAGATCTTCTGCAGCCAGCGCAGGTAGCTCTCGCCGCGGCGATACACGCCGTCGAGCGAGCGCGACAGCGTGTCGTCGCAGCGCAGCAGCTCGTCGCCCGAGCGCAGCCGCGCGCGGGTCAGATCGGGGAGCTTGAGGTCGTTGTGCGAGATCGCGTCGCGCAGGTTGCCGAGCGAGAGCTGACCGACCTCGACGGCGCGATCGAGCAGCTCGTCGATCAGCTTCTTCTGGGCGACCCGCTCGGGCAGGTTGCGCGGGTGGAGCGCGACGCCGTCGAGCGCGGCCTCGATCTTGGGGCGCAGCACGACCCGGACGTGGCGATCGGCGCAGTCGACGATGTCGCGCACGGCGGCCGACAGGCGCTCGCGGTCGCGGCCCGCCACGAGGCGATGCTCGGCGACCTTGGCGACGGCGGCGTGGAGGTGCTTGGCGACCCGGACCTCGCGCGTCGCCGGCAGCGCGCGGACCACCGGCCGCTTGCCGCGCGACAGGGCCCAGCCGGCGACGTCGACGACGCGGACCTCGCGCTCGGCGACCACGCACGCGGCCTGCAGATCGTGGAGCAGCCGCGCGCCGGGCGTGAACCGCAGCACGCGCTGCGCGGCGGCGGCCTCGGCGACGGGCAGGAGCGCGGCGGCCCAGGCGGGGCTGGGGGCGCAGCCGATGGCGCCGGCGAGGCGCGCGCACAGGGCGTCGAGGTCGGCGCGCGCGCCCTCGCGATCGCCGGCGCGCAGCGCGAGGATCGCGGCGCGGGCGCGGTTGCCCTTGACCCGTGCGCGCGACGCGCGCCTGCGCACCGAGGGATTGACCACGGCGATCGGCGCGACCGCGGCGGGCAGCGCGTCGGCATCGTCGGCGGGCGGCGGCGTGGCGGGCTCGTCGGCGATCGGCCGCTCGGGGGCGCGCGCGGGCCGCGCCGCGGCGAGCACGGCGGCGCCGTCGAGGTCGAGCGCGATCGTCGCATCGACCCGCGGCAGGTCGAGCGTGGGGAACGTGCGATCGAGCGTGCGCGGCGCGAACTCGCGGAGCTCGAGGTACAGCGCGACGAACTCGATGTACGCGGCGAGGTCGTCGACCGGCGGCAGCAGCAGGTCCTCCTGGCGCAGCACGGTGCGGATCTCGTCGAACTCGGTCTGGCCGATCCGGTGGACGCGCTCGCGGATCGAGGCGCGGGTGATCGCGCCGCGGTCGACCAGCGCGGCGAGCGCCTGGTGGATCCGGCCATGGAAGATCGCGCGCCAGGCCCGCGACAGCGCGGCGGGGTCGCCCGCGGCGAGCGCGGCGCGCGGGCCCCCGAAGATCACGACATCGTCCGGCAGCGCGGCGGGATCGGTGGTGAGCTCGTCGCGATCGACCAGCCGCTCGAGCGCGGCGCGCGGCAGCGTGTAGCACTGCGCGTGGGGCACCTGCAGGCCGATCCCGGGCAGCCGGCGGTGCTGCTTGATCACGCGGCGGACGACGCGATCTTCGAGGACAGCGGCGCCCGCGTGCGCGAGCTCGGCATCGAGTTCGTCCATCGCCTGCTGGATCTAGGAGTACCATCCCGGGCGGCGACGTGCTCGTCGCAGCCTCCGAGACATGACCGACGAGCTGCCGTTCCCCGAGAGCCTGTGCCATCGCTGCCGCCACCTGCGGATCGTTCGCAGCGCGAAGGGCTCGTGCTTCCTGATGTGTCAGGAGCCGTCGCTGCCCAAGTACACGGCGCAGCCGGTGCGCGCCTGCCGCGGGTTCGCGCCGCCGGGGCCGCCGGGGTCGGGCGCGCTGGGCACGGAGTGACCTGGCTCAGCCGTAGATCGCGTAGAGCATCGTCGCCGCCGCGCCGGCGAGGATCGCGAGGAACCACGGATCGCGCAGCATCGCGTCGGTCGGCGAGTCGTCCTTGGGCCACCACAGCGAGAGCGACAGGAACCGGACGATGCCGAGCGCGACGAACGGCGAGCTCAGGATCAGCCGATCGGAGCTGAAGTACTCGATGGTGTGGGGGTCGACGGTGTACGCGACGAACGCGCCGCACGTCACCACGGCCAGGACCAGCATGGCGAGCTTGAGGACGTTGAGCGTGTAGCCGGCGAGCGCGGCGCGCGTGGTGGCGGCGCGCCCGGTGCGCTCTGCCCACGCCAGCTCGTGCGCTCGCTTGCCGAAGCCGAGGAACACCGCGAGCAGCGTGGTGCACAGCAGCACCCAGCCGGACGCCGGGACGGCGATCGCGACGGCGCCGGCGAGCACGCGCAGGATGAAGCCGCTCGCGATCAGCAGGACGTCGATGAACGCGACCTGCTTGAGCCTCAGCGTGTACGCGACGTTCTGGATCAGGTACGCGGTGGCGAACGCGGCGAGCTTCCAGCTCAGCACCAGGCAGCCGCCGAGCGCGCCGGCCGCGAGCACGCCGGCCCAGATCAGCGCGGCGCGCTCCGACAGCGCACCGGCGGCGACCGGCCGGTGGCGCTTGATCGGGTGCAGGCGGTCGGCCGCGACGTCGCGGACGTCGTTGAACGCGTAGACCGCCCCCGACAGCGCGCAGAACGCGAGCACGGCGAGCGCGGTCTTGATCGCATACGTGGGGCTGGTCAGGTGGCGCGAGAACACCAGCGGCGCCGCGACGAACAGGTTCTTCACCCACTGCTTGGGCCGCAGCGTGCGCACCAGCGCCGCGATAGTCCCGGCCGCGGTGGCGCGCACCGGATCGCGCACGGCGGCTCCGGGGGCCTCGTCGAGCGAGCTGACCACACCTTCGATCGGCATCGGGTCCAGGCACCTTAGCGCAAGCGCAGACCGAGCGGTCCCCAAAGGCGCGCGGGACGCCTGGCGCGCGCGGTGACATCCGTCCTGGTCAGTCGAGCTTCCGGCCAGCGCGCGCGCCGGAACCCGCGTGGCGCGAATCGCGGCAACCTGCCGGGACCACGCCCGGCGGCGATGGGCACGACGCGTGCTGGAGGTGGCCGCATGAGATCGGTCGCGCTCGTGGCTGTGCTGTCCGGGCTGTCCGGCGCGGGCCTCGCTGGCTGCGCGAGCGGTGACATCGACCTCGACGAGGAATGGGGCATGTCCGGGCCGCTGTCGCCGACGCCGCCGCCGGGCAAGGACGACTCCGAGCTGCGGCGCGGCCTGCCGGTCGCGAGCGATACCACGCGCACGCAGGTGTGGATCGCGAGAAACCGCTGGGAGGACACCGACACGCCGGCGGCGCGCGCGGCCGGGCTGGCCTGGCCCGCCGACAGCGGCCTGACCTGGGACGCCAAGTTCAGCCGGTGGATCGCATCGCTGGCGTGGACGCCGTCGGTCGACGGCTACTCGACGACCTGGCGCGCCTGGAGCGAGGACGAGTCGTGCCCGCAGCGCGCGATCGCGGTCGAGTCGAGGCGCCGTCGGCCGCCACGCCGTACTGCTCGCTCGCCTCGGCGCCGCGCTGACGGCCCTGCGAGCCATGGCTCACGGGCCGGCGGCGATGCGGGCGAGGGCCGAGAGCGACGGCAGGAAGAAGTAGCCGCCGCCGCGGTTGGTCACCACCGTCGGGACGCCGGTGAGGCGGAGGCGGATCGGATCGGCTGGGATGGTGAAGTGGCCCTGGCCGGCGGCGCCGCCGAGCAGCGGATCGGGCTCGCAGTGCAGGCCGAGGAAGCCGGGGTTGGCGAGCCAGGTCTGCTGGATGAACTCGAAGCCGGCTCGCAGGGCCGTCAGCGCGGCGCCGAGGCGAGCGAGCAGTACGGCGTGGCGGCCGACGACGGTCTGCGAATCGTCGGCGCTGCCGCCGCGGGCGTCGCGCGGGTTGGCGCGGCGAATGTGCGCCGAGATCGGACAGCGCAGGCCATCGCGGTCGTGCTCGAGGTAGCCGAAGCAGTTGCGGCGCTCCGGCGCGGCGAGCGATCGATCGTCGCGATCGGGGGCGAGGGTGAGCGGCGCGCCGCTCGGCCAGCGGCCGATCAGCTTGGCGGCGAGCAGCTCGGTGAGGTAGTCGGCCATGGCCGGATCGCCGGCGGCGAGGCGGCGGGCGTGATCGGCGACCCAGCGCCACAGCCCGGCGACGTCCTGCGCGAGCTTGCGGAACACCAGGTAGCTGCCGTTCCGGCCGAGATCGAAGTCACCCCAGATCGGGGTCATCGGCAGCCGGCCGTAGGCGTTGGGGTAGCCGAGCACGATCTCGCCGACGGGGATCGGGTCCTCGCCGGGCCGGGGCCGGGGATGGACGCCGGCGATGAACGGCTGCGACAGGCCGTCGGCGAAGCCGAAGTGCTCGCGCTGTCCGATCGGCGAGCCGAGCTCGTCGGCGTGAACCTGGGCGCCGGCGGCGACGAGCGCATGGCGCTGCGCGGCGAGCTCGCCGGCCAGCGTCTCCGCGTCGCGGGTATAGACCATCACGAGCGCGTCGAGCCGGTCGCCGGGGCCGCCGAGCTCCCACGCGTCGGCGGGTGTGTCGGCCAGGACGCGGCGGCGGGCGGCCATGCCGGCGGTGGCCTCGGGCGCCATCATCGCGATCACGTCGCCGGGGACGCCGAGCGCGGCGAGGCCGGTCGGCGACAGCGCGACCTGCAGCCGGCCGTGGAGGCGGCGGCGATGCCGGACCGCCGGCGTGACCAGGCGGCGCACGGTGTCGAGCCAGCCGCGCGCGGCGGCCGGGTCGTCGCCGAGGCGGGCGAACAGGAAGCCGGCGTGCGGATGATCGAGCCAGGCGCTGTAGATCAGGCCCTGGATGTCCTCGAGGTCGTCGGGGCCGGGCACGGTCATAGCTTGCCGAGCCAGGTCTCGAGCTCGTGGTCGGGCAGGCCGCGGCTCAGCTGCTGCCGGATCCACACGTCGTCGCGGATGTTCTGCACCGTGGCATCGGGGACGCCGCTCCACCACACCTGGGTCGGCAGCTGATGCTCGCGGGTCCACTGCTTGAACGACTCCTCGTCCCGCGCGCCGGCGAGCACGAGGTGCCGCGTCGCCGGGAACCCGACGGTGTTCGACCACACCGCGGTGAGCCCCGAGGCGGCGCGGTCGATGAACTCGCCGAGGTAGCTCTCCCAGCTGCCGTCGTAGTTCGAGAAGAACACCAGCCGGTGGCGCCGCGGCTGCACGGGGCGGCGATCGCGGACGATCACCCAGCGCGCGAAGTGGATCGCGGTGATGCCGCCGAGCTGGCCGCGCACGGCGTGGACCCGCGCGGCGATGTCGATCGCGGCGAGCACCAGCCACAGCGTGGCGAGCCGGAACCGGCCGGGCCTCACGTCGACCACGTGGGTCAGCTGGTTCTGGGTCACCTGGTCGGCTCTCCCGGTGGCGCAGCACGAGGTACCACAGCGGGGCCACGACGAGCACGAGCGGCAGCAGCGCGAGGCCGGCGGCGGCCGCGGCGAGCTTGCCGAGCAGCCAGCGCAGCTCGTCGTCGCCGCGCGGTGAGGTGTCGAGCTCGGGGCGGCGCGCCGCGACGCGCTCGCAGATCGCGCGCTGGAGGTCGCTGCGCGACAGCGTGCACAGCTCGTCGCGGTCGGCGCGATCGAGGACGTCGCGGATCGCGTCGTGGACGCGGCGATCGTTGACCACGGCGCTGCGCGGCACGCCGCGATAGCCGGCGTAGAACGCGTTGGCGCGGTGGCTGTGCGCGCGCATCCACGCGACCCAGCGGTCGATATCGGCGATGCCGCCCGCGGGATAGCCGGCGCAGCACTCGAACACCGCCGAGATCGACGGAGCGGTGCGGGCCACCGCGGCGAGGTAGTCGGCGGCCGGGCCGTCGTGGTTGCTCTCCCACGCGAGCAGCGCCGGCAGCTCTCGGCGCGGGTCATCGATGATCACCAGGCGCATGAAGTGGGTATCCGGCAGCTCGCACGGCCGGAAGACAGGATTGCCATCGAGGTCCTCGGCGATCGCGGCGAGCCGGCGCGCGAGCGGCGCGCGCGCGCCGGGCGCGATCTCGGCGAGGATGGTCAGCGCCTGGGTCGCGTCGCGCATCACGTCAGGTACCGCGCTCGCCCGCCGACCCGCCCGAGCGGCGTCATCGGAATGGCCGGAGCGGGATCATCGGAATGGCCGGAGCGGGGGATCATCGGAATGGCCGGAGCGGGATCATCGGATTGGCCGGAGCGGGATCATCGGATTGGATAGACGCGGAGACCCGGCGTGTCCGTGGTGTACGAGCCCTCGCGCGCGGGATCGAATGGCCGGGCCGGATCGTGGTTGCCCCAGACGGCCGCTTCCATGGGATCGGTCGGTTTCAGCTCGGGCGGACAGACCCAGCGAGTGATGTTGCTGCCGGTAGGCCGCGCGGTCGCGCAGGCCGGCGCGGCGCGCGTCGCCGTGTGACCCGCGGGACCGTTCGCGGACTCGGCCAGACAGGCCGACGTCAGGACGGTGAGGGTGAGCAGCGCGTGGCGCATGACGTGATGTTGGCTCGCCCGGCCCGGCATGTCCACCTCGGGTTGCAGGTGATGACTGCGATGACGGCGAGGCTCGTCGTGTCAGACCGAGGGTGGGCCCGGGAGCAGCATGTCGAGGATGGTGTCGGGCTCGCGGACCGACTCGCGATCCAGCCAGGCGCGCACGCCGGCGCGCAGGGCGGCGCCCTCGTCGCCGCCGATCAGCCGGCCGAGGCGGTCGCGTGCGGCGTTGGCATACAGGTGCGTGTCATGCCGGTCGAGCCCGGGGATCGCCGCGCGGTACCGGGCGATCGCCTCCTCGGGGCGGCCGTCCGCGTCGGCGATCAGGCCATCGAACAGCTGCGAGACGTACGCGATCACCGGGAGCGAGCGGCGCGGGAACCGGCGCAGGTGACCGCGGGCCTCGGCGAGCGCCTCGCGGCGGCGCGACGAGCCGGGCGGGGCGTGCCGGGCGCACGCGACGGCGTGGCGCAACAGCGTCGACTGCAGGACCACGCCCTGCATCGGCGGGCGGTCGACCAGCGAGCGCCGGATCCGCTTGCACTCCGCGGCGATCCGCGGCGTGAGGTCCTCGGGGCGGCGGCGATACAGCGACAGGTCGAGCCGCGACGCGAGCGCGAACAGGTGCTGGAGCTGGTAGCTGCCGTCGCTGCTGCTCCACGAGCCGAGCGCGGCGTCGATCTCGGCCTCGATCGCGTCGGGCTCGAACCGGGCGAGCCACGCGATCGGAAATGCGCAGCGCAGCGTGACGGCGGTGTAGCGGTTGCCGTTGCGGGCGGCGGCCTCGGCCATCGCCGGGACCCGCCGCGACAGCTCGCCGATCTCGCCCAGGTAGTACAGCGCCCAGCAGCAGAACATGCTGACGGTGTCGAGCTCGAAGCCGGCGCGGCCGACCACCGCGCGGTAGCTCGCGATCGCCTCGCTGAAGTGGCCGAGCGCGCGGCGGAACCGGGCATGAACGAAGAAGTCGACGAAGCCGCGCGTGGTGAGCAGCTGCGCGTGGGCGGGCACCTCGTCGAGCGTGGCGGTCAGCTGCTCGAGCCTGTCGAGCAGGCGCACCGCGCGCGCCGACTTGGCGGTCGCGGCGAGGAAGTCGGTCTCGAGCGCGATCGCGCGCGACACCCGCCAGCGCTCGCCGAGCCGCAGCGCGGACAGGAGGAACCGCGTGCCGAAGTCCATCGAGCGGAAGGTGTCGACCAGCGCGAGCCCGAACGAGACGCCCTCGCAGACATCGACGCGGGTCAGCTCGGCCTGGCTGATCTCGGCGAGCGAGCGCGGCCGGAACCCCAGGCCCTCCGCGACGTAGCCCGACTGGAGCAGCGAGCCGGCGGCACGGCGGCGCAGCTCGAGCGTGGTCGCGGCGTCGGCGCCGGACGCGGCGACCAGGAACTGTTCGGCCGCCTCGCGCGGCCGGCCGGCGTCGGCGAGCGCGTCGGCGAGCTGGGTGCGCAGGGCGCGGCGCTCGGCGTCGGTCCACTGCGGGCCCTCGAGCGCGATCGCGTACCAGCGCGACGACAGGTCGAAGTCGAGCTTGGCGCGGGCCTCGTCGCCGGCGCGCCGCGCGTGGCCCGCGGCGTGCTCGAGGTCGCCGGCGCCGTACCAGTGGCGCGCGAGCTGCTCGGCCGAGCCCTTGCCCGACAGCGCGATCGCGAGCGCGCGGTGGTGGCGCGCGCGGTGTTCGTTGTCGAGCTGGTTCAGCACCGCCGAGCGGACCCGGGCGTGGTACGGCTCGATCGTGTCCTCGGCGCGCGAGCCCGACATCCGCACCACGCGCTGCGCGCGGAGCAGCGAGAGCTGGCGCGACAGCTCTGCCGGGGGCACGGCGCTGATCGCGCCCAGCGCCGAGCGCGTCATCGGCTCGCCGGCGACCGCGACGATCTCGGCGATCGCGCGCGCGGTCTCGCCCAGGCCGCCGATTCGCTCGGCGAGCATCGCGTCGAGCCCCTTGCCGGCGACGTCGGCGACGCTGCGGCCGTGCAGGTAGCGGGCGAGCTCGATCAAGAACAGCGGGCTGCCGTCGGCCTCGCGCACCAGCTGCTCGGCGGTCTCGCGGTTGTCCTCGCCGAGGTGCGACACCGCGATCGCGGTCGCGGCGTCGACCGACAGCGGGCCCAGGTCGATCAGGCGCTGCGCGGCGTCCATGCGGCGCACCAGGTCGACGACCGGCGCGCCGCCCTCGCTGCGGGTCGCGAGCACGAGCAGCACCGGCGGCGGATCGGGCGCGCGCATCAGGTCGGCGAGCAGCGCCGTGGTGTCGCGATCGACCCACTGCATGTCGTCGAGGAACAGCACGACGGTGTGGCGGTCGCCGAGCCGCTGCAGGGTCTCGCGCAGCGCGCCGAACGCGTGGGTCCGGCGGGCCTGCGGATCGGCGACGACCCGGGTGCGCGGCGCATCGGCGATCGCCGGCACGCGGTCGAGCACCGGGAACAAGGTCGGCAGGAGGTAGGCGTCGCGCGGCAACAGCGCCTGGGCCTGCTTGGGTGCCAGGCCGAGCCACCAGTCGCTGAGCTCGTCGATCAACGGATCCATCGCCTTGTACGGCACGTCCTCGCGATCGAGGCAGCGGCCGTGGAGCAGGAGCGCGTTGGGGTTGGTCGAGCGCAGTCGCTCGAGGAACCGCGTGACCAGCGCGGTCTTGCCCATGCCCGACGGCGCGCGGACCAGCGCGACCGAGGCGCGCTTGACCGCGAGCGGCTCGAGCGCGGCCTCCAGCGTGGCGAGCTCGGCGGTGCGGCCCGCGAAGCCGCCCTCGCGCGACACCGTGACCATCGGCGCGGCCATCCGGTCGGTGTCGGCGACGCCGAGGCGGTGCAGGAGCTGCGCGCCGGTCGGCCGATCGGCGGGCTCGCGCTCGAGGAGCTCGGCGCACAGATCGTCGAGGTCGCGCGGGACGTGCTGGACCAGCCGCGACGGCCGCGGCGCGGGTTCGGTCTGCTTCTCGAACAGCACGCGGGTCGGCACGCCCTCGAACGGCAGCCGCCCGGTCAGCGCCTGGAACACCACGACGCCCAGGCCGTACCAGTCAGCGGCGGCGCTGAGCTGGACGTCGCCGGCGCACTGCTCGGGCGCCATGTACGCGACGGTGCCGACGATCATGCCGTCGGCACCCTGGCGGCGCTCGAGCTCGGCGACCAGCCCGAAATCGAGCAGCACGACCCGGCCGTCGCTGGTGACCTGGATGTTCGACGGCTTGACGTCGCGGTGGATCTTGCCGGCGCTGTGCAGCGCGTGCAGGCCGCGCGCGAGCTGCGGCAGCGCATGGCGCAGGCGATCGATGTCGCACGGCGTCGGCTGCGGCGAGGTCAGCGTGATCGACTCGCCTTCGCCGGGGGCGCCCTCGAAGCCGGGCGGCATCGGCGTGAGCGTCGTGGTCACGAGCTCCGCCGGATCCTCGACCTTGCGGCCCCACAGGTAGGTGAGCAGGTCGACGCCGTCGAGCAGCTCCATCGTGAAGAAGCACGAGTCCGCGACGACCACGAGATCGTAGAGCGCGACCAGGTTGGGATGCGACAGGTCGGCGAGCGCGCGGAACTCGCGCTTGAGCTGGTAGATCTTCTCGACGTCGGGGTTGGAGATCGTCTTGAGCGCGACCTTCTGGCCGCGCTCGACGTCGTCGGCCTCGTACACCACGCCCATGCCGCCGGCGCCGATCCGCCGCACCACCTGGTACCGATCGATGGAGCTTGCGACCTCCTGCATCGCTCGGGCCGTGATCCTACCCGCCGCGCAGACGGCGCGCGAGCTGGCTCATCGGATATACGGTGGCGCGAATCCCGTTCCGCAGCCCGAGCGGCCGGACGCCGCGGCCCTGGCGGAACATCGAGACGCGCAGCGCGCGATCGTCGATCGCGAGCCGCTCGACGAGACGCAGCTCACCGAGCGCGACCCGGCCGGCCGGCGCGTCGACCACCAGTGAAAACCGTGCGCGATCGGTTACCAGATCTGCATCGAGCCGGGCCAGCCGGTCACTGCCGCGCTCGGGCGCCGCCGCGGGTGCCGCGATCAGCCGCAGGATCACCGGCCCGTGGCTTGTCAGCCACCAGGGCGTCACCGTCGAATAGCAGTTGGCGAGGTAGTCGCCGGCGTTGGTCCGGGCGCGATCGCGCGCGGCCGTGGCGAACGACTCGAAGCTGCCGAACACCAGATCCTGGTCGCCGTGTGCCGCGTCGTTGCGCGCGGTCCGCTGCATCCGGATCTCGACGCCGAGCACATCCGTGCCGGTGGTGGCCTGGCCTTCCAGGGCGCCGGACAGCCGGACCAGCGCCGGCCCCGCCAGGCGCGCCGCCGACCGGTCAGCCGCCGTGAGCTCGCCGCGGCAGACCACGCCGTCGGCGTGCACCGCCCGCGCGCTGCGCCGCCAGCTGACGAAGAACACCACCGCGCCGATCGCCAGGCCGAGCCCGGCGCCGATCGCGAACAGGATCGCAAGGCCGATCGCGGCGAGCACGCGCATTCCCGGCACATGGTCGCGCGGGGCCCCGGCGCGCGCAACGCCGCGCAGGAGCGACATCCGCGTCGCGGTCGACGCGCGAGCTGGCAAACACGTGCCGGCTAACTCCCCGAGATCACGTCGGCGGCCGCGGTACATCGGTTGCGAAGGCGCTCGGCATGCATGCGATGCAAACGATCGCCGCGGCGCTGCTCGTCGCCGGCGCGGCCTGCGGCAACTCGACCGCCGCCGACCTCGGCAGCAGTGGCGGCGCCGGTGCCGACGCCGGGGCGATGGGCTGCCTGGTCGCGAGCGAATGCCCGACCGGCTGGAGCTGCAACGACTTCCATGTCTGTGTCCCGCCCTCGCCGACCGGCGACGGCGGCGCACCCGCCGAGACCGAGATCGCGCTCGGGCCGCCGATCAGCTCGCAGCGCTTCGTCTACGTCGCGATGACCGCGCAGGGCAAGCTGGCGCGGATCGACGGCGAGACGCTCACGGTCTCGACCACCCCGGTCGGCCCGGCGCCGCGCGAGGTCGCCACCATCCCGGGCAGCGACGGCGCGATCGCGCTCGACACGGCCGGCGGCACCGCGACCGTGGTGCGGCCGGTGGTGACCGGCGGCGACGGCACCCGCGTGCTCGCGACCCTGCCCAGTCTCAACCGCATCGACGTCGATCCGACCGGCCGCTTCGCCGTGATCTGGTTCGACCTGGTGCGCGCGCTGCACGACGGCACCGGCAACGCCGGGAGCTTCCAGGACGTCGTGGTCGCCGCGCTCGCGCCCGGCCACGAGACCTCGGTCGCGCTCACGGTCGGGTTCCGGCCGCGCGCCGTACAGTTCGACGCCGCCGGGGCGCGCGCCTACGTCATCACCCAGGACGGCGTGTCGGTGATCGACCTCGTCGACGCGACCCAGCACGGTCCGCGGATCGTGCCGCCGATCCCCGTCGCCGAGCCGGGTGTGCCGGCCGAGGACCTCGAGGTCCAGATCGTCGCGACCGGCGATTACGCGGCGGTCCGCCAGGCCGGGCACGCCGGTGTGCGCGTGGTCAGCCTGCGCGGCGCCGCGCAGACCTGGGACGTCCCGCTCGACGCGCCGCCGACCGATATCGATCTCGCCCCCGACGGCTCGCGGGTCTACGCCGCCCTGCGCGACGCGGCCCGGCTCGCCATCATCGACATCCCCGGCGACGCGATCGACCCGAGCGGCGTCGACACCGTCGATCTCGCGCCGGCCAGCGTCGGCTCGCTCGCGGTGTCGGCCGACGGCAAGCGCGCGGTGCTCTACACCAACGCGACGCTCGACCCTCACCTCACCGTGGTCGAGCTCGGCCGCGCCGGCTTTCCGCACGTGACCTACCCGCTCCAGAAGGCGGTCCGCACCGTCGCGATCGCGCCCGACAGCGCCACCGCGATCGTGCTCGCCGCCAAGGCGCCCGGCGATCCGGCCACCGCCGGCTCGATCGACGAGATCATCGCGCGGAGCTACGGCTACGAGCTGGTCGACCTCGCGACCGGGTTCGCCAAGCTGCAGCTCACCCCGGTCGACCCCGGGCCACCGGCGTACGCACCCGACGGCGACACCGCCTACGTCGCGCTCGATGGCGGCGACGCGGCGTCGGCGACCCGCGCCGTCCAGGTCGTCTCGGCCCGGACCGGCATCGTCCGCAGCCTCGCGCTCGGCTCGCCGCCGTCCACCGTCGGCGTCGTCCCGGGGGCCGGCCAGGCCTTCGTCGCGCAGCGCCACCCGCTCGGCCGGATGTCGTTCGTCGCGCTCGCCTCCGGCGCGATCCGCACCGTGACCGGCTTCGACCTCAACAGCCAGATCGTGGATCACTGACATGCGCCACCACCTGCCTCGAACCTCGCTCGCCGTGGCCGTCCTCGCCGTCGCCGCCGCGGCATGCTGGAGCGATGACCGTCCGATCCGCTGGGACCGCCAGCGCACCGTGCTCGGCCCGATCGCGCTCAAGACCCACATCGCGTACATCGACTCGGCGCTCGACCGCGTCGTCCTGATCGACCTCGGCGGCGACCGCCCTGCGATCTCGCACACCGCGATCGGCCGGCGCGCGATGTACGCCGTGCCGAGCGCCGACCGCCACCGCCTGTTCGTGATCACGCGCGGCGAGCAGGCGATCCATCCCGGAGAGATCGACCAGCCGCCGCAGTTCTGGGTCGTCGACAGCCAGCGCCCCGGCGCCGCGCAGGCCTATCCGATCGGCTCGCCGTTCGACCGCATCGCCGTCTCGCCCGACGGCTCGCTCGCGATCGCCTACTACTCCGGCTCCGGCCAGGACGCCGAGGGCGTGTTCCGCAATCCGAACGAGCTCGCCGTGATCGACCTCGCGAGCCCGGCCGGCGCGTCCAACCCCGCGCTCGTGACCATCCGCTCGTTCGGCACCGTGCCCGACGGCATCGCGCTGTCGCCGCCGATGGTCCTGCCGGGCGGCCCCGACGCTGCCCCGCGCAGCTTCGCGTTCATCCTGTCGGCCGACAACCTCACCGTGCTCGACGCGACTCACCCGCTGCGCCACGAGGTGTCGATCCGGCTCGATCTCGGCGGCGCCGTGGTCGTGCCGCGCGAGGTCGTGTTCGCGCCCGGCAGCGCGAGCGCCTACGTGCGCAGCGACCGCGCGCGCGACGTGCTGCAGGTCGCGCTCGCGGCCGAGCCGCCCAACCCCACCGATCCCGCCGACAACGACTTCCGCGCCGTCGTCTCCGAGCTCGGCGCCGGCGGCGGCCCGAGCGACATCGCGGTCTACGACGAGGCCAGCGGCCGGCGCGTCGTGCTCGCCGCGACGCCCGACACCCACGAGGTCGTCGTGATCGACGCCGACACCGCCCAGTTCCGCTCGATCCCGATCGCCGACCCGATCAACCGCATCCTGCTGTTTCCCGACGACGGTCCGCCGCACAAGGCGCTGTTCGCGTCGCTCGGCTCGGGCGGCGCCGGCGGTGGCCTCGCGCGGCTCTGGGTGCTCGAGCTCGATCACCTCGCCGACCCGCTCGCCCAGGTCGCCCCCGTCGCGATCACGCTCGACAAGCCGGTCCACGATGTCGTCGCCGTCCCCGGCCGCGACCTCGCGATGATCGTCCACGACGACGCGCGCACCGTGCTCGGCATGGTCGACCTCGCCACCACCGCGACCGCGCCGCTGCTCGGCACCGGCAAGCTCGACAGCTACGACTTCTCGCCCGGCGGCAGCTACCTGATCGGCGCGACCCGCGGCGTCGCGCGCGTCGGCTTCGTCGCGCTCGACAACCTCCACCCCACCGACTTCCGGCTCGACGACCTCCCGGCGCACGTCCTGGCGACCGCCAACGACAAGGTGTTCGTCGATCACGGCGGGCCGCTCGGCCACGCCACCGTGATCCCGTCGCCCACCGCCGCGCGCGGCGACGCGATCGTGCTGTCCGGTTTCCTCACCGCCGACCTGCTCGACGAGGACCACTGACATGCGCCACCTCCCCGCGCTCGCCTTCGCCCTCGCTGCCACCGGCGCCCCCGCGCATGCCGATCCCACCCCCAACGAGCTGTCGTTCGGCGGCACCGCCCGCGCGCTGCGCTCGTCGAGCGCCAATGCCCTCACCGCCGACAACCTCGCCGGCATCACCCTCGGCGCCGCCCGCGACCTCGGCATCCTCGACGGCGGGCCGCTGCCCGGCCTCAGCTTGTGGGCCGAGGCCGGCCTCGCCGCCACCTCGGCCGACGGCACCATGTTCCAGTCCCTGTCCACGAGCATCGGCCAGCTCGGCCTGACCGGCGGCGTCGCGGCGCGCTATCAGCTCCACCGCATGGTCGCCGCCAGCGCACGCCTCGCCCTCGGCGCCCAGCGCGCCAATGTCTCGATCAGCGATCCCACCGGCGCCTCGGCGTCCGATCACGGCTGGGGCGCCATGGCGCAGGCCGGCGCCGCGCTCGACCTCGTGGTCAGCACGGCCCACCAGTTCGGCCTCGGCGTCCGCCTCGAGCTCGGCTATGTCGCCGCCCGCGGCATCGCGCTGACCCCGCGCCGCAGCCACCCCGACGACACCCTCGCGCTGCCGATGACCGAGCTCCCCCTCGGCCGCCTCGACCTCAGCGGCCCGACCCTCTCGCTCTCCGTGCTCGGCCAGTTCTGATCGCGGCGGATGCTTGTCTCATGGACTAACCTTAGCTAAGCTGAGGTCGTGAAGCAGGTGAACATCCACGAGGCCAAGTCGCAGCTGTCTCGGCTTCTGGAAGAGGTAGAAGGCGGGGAGCGGATCGTGATTGCCCGGGCCGGCGAGCCGGTGGCCGTTCTCGTACCGTACAGGGCCGTGGCACGGCGGCGTCGACTCGGGCTGTTCGCGGGTGAGGCAACGATGCATGCCGACTTCGATGAGCTCCCGGCGGACATCGCGACCGCGTTCGGCATGGAATGAAGCTCCTGCTCGATACGCACACCCTGATATGGGCTGCCACCGATGTCGGTCGCCTGGGGGCGGAGGCTCGTGCAGCGATCGAAGACGGCACGAATGAGGTCCTGGTCAGCGTCGTGAGCGCGTGGGAGATCGCGATCAAGCAATCGCTGGGAAAGCTCGATCTCGCGAGACCCGCCGAGCATTGGCTGCCTGAGGTGCTGAGGCGCACCGGGTTCGAGGTGGCGGAGCTGTCTCTATCGTCCGCATTGCACGTCCGCGGGCTCGCCTGGCATCACAAGGATCCCTTCGATCGGTTGTTGATCGCTCAGGCGCTCGAGCAGGGCTACACGATCGTTTCGCGCGATCCGGCATTCGAGGCATACGGTGTTCCTCTGCTCCGAGCATGACTGCGCTGCGATAGCTTGGCACTGCCTCTGACCGCACGGCCCACGGGTTCGGCGCCGGGTTGCGCCGCTATCTCGAGCGCATCGATCGCTCGGCGCGAGTGAGCTCGAGTCCTTGGAGGCGGCTTCGATCTCGGCGCTACCCGGCGTGGAGATGCTCGGCGTGGTGCTTGATCGTCAGCAGCTGCTCTGAACCCGGCAACGACCTCGCTGGCGCGGCTCCACGCGCGCATGTTCACCTTGACCTCGTCTCACGACGAGCCGACCATCAACACATCGACGATCCAGCCCAGCTCCTGTCGTACGACGATGCGCTTGCCGTCATCGCGCGTCTCGTGGATGTGGCACGGTCTCGCGGAGAGGCGCTCCGGTCCCCGATCGTGCTGGTCGGAGGAACCGCGCTTGCCGGTTGGAAGATCCGCGCCTATTCGCGCGACGTGGACATCTACATGCCCGAGATCTCGGCCGACGCCGTCGAGCTGGTCGAGCAGGAGTTCCGGGCACGCCATGGCCCGAGCTTCCGGCTCGACGTGACCACCGGCGAGAACGTATGGGGGCAGATCCTCATCCGTGACATCGCATGGTCGCCGGTGATCGGAGGGATCTCCGATCTCGAGCTCCGGGCACTTCGCATCGAGGACCTGTTCCTGCTGAAGCTGGCGAGCGGGCGCGCGAGAGACCTTCCGGATCTCGATCTGCTCGCGCCGCGGACCACCGCGGATGCTCTCGTGGATCGCTGGAACCAGCTCATCAAGTGGCACGGCGATCGTCACGCGATCCTGGGGTTCGCAGACGCACTGGTAGTCCAGTTGCGACGGCTGTTTGGACTTGATCCTGTGGCGATCATCGCCCGGCTCGAGGTCACGGCCGGCCAGCGCGAGTTGCTGCTCGATATGTATTGTGACAGAGGATCGAAATGATCGAGCGCGCAGACGTTGAACGAGAGATCGTCGACGACGAGGCGATGCTCGAACAGGTTGCCGGCTTGCTCGAAGGCGGGACCGACCTCGCGAAGTGGCCGGAGGACGCGCGGGACGCGCTCGCGCTGGCGCTCGGGGACAGCTCGATGTCGGGCAGCGAGACCTGGAAGGCGGTGACGCTCCGTCGGCATCTCTTCGGTCCGGCCGGCATCGTTCCGCAGCAGCTCACTGCGATACGAGCTCCGTCGGCCGCTGCTCGCAGGCGCGCCGAAGTGCTGCGCTCCGGGCTTCCCGCTTGTGTTCGGTATCGCGTCGCGATGTACCTGCTGCAGCCCTCGCGCTGAATGCTCTGCGGAGACGCCCATCAGGTGACGCTCGGAGGCTCGCGCGCGACGAGCGAAGTGTACGTGGTTCTCATGCGCAGCCTGGATGACCGACGTCACCGGCGGACCTGATGGTGGATGACAGTATCGAGGAGCCGGTGTTCCAGTGGGAGACCCGGCTCGCCGTACTTGCGCTCGATGGATGCTAGGGTATGTGCGTGTTCGTGCCGATCGAGCGCCTGGTGATGCGGCTGCGCCAGCCGGCGTCGCGCGCGGCCGAGGTCGCGGCGCTGCGGCAGCGGCTGCGCGTCGAGCGGGCGAGCACGGTCGCCGACGACGAGCGGGGGCTGGCGGGCGAGGTCGCGCGCGCCAAGCGGGCGGCTGCCGCAGCATTCGGCGAGGTGGCGTCGTGCGGATCGTGCGCGGCGCGCCAGCCGTGGCCGGTCGGCGGGTTCGCGGGCGGCGCGTGCTGCGCGGGTGCGACCGCCAGCGTGTTCGACGATCACGAGCTCGCCGCGCTGGCCCATGCCGGGACGCGGCCGCGCGATCTGCGCCCGCCCGCCGGTCGCGATGCGCACGCGGGCTGCGCGTTCCGTGGCGCCGAGGCGTGCTCGCTCGCGCTCGAGCACCGTCCGGCGCGCTGCGTCCATTACGTGTGCGACACGCTACGCGTCGAGCTGCACCGCCGCGGCCGGCTCGACGAGGTCGAGGCCCAGCTCGCCGAGCTCGAGCGCGCGATGCGGGCCTTCACCGCGGCGCACCGCGCGCGCCAGGACCGCGAGGTGCTCGCACCGGTGATCGATGCCGTGCGTGCGGCGGTCCGCCGCCGGTCGTCGCCGTAGCTCCGTCGCTTCGGTCCCACGCGGGAGGTCGCGTTTCCGTGGATCCGTGGAATCGTTCTGTGACTCGGGCCGCGTTTCCGCGGAATGTGGCAGCGTGGCTCGGCTCGCTACTTCTTGGCGCGTTCGATCTCGAGGCGGTCCTTGGCCGAGGCCTCGAGGCCGTCGAGCTGCTTGAGGATGCCGGGCTGGTTGACGAGCGGGTGGGGCTCGCCGGGTTTGCGGGTCTTGAGGCCGGCGGCGGCCTCGAACATGCCGTTGGAGAACGGGTGTGTCGTCAGGTGCACTCGCACGGGGTGGTCGGCGCTGGTGATCAGCGCGCGCAGCTTCTTGACGCTGGCGAGGTAGGCCTCGACCTGGCTCGCGTCCTTGATCGCGTTGAGGCCGAGGCCGCCGACGGTCACGGCGTGCTCGACGGTCTTGCCGTCCATGACGTCGTACGCGTACGACGCGGTGCCGAAGGTGTGGCCGGGCGTTTCGAAGACGCGCACGGTGACGCCGCCGGCGGTGAACGTGTCGCCCTCCTTGGCGACGACGTCCTTGGCGAGCATGGTCCATGGCCTCGGGGTGGTCTGCGACGCGGCGGCGGACTCGGCGCCCTCGCGCCAGCCGGTCTCGGTCATGACGAAGCGCGCCCTGGGCAAGAGCGGCTTGAGCTTGGCCGCGCCGGCGGCGTGGTCGAAGTGGCCGTGGGTGATGAGGACGACCTTGATGTCCCTGGGGTCGGCGCCGACCTTGCGGATGTTGTCGAGCAGCGTGTCGACGAACGGGTCGTACAGCGTGTCGATCAGGATGTGGCCCTTGGGCGAGGTGATCAGCCACGCCGAGACCCAGCAGATCCCGACGAAGTGGACGTTGTCGAACGCCTTCCACGGCGCGATGTACTGGGCCTTCTTGTCGTAGAGCCAGCGCCCGGTGTCGGGCGGCATCTTGCCGGTGCGCAGGAAGTCGCCGAACGCGGCGGTGACGTCCTTGGTCGCGCAGCCGGAGGGGACGTCGGCGCGGGCCGGCGCCGCGCGGAGGAGCAAGGTCAAGGCGGCGAGCGCGAGGAGGGGGCGCGGCATGGTGCGCGCATCTTACAGAAAGCCACGCGCGGCTGCGTCGCCGGCCATGCAGAGGCGGCGCGCGGCCGGGATGATGCGGGGCTAGAAGCCGCGGAGGGGGAGGGCGGGGCTGCGCTGCAGCCAGTTGTCGCTGCGGTAGTGGGCAGCGGCGTCGATGACGTGGAGCGTGTAGGCCTGCCGCGAGATGGGCGAGCGGTTGGGGCCGCTGTAATGGGGGAGCAGGCCGTGCAGCACGATGCAGGTGCCGCGGGGCACCTCGAGCGGGACCATGCCGTCGAAGGGCAGGTCGCGGTCGTCGAGCAGCTCGAACGAGGCGCCGCCGCCGGGGCGGCGGTGAAACCGCTTGCGCGGCGGCTCGGTGTGGCCGCCGGGCCGGACCCACAGGCAGCCGTTGCCGACGGTAGCGTCCTCGAGCGCGAACCACAGGCCGGTGGCGGACGGCGGATCGGTCCACAGGTAGGTGTGGTCCTGGTGCGCGGTGACCTCGCCGCCGACGAACGGCTGCTTGAAGATGTACATCGATTGCAGGAGCAACGGCTGTGCGATGCCGAGCGCGCCGATCAGCTCGGCGAGCCGCGGATCGCGGGAGAACCGCGAGAACACCGGGTCGAGGTCGTGGAGGGCGTGGCCGATCTTGTTGATCGAGCGGGCGAGGGGATAGCGGAACGAGCCGTCGGGCGCGATGGCGTCTTCCTCGAAGAAGAACCGGATCTTGTCGCCGGAGTCGAGGAAGTAGTCGTCGGCGGTGCGGGTCTGCTCGCGGGTGGTGAAGATCGAGACGGTGTCGGGGCGGAACCCGCGGACCAGCTCGCCGGCGCGGGCGATCAGCGCGTCGCACGCGGCGGGATCGACGAAGCGCTCGAGGACGAGGAAGCCGTCGTGCTCGTAGTCCCGTCGATGCACGGCGGCGAGCCTACGCGAGATCGCCGCGGGAGTCAGCGATCGGATCGCGGTGGTCGCGCATGCGGAATGGAGCGATGGCGGTCATCGCGCCAGGATCGCGTAGGCGATGGCTCCGATCGCGGCGCCGGCGGGCAGGGTCGTGATCCAGGCGGCGATGATGTGCAGCACGGTCTTGCAATTGGCGGACCGATTGATGGCCGCGATGCCGAACATGGCGCTGGTGGAGACGTGGGTGGTCGACACCGGCATGCCGGCGCGCGACGCGACGATCACGAGGAATGCCGTGGTGAGGTTGGCGACGAGGCCCTGGCCGGTGTTGATCGCGGTGATCTTCTTCGACATCGTCTCGGCGACCTTGCGGGCGTTGACCAGCCCGCCGGCGGCCATGGCGGCGCCGACCATCGGCAGCCCGAGAGGGACGCCGAGGGCCTTCGCCGACAGGCAGAGCGCCAGGATCTTGGGGGTGTCGTTGAGCGCACGCGCAAAGCAGATCGCCCCGGCCGAGACGAAGTGCAGGGAGTCGAGCGCGCCCTGGACCGAGATGCCGGCCTGGGTCCCGCGATAGCGCTCGACGCACACGGTGACGGCTGCGGCGGGCGGGGTCGAGAGCTGGGCCGCGCCGTGGCGCGACAGCGATGAGACCGGAACGTACTGCGCGCCGACGCACACACACGATTCACGCTGGACGCCGAGCGCCTTGCGCGCGAGGTGCGCGAGCGGGTAGAGGGTGGCGGTGAGCGCCATCGCGATCGCCGGGCTGACCAGCAGCGGGAGGACGAAGCTCTTGCCCAGGACAGCCACGTTGATGTCGGTGCCGGCGGCGACGAGGCCCGCACCGACCAGCGCGCCGGTGAGCGCGTGGGTGGTCGAGACCGGCATGCCGATCAGCGTCGCGAGCAGCACGGTCGCCATGCCGCCGAGGGCCGCCGCAGCCAGGAATCCGGGGTCGGCCGCGACCGCGTCGGGGACCAGGCCCCTGGCCGAGAAGGTCTGGATCAGCCCGGCGGCCAGGACGGTGGCCAGGAGCGAGCCTGCGAGCTGTGTCACGGTCGCCCAGCCGAGGGCTACCCGGTACGACACCGCGCCCGACCCGTACAGCGTCGCAACACCCTTGAGGTTGTCGTTCGCGCCGTTCCACCAGGCCAGCAGCCCGACGCCGACCACGACCGCGAGTCCCATCATGGCTGACCTCCTGGGCCGGCACGATAACAGCACCGGCTCGGCCCGGGTGCGGCATCGAGCCGGTTCCGTGCTGTGACCGGAGGCGGAGGGCGCCGGGTGAGCCGACCGATGGCAGTTCCAGCTTGGTCGGTCGGCCCCGGCCGGCGTAACGTCCGCACCAGGAGGTCCGCATGCGCGATATCGCCGCCGAGCGAAGAGATATCGAACGAGCGATCGAGGGCCAGACGCTGTGCAGCAAGTTCGCCGCGACGGCCGAGCGGCTGGGGGATGCCGAGGCGCTGGTCGACAAGGGCCCGGGCGGCGAGCGGCGGTCGTTGACGTGGAAGCAGTATCGCGAGCGGGTCCGCGACGCGGCGCTCGGCTTCCAGGCGCTCGGGGTGAAGCCGAGGAGCTTCGGCGTGGTCATGGCGCGCAATCGCATGGAGTACGTGATCGCCGATCTCGGCCTGATGCACGCGGGGGTCACGGCGGTCGGTCTGTACAACACGCTGGCGCCCGAGCAGATCAGCTACATCACCAACCACTGCGACGCCCGGGTCGCGGTGGTCGACAACCCGGCGTTCCTGGCGCGGTTCCGGCGCGACGAGCTGCCGCAGCTCGACCACATCGTGCTGCTCGACGGCGCGAGCGATGACCCGTCGGTGATCACGTTCGACGAGCTGCTCGCGCTCGGCCGCGCCGTGCACGCCCGCGACGCGGGAGCGTTCGACCGGCTGTGGCGGGCGGTCACGCCCGACGACATCGTGACGTTGATCTACACGTCGGGCACCACCGGCCCGCCGAAGGGCGTGATCGACACCCAGCGCTCCGCGCTGTGGGTCATCGAGTCGGCGCGCCGCGACGTGCAGAACACCGAGCAGGACTGCACGCTGAGCTACCTGCCGCTCGCCCACGCGGCGGACCGCTTCCTCGGCTACTACACGTCGCTGGTGACCGGGCACACGTGCCACGGATCTGGGAGAAGCTTCATGCAGGCTTGACGAGCGCGATCAGCAACGAGCCCGACGAGCAAAAGCGGCGCATGGTGCTGGGCGCGCTCGAGATCGGGCGAGCGGTCGTCGCGCACGAGCAGCGCGGCGAGCCGGTCCCTGCCGACCTGCAGCAGAAGCGCGCGATGGTCGAGCCGATCTTCGCGGCGATCCGCGCCCGGATCGGGCTCGACCGCACGCGCTACACGGTCACGGGCGCCGCGCCGACGCCGCGCGAGGTCCTCGAGTTCTTCCACGCGATCGGCCTGCGGATCAACGAGGTCTGGGGGATGAGCGAGATCGCCGTGATGGGGACGCGCAACCCGCCCGACCGGGTGAAGATCGGCTCGATCGGCACGGCGCTGCCCGGCGTCGAGCTCCGGCTCGCGGCCGACGGCGAGCTCCAGGTCCGCGGCGGCCTGGTGATGCGCGGCTACTACAAGGAGCCGGCCAAGACCGCCGAGACGATCGACGCCGACGGCTGGCTGTCGACCGGCGACATCGCGGCGGTCGACGCCGACGGCTACTACACGATCGTCGATCGCAAGAAGGAGCTGATCATCACCGCCGGCGGCAAGAACATCTCGCCGGCCAACCTCGAGGGCCTGCTCAAGGCGCACTCGCTGATCGGACAGGCCTGCGTGATCGGCGACAACCGGGCCTACCTGACGGCGCTGATCGTGCTCGACGGTCAGAACGCGCCGGCGTGGGCCGCGGCGCGCGGCATGGCGGGCCAGGCGATCGCCGAGCTCGCGGCGCACCCCGAGGTCGCGGCCGAGGTCGCGCGCGCGGTCGCGGCGGTCAACGAGCGGGTGTCGCGGGTCGAGAGCATCCGCAAGTGGACGATCCTGCCCGGCGAGTGGACGGCCGAGAGCGAGGAGCTCACGCCGACGCTCAAGCTCAAGCGGCGCGTGATCGTCCACAAGTACGCCGCCGCGATCGAGGCGATGTACCGCAATGCGGACGCAGAGAGCTAAAACAAGCTCCCCCGGGTGGATGGCCAAGAAGATCCGCGCGACGCGACGCGCGGAGGGGTGAATTTCGCGGCTTTGCCGCGAAAGAGGGGGCGGGAAAGCCCCCTATCGATCGCCGCGATGTACGCGGGCGCGAACGCCGAGTGACTTGCCGGCTCAGCACGGCGTGCACCAGCACGGCGGCGTCGCAGTCGTCACAAACGGTCACCGGGTAGTGGGGGTCGCACACCGTAATAGCCAACGACGCCGAGCCGCGGCGAGGTCTTGCTCGTCTGGTTATAGTTGCCGCCGACGACCCAGTTGCCGCCGTCGCCATCGATCCATGCGGCATGGAAGTCGGTATTCCAGGGGGCGACGTTCTGCTCGTCGTGCCATTCCCCGGAGCGCCGGTCCCAGCGCAGCTTCAAGCCGCCAGACCCGGTGATCAACACGCCTGTCGTATCGCAGGCCACGCCGATCGCGGAGGCGTTGATCGGAGGACCCACCTGCGACCACGTGGCGCCGTCGAAGTGGAGGAGCTGCGAGCCGCCGACGGTGTAGACATCGTCGCGGCTGCAGCCGTGCACGGAGAACAGGGTCGACGAGCTCATCGAGTGGTCCTCCCAGCGATCCTGCGTGCGGTGCCACAGCGCGCCGTGCTCGCCGACGACCCACAGGTCGTCCGGACCGGAGCCCCAGACCTTCAGGAGCGCGACCCCGCGGCTGGGCAGCGTGTCATCGCGAACGAGGCGCTGACCGTCCCAGTGCAGGACCACGTCATTCTCGAGCACCGTGCCGGCACCGGGGACCCCGCCGACGATCCAGACATCGTCGGGGGCAGCGGCCCACGCGCCGAACAGGGTCGCCCGCACCGGAGATTCGATCGCCAGGAACGCGGTGCCATCCCACCGGAGCACGGTCCCCGATTCGCCGACCATCCACACGCCGCGCGGCTGGCCGCGCACGCCGGTGACCCACCAGAGCGTCTGTTCGACGGCGGGATCGAGGTCGCGCCAGCGCGAGCCGTCCCAGTGAAGCGCGAGCGCGGTCAGGCCCGGCGCGCCGAGCCCACCGCCGACGATGTACACGTCATCGGGGCGGGCGCTCCACACGGACAGCGCGACTCGATCGAGCTGGGTGAACACGGCCGACCACGCTGGCGATGCATCGTCTGCCGACCCACACGCCGATGCGAGCAAGGCGATACACGCCGACCAGCGCGCGATCACGAGCAGGCCCCGTGGTGGCGCCGCCCTCCGGCGCGCACGCTCCATCGAGCAGATCGCTTGGAGATCATGCACGGCTCGCAGAGCACAGATCGCGCCAGCAAGCGCATCGGTCTCGCGCGTCGAACCACCGGATCCCCCGCAGGTCAACGACACCGATTGCGCATCACCCTGCTGGCGCGCGGCTGCACCTGCCGCCCGCGACAGGCAGCGATCGACGGCTATCCCCAATAGATCGCGCCCGGTCACCATGGCTGTTCGTTTGCAGCGGCCGCAGCGGGCCTTCACGAAGGAGATCAATATGAGGCAAATCATCGTTACTGGAATCCTCGGCACTGCCGCATTCGCGGCGCTCGCGCTCGGAGTGCAAGACGACGCCGACGCGTGCAGCACGATCCCACCGGAGAACAACTGCGCGGTCACCCACGACGGTGCCTACACCTACTACGCGCGGTCACTCCAGACGGTCACGACCTCCGGGTCAACGAACTGCGGCTGCGGTCAGGCGCTCGGCAACCTGCCCACCGGCGCCAGCGTGGTGGGCGCCGGCTTGTTCGATCCGAACGGGAACAACACCTCCGCGTTCTGTGGGGGCGGCACGAATGCCGCGACGACCGGCGCGTTCCAGTCCGCGCTGGGGGGCGTGACGTGGTCGAATGCGGTGCTGAACGCAATCTCGACCCGGGGCGTCGCCGGCGGCCAGGCCGGCTACGGGATCTGGAAGATCTACACTCCCGACGGACGGTTCGACGGCGTCGCCGGCGTCGCGCAGGTGAACTTCGGCCCAGGGGGGACAGTCACGGTCGACCCGCAGCACCAGGCGGTCGCGAGCATCAACGTCGCGCAGTGCACCGACTGTTCGGTGAACCCGTCCGCCGCCGCGTGCATCGCCATCCAGACGGCGCGCTCGCAGCTGGACCAGACCCCCCTGTTCGCGGCCAAGATCGCGTGCGCCGGCACCGACGCGGTCACGATGCTCGGGTTGACGCCCAATGGAGAGATCAAGAGCGAGTCGGACGGCGGCGAATCGGACGGCGGCTGCAGCGCCACGCGCGGCCCGGGCCCGACCGACGCGCTGCTGCTCGGGCTCGTAGCTCTCGGACTCGCATTCGGCCGCGCGCGGCGTCGCGTCTAGCTCGTGGAGCTTGCCATGATGCGCATCGATGGTCTAGTCGTCGTCCTGGCTGCCTGAGCCGAGCACAACACGCAGTATCCCGGACCTCCGGAGCTGACGCTCGGTTTCGGGGAGAGCGAGCTCGTCTTGATCCATGATGGCGATCCGGTGCCGATCGGGACCGGCCCACAGGGCGGCACCGTCGTGTGGGGTGCCGCGTCGGTGCGCTACCTCGATCCGGATCAGCTCGAGCTCACCTTCACGATCAAGCCTCCCGCAGGCGCACCATCGCTGAGCAGAGTGCTCGTCGACCTCCACGATGCCGACGACGGCTTCGCGGCGAGCACGACCTCCGGCCACCCGGTGTTTCTGCCCGACGAGGAACAGTTCCAGAACCAGCGATGCGTGTGGCGGCTCGAAGCCCGCGACCGCGACGGCCGCTCGGCGATCGCCGAGAGGACGATCGTGCCTACGAAAGGCCAGCCGTAGCGATCCGACAATGCAACTCGCACACGCGCACTCCCTCGCTGAAACGCGCACACGGACACGCCGTTCATTGCGGCTGGCGACCGGCGCTCGAAACCAGAACCGTAGACGAGGTCCCCATGAAGGTCAGATCAGCAGTAATCGCGCTCGCGGTCATCGGCTCGATCGGCTGTAGCTCCGATCAACCGGACTTCATCCCTTGGGTCCTCGACGACCTGCACGGCAAGCAGGGCTTCTCCCTGCGCGTGCCCGAGTTCGAGGTCGCGCCGGGCCGCGAGAGCCAGAACTGCTACTTCGTTCGCGTGCCCGATCTCGGCGTCGGCGACGACATCTGGATCGATCGCGTGCTGACCGGGATCAACCCCGGCAGCCACCACGTCAACGTGTTCCGGGTGAAGACCATCATCGATCTCCACCCCGACCGCGGCACGCCCACGATGCTCGGCGACTATCCGGCCACGGTGATCGAAGGCTCCGACGACTACAAGAACAGCCCGTGCTGGGGCAGCGCGAACTGGGCCGACTGGCCGCTGATCGCCAACTCGCAGCACGCCAACTCCGGCGAGCTCACGACCGACTGGAACCTGCCGACCGACGTGGCGATCCGGCTCCGCCCCGGCGAGATGCTGATGCTGCAGACCCATTACGTGAACGCCGGCGACCAGACCACCAAGTACGGCGCACGCGTCGGGATCAACTTCTACCGCCGCCAGGCCACCGAGCCGCCGGTCGAGATGGGCTCGCTGTTCGCGACCCAGCAGAACATCCGGATCTGCGCGAGCCAGCCCCGCGTCACGTATTCGGGGACCTGCCGGTTCCCGGGCGCGACGACGATCGCCGCGGCCAACGGTCACTTCCACAAGCGCGGCACCAGGTTCGCGATCTCGGCCTGGGACGGCAAGTCGATCGATCACCCGCCCGCGGCCGCGCAGTTCTACGAGAGCCTGTACTGGAACGACCCACCGATGGCGACCAGCCTCGCCGTGCCACTGCCGGCGAGCTCCGGCATCTGGTGGGACTGCGAGTACCAGTGGCAGCGGCCGGTCGAGTTCACCTGCGACGACGTCAACAACAAGGACCCGCTGCACCAGGGCGACTGCTGCTACACGTTCGGCGGCAATACCGACGTCGGGGAACACTGCAACGTGTTCCTCTACTACTATCCAAAGGTAGAATCGGACATCTTCTGTCTATGATCCCCACCATGCTGACCCGCGTCCACCCGGTCGCACTCGCGGGTGCGATCGCACTCGGGTGCGGCGGCGGAGGTGAGCCCCACCCGGATGCGTCGGAGACCCAGCCGTGTCCGATCGGCGACCTGGCGGCGCCGGCCGAGCTCGAGATCGTCCATCTCGACGCCGAGAACACGGTGATCGAGAGCACGGCGATGGCGGCCGTGCCGCTGATCCAGCCTCCGCAGGGCGGCTGGATCGTCCTGCTCGGCGCGCGCGCGCGAAACATCGATGGCTGCCGGATCAGCCTCACGACCGCGCTGATCGATCCCTGCAACGACGAGATCCTCAAGATCGACCAGCGCCCGACGAGGCTGATCGTGGGCAGCGACGGCTGGGGCGTGTCGTCCGTGACCACGTTCAGCAACCTCGAGGTCTGTCCGCACATCACGTCGACGCGCGATCTCAACGACGTGCCGTACCTCTTGCGGGTGCGCATCGAGGACGACGAAGGCAGGAAGGCGCAGACCGAGATCACCCTGGTACCGACCTGCCCGGCCGGCATGGCGATGTGCGACTGCCAGTGCGCACGCGACTACGTGGTCGGCAGCCAGTGCGGGCCGATGCCGGCGCACGATAGCTGCGATCTCGGCGTAACCGCCAGTCCGCGATGACGGTGGCGCGACGCGCGACGGTCACGACCGCGCCGTGACTGCCGCGGGCCGGCGCCTGCAAAGACGCATCGCGTCGAGCCGCGGGGCGACCGGATCCCGGCGACCGCCCGGTGGGGGCGCGTGTGATTGCGGGTGGGATTGACAAGAATCTCGAGGACCGGCTGTGGTACCCATCGTCGTGGCGACCCATCGCCGAGGAGTTGGCCATGACCTGCCGCGCCCGATCGCTCTGTGTCCTGCTCGTCCTGGCCGCGATCCCTGCGGCGTGCAAGCCCAAGTCCACCGCGTCCGGGGACCGGACCGAGATCCTGATCGGCGCCACGCTGCCGCTGACCGGGGCCGAGGCGCGGACCGGCGGATTCTTCAAGGAGGGCTACGAGCTGGCGTTCGACGAGGTCAACCAGCGCGGCGGCCTCGACGTCGGCGGCAAGAAGCTCAAGGTCACGCTGAAGCTCTACGATGACACCAGCACCCAGGACACCGCCGCCAGCCTGGCCGACAAGCTGATCAAGAGCGACAAGGTCGACTTTCTGCTGGGCACCTACTCGACCGCGCTGGTCAACCGGCAGAGCACGGTCGCCGAGCAGAACAAGGTGCCGTACGTCAACGGCGGCGGCGCGGCGAGCGCGATCTACAAGCGCGGCTACAAGTACCTGTTCGGCGCGCTGTCGTCGATCGAGCTGCTGAGCACGACGCTGATGACGTGGATCGACGAGCAGCAGAAGGCCGGCAAGCTGCCCAGGCCGTCGAAGATCGCGCTGTTGTGGGAGAACGCGTCGCACGGCAAGGAGTTCCGCGAGGGCGTCGCGAGCTACGCGGGCAAGTCGGGCGGCGCGTACGAGATCGCCGTCGACGAGTCGTTCGAGATCAACGCCAAGGACTTCAGCGCGGTGCTCGGCAAGGTCAAGGCGGCCGGCACCGACATCTTCCTCGTCGACGCCCACCTGCCGGACTACATCACGATGCAGCGCCAGTACATCGACGCCGGGCTGTGTCACAAGGTCGCGAGCTACGGCGCGCGCGGCGCCGAGAAGGACGCGTTCGAGAAGCTCGGCAAGGACAACGTCCAGTACGTGCTGTCGGGCACGTGGTGGAGTCCCCTGCTCGCGGCCACGAACCCGCTGGCCAAGAAGTACGTCGAGGCGTTCAAGGCGAAGTACGGCGGCCGGACGCCGGAGTGGTTCCAGGCGCTCGGCTACGAGGCGGCGCGCGCGCTGTTCACCGCGATCGAGCAGGCCGGCGCGGTCGATCGCGAGGCGGTGCGCGGCAAGCTCGCGGCGCTCAAGCTCGACTCGCTCCTGCCGGGCGGCGTCCTCGAGTTCCCGCAGGACAAGGGTGGCCAGGTCCAGGCCTCGTACGTGCTGCAGCAGAACCAGCCCGACGGCACTTCGCCGATCATCTTCCCGAAGGACGTCGCGGCCGCGGCCGGCGTGCCCGATCCGCGCTGCAAGTGAATGTCGGCGTCGCGCTTCGCCGACCTGGTGGTGTCCTCGGTGCTGCTCGCGGGGCTGTACGCGACGATGGCGTACGGCCTCAGCCTGATCTACGGCGTCTTGCGCGTGGTCAACCTGGCGCACGGCGGCGTCATCATGGTCGGGGCGTACCTGGCCTGGGTGATCCGCGACCACCTCGGCCTCGATCCGTACCTCGCGATCCCGGTGGTGGGGGCGATCGGCTTCGGGCTCGGCGCCGCGATCTACCGCGGGCTGGTGCGGCGACTGCCGCGCGGCCCGGCCGGCGGGCCGGCGTCGCTCCTGCTGCTGTTCGGCGTGTGGCTGGTGCTGCGCAACATCGCCTACGTGCTGTTCACCGGCAACACGCACGACATCCACGGGACGTACACGCGCTCGCTGTCGCTGCTCGGCCTCCACGTCGCGCTGCCCCGGCTGGTGCTGCTCGGTGTCGGCGCGGCGATCGCGGTGGCGCTGCACCTGCTGTTGCGCCGCACGTTGATCGGCCGCGCGATCCGCGCCGCGGCCCAGAACGCCGATAGCTGCACGCTGGTCGGCATCGACGTCGACGCGATCTACGCGCTGACCTTCGGCATCGGGACCGCGCTGGCGAGCGTGGCGGGCGTGCTGCTGGCGACGGTGTTCCCGTTCGAGTGCTGGGCGGGCTGGGCAGCATCTACGGCGTGGGGCTGGCGGCGCTGATCGTGGCGGCGGTCGAGCAGTTCTCGGTGCTGATCCTGCCGACGTACCTGACGACCACGGTCGGCTTCGCGCTGCTGGTGCTGGTCCTGGTGCTGCGGCCCGGCGGGCTGTTCGGCCATCGGGTCCTGTCATGACGGGGCGGCCGCGGATCCCGCCGCGCCCGGCCTGGGGCTTCGCCGCGGCGTGCGCGGTGCTCGCCGTGCTGCCGGCGCTGGTCCTGTCGGACTACGCCCACGACCAGCTCACCGAGTCGTACCTGATGATCGCCTGCGTGCTGGCGTGGAACTGGATGGGTGGCTTCGTCGGCCAGATCAGCTTCGGCCACGCCGCGATGTTCGGCCTCGGTGGCTTCGTCGCCGCGCGGCTGATCCTCCACGTGCACCTGCCGGCGCCGGTGGCCTGGCTCGGCGGCGCGATCGCCGCGGGGGTGTTCGCGCTCGGCGCGCATCCGACGCTGCGGTTGCGCGGACCGTACTTCTCGATCGCCACGATCGGCGTCGGCGAGGTCAGCCGGCATGTCTTCACCTACTGGGAGCGCTTCACCGGCGGCGCGACGGGGCTGTCGCTGCCGATCGACGTCGACTTCCGCTATCAGCTGTACTGGTGGACGCTGGGGCTGGCCGCGGCGGTCGCGGTGGCCTCGCTCGCGATCCGGCACTCGAGCTTCGGGCTCCGGCTGCTCGCGATCAAGGCCGACGTCGACGCCGCCGCCGACGTCGGGGTCTCGGCGACGCTGTACCAGGACGTGATCTTCGCCCTGTCCGGCGCGGCCGTGGGGCTGGCCGGCGCGATGCACGCGTCGTATCAGAGCGACATCGAGCCCAGCGACATGTTCGGCTTCGATCGCTCGATCACGTTCGTGCTGCTGGCGGTGATCGGCGGCGTCGGCACCTCCCTGGGGCCGGCGCTCGGGGCGGTGGTGTTCGTGCTGGTGCGGAGCTACCTGCTCCAGTCGTTTCCCACGCTGCATCTCGGGCTGTACGGCGTGCTCCTGATCGCGATCATCCTGTTCGAGCCGCTCGGGCTCACCGGGCTCGGCCGGCGCTTCGTGCGCCGGGTCCGCGGCGCGCGGCGCGCGGGTGGCGCATGACGGGGGCGCTGCTCTCGACCCGCGGGCTGACGAGGCGCTTCGGCGGCCTGACCGCGCTCGATCGCGTGGACCTCGCGCTCGGCGCCGGCGAGATCCTCGGCGTGATCGGCCCCAACGGCGCGGGCAAGACCACGCTGTTCAGCCTGATCGCCGGCTCGATCCAGCCGAGCGCGGGCGAGATCTTGCTCCAGGGCCAGCCGGTGACCCGGCTGCCGGCGCATCGCCGCGTGCGCGCCGGGATCGTCCGCACCCACCAGATCGTCCGGCCGTTCGCCAACCTGACGGTGTTCGAGAACGTCCTGGTCGCCGCGATCCACGCGCACCGCAGCGCCGGCCACGCGCGCGATCGGGTCGCCG
>VBLP01000542.1:12360-16752 GCA_005887925.1 Deltaproteobacteria bacterium | reverse complement strand
AGCGACCTGCATCTCGCCGCCGCGGCTGACCGCACTCGCTCCTGGAGGCCCGCGATCGCCTGCTGGCCGGCAAGCGACCTGCATCTCGCCGCCGCGGCTGACCGCACCCGCTCCGTGAGCGGCGCTTTCGAGGAGCCCAGTGCAATGGTCCCGCGAGCGGGCGCTTTGCCTCCGGCGAACACGTGGCGGTCGATCGACCGCAGCACCGGCGAATCGCGACGCTCGCGTGCTCCGCGGCGGGAGGTTCAGCGCTTGCGGTTCTTGTTCTTGCCGCCCGTCCTGGCTCCAGCCGACTTGCCGGCTGGCTTGCTCGCCGGCTTGCCGGCCTTGGCCTCGACCGCTCGCTTGGCCTCGACCGCCGCCTCGGCCTCGACCGCTGGCTTGGCCTCGACCGCCGCCTCGGCCTCGTCGTCGTCACCGTCGTCCGCGGCGGCCGCCGCTGCCTCGTCGGCCTTGGCGGCCTTGGCCCGCTCGGCGGCCTCGGCCCTGGCGGCGTCGGCCCTGGCGAGCTCGACCTTCTTGCGCTGCGCGTCGCCCCTGTCATCCGCGGCGGCGTGCTTCTGCGCCTCCTCGTCGTCGCGGAGGATGATCTTGAGCCGCTCCTGCGCCTCCTTCGACGTGCGCGTCACCGGCTCGGCCGGCGCGCCGGTCTGGAGGATGCGGCGGCCGACGTAGAGCGCGACGACGAACGCGAGGATCGAGCTCCACTGGGCAAACGTGAGCCCGAAGTGAGGTGGATCGGTGTCGCCGGGGCGCAAGAAATCGAGGAGGAACCGCACCGGCGCGTAGAGCAAACCGGTCAGCACCGTGACGAAGCCGGCGGGCATGCGCTTCGACGGCCGGAACGCGAGCCACAGGACGATCAGGTTGACCGGCACGAGGTAGAGGAACTCGATGAAGCCGAGGTTCCAGGCGAGCAGGTGATCGACCGTCGTGCCGGGGTGCAGCCGGTCGTGGGCGTAGAACAGCTCGAGCAGCGTCGGGTTGAGGACCTTGCCGCCGGCGATCGCCGCGCTGCGCGGGTAGTCCATCGCGAGGAACGCGTACCAGCTGTCGGGATCGACCGCGGCGCCGATGTGATCGCTGACCACGGTGCAGCCGATCCGCCCGATCGTGAATGCCGGCAGGAGCCCGACGATCGTGATGTCGGCGAACAGCCGCGCCGGCAGCCGCTTCCACCACACGTACATCGCAAAGCCGAGCGCGCCGCCGATGAAGCCGCCGTACGACGAGATGCCATCCCAGATCCGAAGTGGCAGCCACCAGTTGGATGGCCACAGCGTCTCGGGCAGCGGCCACCAGCCCGCCGGCGGGTTGATCGCCGTGTCGCTGAGCTTGACCCAGTTGTAGGCGATGACGTCGAACTCGTGCGCCCCCAGGAAACCGGCGACCATCACCCAGGTCAAGAGCCCGCGGATGTGGTCGTCGCTGACCCCGTGCCACTCGGCGTAGCGGCGCAGCGGCGTCGCACCGATCAGGACGCCGAGCGCGACGATCACGCCGAACGCCTGGATCGGGATGCCGAGGTCGAGCGCTCCGAGGTGGAAGTACGGCAGGCCGGCGGCGCCGGACAGCGCGCCGGAGATTGCGCCGGAGAATGCGGCGACTCCGGCGGACAGCAGGAGGGCGGGGGCGTACATGCGCTCGACAGCCTACACCACGGCAGGGGCCGCGCTATGATCCCGGCGTGATCTGGGAACCGTTCGTGCTTGCGCTGGTGCTCGGACTCGTCATTTCGGCCGGTCTGTACTTCGCCTATCTGTGGCCGTCGGTCGAGCCGGTCGACGACGCCGCGCCGCGCGACCCGGCCCCCGCCCCGCCCGACGAGCCAGCGAGCCCGGCGCCATGATCGGCGCTGCGCTCCCCGGCCGCGCCGCCCTGCTCGGCCTGCTCGCCGCCGTCACTGCCTCGGCCGCGCCGCCGCCCGCCGGCCACACCGAGCGCGTCGAGCATCGCGACCCCGCGTCGCCGCCGTCGCGCGGCCCGAGCAACGCGCCGGTCACGATCGAGGTGTTCTTCGTGCCCGGCCCCAACATGCCGTCGGTGGCGCTGCGCCTGGTCCAGCAGCTGGAGACCAACCACCCCACGCGGGTCCGGGTGATCTACCGGGTCCTCAAGAGCGGCTCGTCGGTGCTCGCCCCGAGTGCGGCGCTCGAGGCCCACACCGAGGGCAAGTTCTTCGAGATGATGGACGAGCTCGGCAAGCTGCGCGGCGGCCAGATCAAGAAGGAGGACCTGGCCGACATCGCACGCCGCGTCGGCGTCGACCCGCAGCGCGTGGCGCTCGCGACCCAGTTCGACCAGTACGGCGACGTGCTCGATGCCAACCAGCGCCGGTTCGAGCGCCTGCACGGCGGCACCGCGCCGAGCCTGATGTTCAACGCGCGGCCGACGCGGGTCGGCATCGGCGGCATCACCGCGGCCGACCTCGACCGCGAGTACGAGGCGGCCTACGATCGCGCGCTCGACAAGATCGACCGCGGCATTGCGCCCGACCAGCTCGCGGCCGCGTTCGACGACGACGCGATCCCGCAGACCCAGCCGCTGGTCCTGTCGATCGCCCCGGGCGACGACGGCGCGCCGCTCGAGCACCCGCTCGCCAACCCGCCGCTCCGGCTCGGCGGCCTGCCGTCGTTCGGCAAGCCCGGGATCGCCGCCGCCGTCCCGATCGCCGTCCTGTGCCGGCCCAATGACGCGGGGTGCAGCAACCTCCTGCGCGTGATCGAGCCCCAGGTCCGGCTGTACCCCGATGATGTCCGCGTGGTGTGGGCGCCGTGGTTCGATGTCGGCCGCGAGGATGCCGCCGACCTGACCTTGCTCGGCGACGCGACGCTGTGCGCCGAGGCGATCGGCTCGAATCAGGGCGAGCTAACGACGTCGCCCGGCTGGGTGTGGGTCAAGGAAATGTACACCCAGGTCGCCCGCGCCCATGGCAGGAAGCTCGACGCCGAGAAGCTGATCGATGACATCGCCGCCAGGCTCGACGTCGACACGCGCGCGCTGTCGGCGTGCCGGGCGCGGATCGCCAGCTCGACGCTGGTCTGGATCGGCCAGGCGCGCCGCGCGGGGGTGCCGCAGGCAAATGCGGCAGTGGTGATCGGCGGCCGGATCTACGCCGGGTTGACCGACCAGGCCCAGATCCAGGAGCTGGTCGAGGCCGAGCTGGCCCCCGGGGTACTCGGCTCGCTGCCGCGGTGGCCGCGCTGGCCGCGCTGACCGGCCGGAAACCGGCGAGTGGCTGGTTTGACCGTCGGACGCGCGCATGTTACCCGATGAAGGTGGAGCTGACGTTCGCCGCCGCGACCGATACCGGTCGCCAGCGTACGCACAACGAGGACAACTTCCTCATCGACAAGAAGCTCCGCCTGTTCCTGGTCGCCGATGGCATGGGCGGCCACGCGGCCGGTGAGATCGCGTCGTCGATCGCGGTCCACGAGATCCGCGACGTCGTGCACAACAGCCGCGACCTGATCGATCGCTACCGCGTCGACCACCCCGGCGTGCAGGGCTACGAGATCCTCCAGGTGCTCGAGCACGCGATCCAGGCCGCGTGCAGCGCCGTCCACGCGCGGGCCCAGGCCGAGCCCGACAAGCGCGGCATGGGCACCACCGCCACCGTCCTCTTGATCGCCGGCGGCGGCGACCACCTGCGCGGCTTCATCGCCCACGTCGGCGACAGCCGGGTCTACCTCGCCCGCCAGAACCAGTGCCACATCCTCACCGAGGACCACTCGCTGATGAACGAGCTGGTCCGCCGCGGCAAGCTCAACCGCGAGCAGATCGAGAGCTCCCCCTACAAGCAGTACAAGAACGCCGTGACCCGCGCTGTCGGCGTGTACGGCTCGGTCGAGGTCGACACCTTCGACTTCGACATCCTGCCCGGCGACCGCTTCCTGTTGTGCTCCGACGGCATGTACGCCTACGTCGAAGAGGGTGAGCTGCCCAAGCAGCTGGCCGACGGCGAGGTCAAGGACGTGCCGCGCAAGCTGATCGAGACCGCCAACCAGAGCGGCGGCCACGACAACATCACCGCCGTCGTCGTCCGCATCGGCGAGACCTCGTCGACCGAGCTCGCGCCCCGCACCACCGAGGTCTCGCTCAAGCTCGAGGTGCTCAAGGGCATGCAGATGTTCCGCTACCTGTCCTACAAGGAGCTGGTGCGGGTCTCCAACATCGCCGAGATGATCGAGCTGGACACCGATCAGGTCATCTTCTCCACCGGCCAGCCCGGCGACGCGATGTACGTCGTGCTGTCCGGCAGCGTGAAGCTCAAGAAGGCCGACACCGTCGTCGCCGAGCTGGTGCGCGGCGCGCACTTCGGCGAGATGGCGCTGGTCGACCGCTCCGTGCGCTCGCTGACCGCGACCGCGAGCGAGGGCACGCGGCTGGTCG
>VBLP01000542.1:3851-12311 GCA_005887925.1 Deltaproteobacteria bacterium | reverse complement strand
CGCTGCACGGCGATCGCCACGGCCAGGAGACCGAGGCCGAGAACCTGTTCCAGGACTGAGCCGCGCGCGGGGCCTGGCGCCCGGAGAACGCATACCCGCGCGGCTCGCCGCGGACTGCTACGCGGATGGGCGTCGTGGCCGCGCCCGCCGAATCACCACCTTGCGAGAGCGAGGTCCGAGTGCGCCGGAGCACGTCGCGATGCCGCAGGCCTCGACCGGGCCGGACGACCGTTGACATACTGCAGGGCACTGATGAGACATGCTTGTCGTTGCGCGCTGGTGGCACTCGTCCTGATCGGGTGCAAGCGAGAGGTCGACTCCGGATCGCAGGCGCCGGTCCCAGCGCCGGCGCCCGCGCCCGTCCCAGCGCCGGTGCCCGCGGCCACGCACGATGCCGGCGTGGCCGACCGCGGGCCGACCTGGTACCGCGCGGTGATCCGCGCGAGCGACGGCGTCGACGCCTGGTTCTTCCTCGGCGTACCGGCGGCGGGCGCGCCCGGACAGGCCATCTTCAAGGTCGGCGGCCACGAGGTGCGCAGCGACGCCACGTTCGACGGCAAGACGCTGCACGTGCCGCTCGCGGTCCACCAGACGGCCGTCGAAGGAACGCTCGGCCCGGACGGCGTGCTGCACGGGACCTTCACGACCTCGTGGCGCGCGTGGGGTGCCTCCTCGCTGCCTCTCACCGCGACGCTGGTGGCCGCGCCGGCCCCGGGTGCGCTGGCCACCGTCGCCTCCGACGCGGCAGCGATCGATCTGGGACAGCCGCACAGCGTATGGCGCGTGGCCATGAAGGAGTCCGGCGTCGGCAAGCTGACGATCGACCAGACTGCACCCGGCGACTTCGCCGGGATGCTGCTGCTCGATACCGGCAACATCATCTACGTTGCCGGCAACGGCCGCGGCGACACGCTCGCGCTGTGCGGCTTCGACGGCACGTCCGGGTACCGGCTCGAGCTGGCGGTCGCGGCGGATCGCAAGCATGCCCGCGGCAAGTTCTTCGGCGGGCATCGCCTCGACTGGCGCGAGACGCTGACCGCGACGCGCGGCGCCGACTTCACGCTCGCCGTCAAGGCCAAGGGCGCACGCAACCGGGTCAAGATCAGCCTGCCCGACCAGCCCGCGCTCGCCGCGCTCGAGCCCGGACCGCTGGTCGTCGAACTCGCGGGGAGCTGGTGCTCGACCTGCCGGAACGCCGCGCCATTCCTCGTCGACCTCTACCGCGAGTACCAGCCGCGCGGCCTGCACATGGTCACCCTGCTCTACGAGTTCTCGGGCGACCACGCGCTCGACGCGCAGCAGGCCGAGACCTTCAAGAAGACGTACGGCGTCACCTGGCCGGTCGTGCCGATTCCGGGCGGCGTCGACGAGTTCACCGAGATCTTGCCGAAGGGCCTCGACGACATCAATCCGGCCGGCTTTCCGATCGCGCTGTTCCTGGCTCCCGACCGTTCGCTGGTCGCGCTCCACGCGGGATTTCCCGCCGCCGACGCGCCCGCCGAGTTCCGCCGGGTCGCGGCCGAGTTCCGCGCCAACATCGAAGCCCTCCTGGCGAGTGCGGGCACCGCGCGCTCGCGCTGACGCCATCGGTATTGTCCGCCCCGGGAACATGAACATCCCCGACCCCACCGTGCAGTCCAAGGTCGACGAGCTCGCCCCACCGCAGGACCTGCTCGGCAACATCGACGCCTACGTGATCCACGACCAGTACAACACCAGCAACTCGGCGGCCCGCAAGGTCTCCGACCTGCTCGCCGCCTACTACCTCGGCGCGGCCAGCACGCCCGACGGCCAGGCCCGGCTCCACCGCTACAGCCGGTTCGCGCGGCTGGTCGGCCTGACCGGCTGGAGCGGCTCGGGGTTCGGCAACGAGTCCGCGTGGCTCGACCAGTGGACGCCCGAAGTCGGCGCGGCCGCGGCGCTGTACATCGGCGCCAACACCGACGGCTTCTTCGCGCTGCCCGGCCGCGTCGGCGCCATGGCCGGCATCCAGCGCGCGGCGCTGGTGCGCCAGGTGCTCCAGGCCTATCTCACCGCACTCAAGGCCATGGTCGCGGGCGAGCCGCCGTGATCGTCCAGCATGCTGCAGTAACCGAGGCCTGACCTTCCAGGTCATCGACATCGCCGGCGGCACGTTTCGCGCAGCGGGCTCGATGGCGAACACAGTGCGCCGGAGCCGCGGATTCGCGAGATCTACGACCTGAGCCTCTCCAACCCTGCCGCGTGCGATCGACGTGTTCGACGAAGTGCTGGTCTTCGATTCGACCGCCTTCGATACCGCCCCGCGGCTTGTTGCGCGTTACGAGAGCGGTGTGGCGATCATGCGGAGCCCGACGTGGCCCGGGTGGTGTCTCGCTGCGCTCGGGCAACCCGAATGAGTGCGCGAGCCGTGGAGTCTACCGCCGAGCGCGCATGACAATCACGATCTCGGCGACCAGCCCCAGCTCTGCAGTGAATTCGATGGGCCCCGCCGGCGGAGGTCGGGAGTCGAGCAGCTGCTCCAGCTTGCGGCACAGGGCTGGGTCGACCCTGGCGAGCCGGGCGACTTCCACAGCGCGCATGGCAAGCGGCGCGGTGGGCGGCGAGATCAGGCTGCGGTCGAGCCCCGACTGCAACACCACCCGCTCGAACTGCGGATCGTTCAGCTCGGCCAGTCGGTCGTGGAGCTGCTGGTAGTCGTCGCGTGCTCCGCTCCCACAATCGACGGCCGCAGCGCGGCCCACGAGCTGGTCGCGCAGGAAGACAATCGACTTGACAAGCTCGTCCCTGACAACCACTCCATCGCCGACGCCCTCATCGTCGATATGTCCGGCGATGCGTCCTACCGCGGCGACGTGCGCGAGCATGGCCTCAAGCACCTTGGCATCGATATCGATCGCTCCGGGCAGGAGACTCCTGCCCCTCGCCGAATCCCTGTACACGTGACGCATGTTTGTCCTCCTGGGTCGGGCCGGTCGAGCACCGCGTTCGGCCATCCGTGACCAACTGACGCGGCAGGGCGCTCGCAGGGGACAAGCTTTCGTGCTTTTTTGGCGCCTCCCGGAGACGCCGTCGAACATCGACCGCAACAGGATGGCTCGATTCTTCAACGTCATCGCGGTGTCAGGCGGGTCCCTCAGGATGGTGTCGCAGATCCACCTCCGCTTCTGGCATACTGCGTCGACAGTCTCCAGAGACCCAAGAGCCGGGGGAAGCGACGATGGCGGAGAGATTTACCACGCAGGACTTGGAGCAGTTCTTGGCCACGTGCGAGCCGTACCTTCGCCGCACGTGCCGTCGCCTCGCGCGCAACGATGCGCTGGGCGACGACCTGTGCCACGACGTGTGGATCGCCGTGAAGAAGGCCGCTCCGCAATTTCGAGGCGACTGCGCTCCAGTGACCTTCGTCTACAGGATCGCGCTCAACAAGATCGCGGACTGGCGAAAAAGGGCGCCCCAGCGGCGAAATGTCCCGCTCGACAGCGACGTCCAGGCCGGTCTTGTGGCGCCGCAGACAGCGTCGTCGGTCCGCAGGATGCGGCACGACTTCCGGCAACTCGAGCTCTCGGACGACGAAGAAGTGGCCTTGGCCTTGGTTGGGCAGGGCCGCAGCTTGAAGGAAATCGCGGATATCTTCCAGGTCAGTGAAGAAGCCATGAAGAAGCGCCACCAGCGCGCGATGGAACGGGCTCGCGCTCTGGCTGCCGAATTGTCCGACAGCTCTTCCTGACCGCGATGAGCCTGCTCGCGTCGAAACCTGAGGATTCCCTCGCGCTCCTGCGGCGACTGGGCATCGGCGTTCCGGAGTCCGGAGCTCCGTCGGCTGCGCCGGGAGGCTATTCGAAAGGCGACGTGATCAACGGGGAATATCGGGTGCTCGACGCCAAGGAGGGCGGCTTTGGACGCGTCTACTTGTGCGAGGACCTCGAGCCCGAGAGGCGCGCGCGGGGCAATCGACTCGTGGCGCTCAAGACCCCCTTGCGCCTTCGCTTGGCGAAGGGAACGGATATCGACCTGTTCTACGCGGAAGCCGCCAACTGGATCTCCTTGGGATCCCACTCGAATATCGTGTACGCATGGGGCTTCGTCGAAATCGCTCGGATGCCGTTCGTGGCCATGGAGTACATCGAGAACGCTGTCACGCTGGCGGATGAGATCGACGCCGGCCGGACGGACTGGCGCGTCGCGTTGCGCATCGGGCTCGGCGTTGCTCGCGGCTTGGCCCACGCCCAAGCAGAAGCAAGCCTCGTCCACGGCGACGTGAAGCCGCTGAATATTCTGATCACTCCGGCGGGCGCGGCGAAGGTGACGGACTTTGGTCTGTCCCTCATCGATCCCGGCGGCGACGATCCTGTCGACGGAGCGATCTGCGGTACCCGAGGGTACATCGCGCCGGAGATGCATCGCGGCAATTCCGGGCGCTCACAGCCGGCGGACATGTTCGCTTTTGGCGTGACCCTCTTCCAGACCGTAACCCGGCGCTGGCCTTTTCCACCCGGCGGCCCCGGCCCAGGCCCCGCGTCGGCACCGCCGGATGCCAGGGAGTTCACGCCGCAGGTGCCTGCCGAGGTCGCCCTGCTCATCGCAGAATGCTTACGAAGCGCCCCCGCGTTGCGGCCGCCGTCGTTTGCCAGTCTCGCCGAACGCCTCGAAAGCCTGCATCGGCGTCTCTTGCGGACGGGACCCTCGACCGACGCCTCTCCCGACGCCCCGCCTCGCAGCGAGGCGCTCGTCAACGCCGCATCCTCGTGGCACAACCTCGGCCAATGGGACAAGGCTCGGGGTGTGGCAAAGCAGGCGATAGCCGCCGATCGGACCAATTGGAAAGCCCACACCGAGCTTGGTTGCATCTTCGTGAGCGCCCGCGACTATTCCGAGGCGCTCGCTTGCTTCAAAGTCGCCCATCGGCTCGCATCTGAGAAGCTCATCACGGTGGCAAACTTGGCCCAGACAAACTATTTCCTCGAGGACCGCACCGAGGCGAAGCGCTGGTTCGAACGCGCGCTCCGGATGTGTGAAGCCAGCGGGGAGTTCGGGCGCCTCGACCACCTTTCGCTGCTCGTCATCGAATTCCTGCCTTTCGACGACGCTCTCCGAGTCTGCGATGCGATCATCGACGACCGTCCGGATGCCGCCGTCACCTGGAACCAACGCGCGATTCTTCTGCGGCGCGCGGGTCAGCCAGCAGCGGCACTCGAGAGTGCCGACCGCGCGCTGGAGATCAATCCGGCGTATGCGAAAGCACACATCAATCGCGCCAACGCTCTCATCGAACTCCGGCGCTTCCCGGACGCGCTTGACGCCGCAGCGCGCGGCTTGGCGCTGAACGACAAACTCGCGGGAGGCTATGCAGCAAGGGCAACAGCGCTGGCGCAGACAGGCCGGCTCGACGAGGCCCGCAAATGCATTGCGAAAGGCCGGCTGCTGCTGCCGGACAGCGAACTCTTGCTCCGGGCGTCCGAGGTCTTTGCCAGGGACCCAGCGCCTCCAGGGGAAGAAAGGCCCGATAGGGAAGCAGCATGGGGACGCTCATCTCCCGTCGAGAATATACTCAAGACGCAATCCGCCAGTCGCGGACGGGCGGGATTCCTGCGGCGTATTTTCGGCGCGGCTCCTCGCGACGATTCGCGCGGAGACCCACCGACCGGCGTCCTCCTCTGGTTCGACTGGAAGACCATCTCGGAGACCGGTTCCGACAGCTACGGACAGTACGTGTATCGAGCGATCCTTCCCATCCTGGCCGAGTTGTGCATGAGCAAGGGAGGGAAGTGGACCATCTTCGACGGGGACTGTCTCGTCGACGGCGAGCTTCGCCTCCCACCCTGTGAAGAGGACGAACTCCCGTGCGTCGAGCGCGTCCGGCGCCTGGGACCGTCGCGCTGCTATGTGGTGGGCATGTACGGCTCGTCCTTCTACGGCGCCCTGCACGACGGGCTTCGCGTTCCGGCGAGCGGGAGCTCGGGTCGCGAGCCCGTCGTCGGATACCTAGGGAAGACGACATTTCGGTCACTCGATGCGCGGGCCTTCGTAGCGCTGACTCGGCGAATCGCGCTCCCCGTTTCGATGCAAATTGACGATCTGAAGCTTGTCAAGATCAGCTTCGAGGCCCTGGCGGACCAGGAGATCCGCTCGTTCGGGTTCAATGTGAGACGTGTGTCGAATTAGTGTCCGTTCGCCAGATACACGGCCACACCGATCGCCACGACGATCGCGATGAGAACCAGCCAACTCGACGACGAGGTCGCCGCCGCAGGCCGGTGACTGGCCACGTCCGCCCTCGGGACCTGGGGGTCTCCGGCCCTCGGCGTGGGTCGCAACGGGACGTGCCCGGTCGTCCACCAGTGCTTCGCGTCCTTCGCGGCCACGTCGAGGTCCAATCTCCGCTTCTTGGCCCCTTCTTCGCACACGAGGATTGGGCTCGCGACGCCGTGACCGAAGATCATGTACTGGTTCGATCGACGCGCGATCCGTTCGGCCTTGTCGTGGAGCTCGCGGCGCGTCCGGCAGTCTCGCCGGAACTCGCAGCAACTCTTCGGAATATAGAGGTAGCCCGTTCCAACCGGAATCGATGTCTCGTTGCAGGGGCACTCGGGGTCCGAGCACACACAGCCGCTCGTCGGCTTTTCGTCTTCGAAGTATTCCATGGCGCGCTCCTACCGGCTGCTCTGTTGGGCGAACGCCTCGCCACTTGCAGCGCGATACTGGATAGGCGACGCAGGCGGTAGGAAAGCGACACGCTCCTTCGCCGGCGCCCGGACTGGTCTGCTACGCGACCGGGCGATCACGTCGGGCGGGCCTGGACCAGCTCGATCAGGACGCCTTCGCCGGAGAGGGGCGAGCGTCGCTGGCCCTGGGGTGGACAAAGCAGACGTCGTGGCCGGCGCGCCGCGGCGGATGCCGCCGGGGGTGAACCCAGGTGCGCCAGGCGCTCCAGGCCTATCTCACCGCGCTCAAGGCCATGGTTGCGGGCGAGCCGCCGTGATCGTCGGCGTCGACCGGTCATCACCAGCGATCACTGCCCGGCGTCTCAGGGGACGACACGCTGCCGCCAGTAGCCCGGACGCCGCTTGGCGTGTGCGACTGCCGCCACCGTGACGTCTCCAGCGGCATCGACCACGTAGATGATCGAATACGGAAAGCGCGACAGCAGGAAGCGCCGCGCCCGGGGGTCATATGCGCTGAACGGCCAGATGAGCGGCGCTTCTGCGACACGATCCACGCCGGCGACAAGCTCTTCACGAAAGTCATCGCCGAGGCCCGCCACCCGCTCGTTGTACCAGCGAACCGCCGCTTCTGCCTCCACCCTGGCGGCTCGATGAAATCGGGTCCGAGTCACTTGTGGCTGGCAGCTTCGAGACGGAGTCGTACCGTCTTCCAGTCTTCGAGCTCGGCGCTGCCTGCTTCGATCTCGTCGACACGCTTGCAGATCTCATCGCGCCACAGCGCATCTGCGGCTTCGTCATCGCCTGGCTCCAGGCTGCGAATCAGCTCGTGGGCTATCCGCGCCCGCTCATCGACGGCGAGCGCAAGGGCATCCTCGAGAACGCGGACAGGATCGGCCATGTGTCTGCCAGTCTATCTGGCAGGCTGCCATCTGGCCACTCCCCTCGCGGGATCGCAGTGGGTCGCCTCGATGTCTCAGCTGCCGAGCCGGGCGATCACGTCGGGTGGGGCCTGGACCAGCTCGATCAGGACGCCTTCGCCGGACAGCGGCGAGGCGTCGTTGGCCTTGGGGTGGATGAAGCAGACGTCGTGGCCGGCGGCGCCGCGCCGGATGCCGCCGGGTGTGAACCGCATGCCCTGCTGGGTGAGCCAGGCGACGGCGGCGGGGAGGTCGTCGATCCAGAGGCCGATGTGGTTGAGCGGCGGCTCGTGGACCGTGGGCTTGCCGTCGGGGTCGATCGGCTGCATGAGGTCGATCTCGACGCCGCCGAGGGAGACGATGTCCTCGTCGACGTTCTCGCGCTCGCTGCGGAACGTGCCGGTGACGGCGGCGCCGAACAGATCGACCCAGAGCCGGCGCAGCGCGGCCTTGCTCGGCCCGCCGATGGCGATCTGTTGCACGCCGAGCACGCGGAACGGCCGGGTCATCGCCGCGGCTCCGCGCGGACCTCGGCGAGGGTGCGCAGCCCGGGCCGCGGCGCGTTGACCAGGATCGCCATGTTGCCGGAGGGGTGGAGGTTGTCGCGCATCAGCTGGTGGCACGCGGCGGTCTCGGCGAACGGGAACACGCGCGACAGGCAGGGATCGACCTTGCCGGCGATCACGAGGTCGTTGGCGCCGCGGGCCTGATCGTCGTTGGCGAAGTGCGAGCCCTGGAGGCGCTTCTGGCGCATCCAGTGATAGCGGAGGTCGAGCGTGGCGTTGTAGCCGGTGGTGCCGGCGCAGATCACGACCATGCCGCCGGTCTCGCACATGAAGCACGAGGTGGGCAGCGTGGTCTCGCCGGGGTGCTCGAACACGATCGTCGGGTTCTTCTTG
>VBLP01000542.1:0-3815 GCA_005887925.1 Deltaproteobacteria bacterium | reverse complement strand
GGACCAGCGCGGGAGCTTGCCCCAGTGGCCGAACTTGCGGCGATCGATCACGCCGAGCGCGCCGAGGTTCTTGCAGAACTCGTTCTTGGAGTCGCCCGAGACGACGGCGACCGGCCGCGCGCCGGCCGCGCGCGCGATCTGGATCGCCATCGAGCCCAGCCCGCCGGCGCCGCCCCAGATCAGGACGGGGTCGCCGGGTCCGAGGACGTTGGGCGCCCAGCCGTGCAGCATGCGGTAGGCGGTCGCGGCGACGAGCATGTACGCGGCCGCCTGCTCCCAGGTCAGGTGCGGCGGCTTGGGCAGGCACTGATGGTCCTGCACGCGGGTGTACTGCGCGAAGCTGCCCCAGTTGGACTCGTAGCCCCAGATCTTCTGGCTCGGGGCGAACATCGGATCCTTGCCGGCCACGACCCAGGGGTCGTCGGGATCCCACATCCCGCAGTGCACGACGACCTCGTCGCCCGGCTTGACGTGAGTGACCTGCGCGCCGACGGCCCACACCACGCCGCTGGCGTCGGACCCCCCGACGTGAAAATCTTCACGCTCGCCGCGCTTCTGGCGGACCTTGATGACATCGATCGGGATGCCCATCGCGGCCCACACGTTGTTGTAGTTGACGCCGGCGGCCATCACGTAGATCAGCACGTCGCGCGGGCCGAGCTCGGGCACCGGGATCGACTCGAGCTGGAACGCGTCGCGCGGCTCGCCGAACCGCTCGGCGCGGATGACCTGCGCCAGCATCTTGCCGGGCACGGTGCCGAGCTCGGGGACGTCGCCGAGCTCGCGGATCTCGCTGGACGTGGTGAGGTCAGCGTTCGACACGATGCGTTATGGTAACGCGATCTCGCGGGGCAACTCGCCTCGGGCGTGGAAAAATCAGGCGTGCGGGCGCGCTCGGGACGCGCCGCGCAAGGCGCCGAAGCGGCTGGTAATTCGCGGCGAACCGTCAGTCGACGTTGTCGGGCTCGATGAAGCTCCACCGGACCTCGGGGACCCGCGCCTTGAGCGCGCGCTCGAACGCGTTGATCGCCTCGACGAGGGTGTCGGTGTCCATCCCGGGGCGGAACTTGAGCTTGGCGGCGACGACGATCTCGCCGGGGCCCTGCTGCAGGGTCAGCACGTTGAGCACGCGCTCGACGTTGGGATCGAGGTCGGCGAGCTCCTCGAGTGTGCGGGTCAGCGCGGCGTCGGCGGCCTCGCCGACGAGCAGGCTCTTGACCTCGCGCGCGAGGAAGGTCGCGACGCAGACCAGCACCAGGCCGATCGCGATCGAGCCGGCGGCGTCCCACCGGCCGTCGCCGGTCTCGTAGGCCAGGACGAGCGCGGTCATCGCGAACAGGAGGCCCAGCACCGCGGCGCTGTTCTCGCCGAACACGACGATCAGGTCGGAGTCCTTGGTGTCGCGCAGGTAGCGAAGGAACCCGGTGGCGCCGCGGCGCTGGTTCATCACGCGAACGTTGCCGATCGTCGACCAGCCCTCGAGCGCGATCGACACGACGAGGATGATCAGCGCGACCGCGACGTCCTCGACCGGCTCGGGGTGCGAGAGCTTGTGCACGCCCTCGTAGACCGAGAACACGCCGCCCCCGAAGAACAGCAGCAGCGCGACGATGAACGAGTAGAAGTACATCGCGCGGCCGTAGCCGAACGGGTGGGCGCGGTCGGGCGGCCGGCGGGTGGCGCGCACGCCCTTGAGCAGCAGCAGCTGGTTGCCGCAGTCGGCGAACGAGTGCAGGGTCTCGGCGAGCATGGCGCCCGAGCCGGTGAGGAACGCCCCGACGCCCTTGGATGCGGCGATGATGACGTTGACCGCGAGCGACTTCAGGATCTCGCCGGTCGACTCGCTCGCCATGCCTACTTGATCACCTTGGACAGCGCGCGGAACTCGTCGGAGCCGGCGCGGCCGAGCAGATCGAACACGGAGGCCTCGGTCGACGTGATGATCGCACCGGCGCGCGCCATCAGGCCCAGGCCGATCTCGCGGTTGGCCGGGGCGCGGCTCGCCACCGCGTCGGCGCAGACGTGCGCGGTCCAGCCGCGGGCGACGAGGTCGCGCACGGTCTGGTAAACGCAGACGTGGGTCTCCATGCCGCAAGGCGGGCGCGCTCGAGCGCCTCGGCGATCCGCGCGGCGGTGGGGCCGAGGCCCTTCGGATACTGCTGGCTGGCGACGATCGGCAGGCCGAGCTGATCGGCGGCCGCGATCAGGATCTCGGTGTTGCGCATCATCTGGGCGACCGCGTCGGCCGGCATCGCCGGCAGCAGGCGATCCTGGATGTCGACGACCAGGAGCGCGGCCCGGCTGCGCCCCAGCGGGGTGATGCCCGGCGCGATCATCCCATGCCTCCCGACGACAGCGTGGCGAGCGCATCGGCGAGCCGGGCGCGCCGCGACTGCTCCTCGGCCAGCCTCGCGCGCTGCTCGGCGACCACGTCCTCGGGCGCGCGGGCCAGGAAGTCGGCGTTGCCGAGCTTCCTCTCGAGCACCGAGATCTCCTTCTCGGCCTTGCCGATGTCCTTGGCGATCCGGGACTTCTCCGCCGCGACGTCGATCAGCCCGCCGAGCGGCATCACGATGTCGACGCCGCTGCCGACCACGGCCTTGGCCGAGCCCGGCGGCGCGGCGGCGGCGGTGTCGGCCGAGATCCTGGCGGCGACCTTCGCGGCGCGCTCGATGATCGCGAGGTGGCGCTCGACGATCTGGCGCTGCTCGGCGCTCGCGACCCGCAGCTCGACGTCGATCGACTGGGCCGGCGACACGCCGTAGGTCTGCTTCAGCATCCGGCACGCGATCGCGACCTCCTGGAGCAGCCGCATCTCGGCCTCGGCCGTCTGCTCGATCCACGACGCGTCGCTGCGCGGGAACACGGTGATCATCAGCGAGCCCGGCAGCTGCGGCGGCTTGGGCAGCTTCTGCCAGATCTCCTCGGTGACGAACGGCGAGAACGGGTGCATGAGCCGCATCGTGGTCTCGAGCGCGGTCGCCAGCACGCCCTGCACGACGTGGCGGCGCGCGTTGCGCGCGGTGTCCTGCTCGAGCTCGGCGCTCATGTAGAGGTGCGGCTTGGCGATCTCGATGTACCAGTCGCACAGCTCGTCCCACACGAAGTGGAACAGCGCGCTGGCCGCCTCGTTGAAGCGGAACGCCTCGAGCGCGGCGTCGACCTCGCCGACCACGACCTGCAGCCGCGACAGGATCCAGCGCTCGGGCATGCCGAGCGCGGCGCGCCCCGCCGGGGTCGACAGCTGGGCCTCGAAGCGCTCGGGGTCGTAGCCGTCGAGGTTCATCAGCGCGAACCGCGACGCGTTCCACAGCTTGTTGATGAAGTTGCGATACTTCTCGACCCGCTCGACCGACAGCCGGATCCGGCCCGTGGTGTTGAGCGCGGCGAACGCGAAGCGCAGCGCGTCGGCGCCCATCGGCGGAACGCCCCTGGGGAAGTTCCTGCGCACGTTGGTCTTGAGCTTGTCGAGATCGACGGGCGGCTTCTCGGTGTCGATCCGCTCGAGCAGCTGCTCGAGGCTCGCGCCGTACACGACATCGAGCGGATCGATGCCGTTGCCCTTGGTCTTGGACATCTTGGCGCCGTTCTCGTCGGTGATGATCGATGTCAGGTACACCGTGCGGAACGGCACCTTGCCCAGGAAGTACAGGCCCATCATCATCATCCGGGCGACCCAGAAGAACAGGATGTCGGGGCCGGTGACGAGCACGTTGTTGGGATAGAACGTCGCCAGCTCGCGCGTCTTCTCGGGCCAGCCCAGCGTCGAGAACGGCCACAGCCCCGAGCTGAACCAGGTGTCGAGGATGTCCTCG
>VBLP01000540.1 GCA_005887925.1 Deltaproteobacteria bacterium | reverse complement strand
GACCCGGCTCGTGCCGATGTACGAGCGGCGCACCTTGCTCACCGACCCGGCGCCGCGCATGCGCCCTCAGCCCTGGCAGGACCGCGATGCGGATTGAGCTCGATCACGTCACCAAGCGCTACGGCAAGATCGCCGCGCTCGACGCCGTCACGCTCGACATCCCCGCCGGGGCGCGCGTCGCGCTGCTCGGCGCCAACGGCTCGGGCAAGACCACGCTGACCCGCGTGGTGACGGGCCTGGTCCGCCACGCCGGCGAGGTCCGGCTCGGCGGCGGGCCGCGCACGCCGGCCCACGCGGCGCGCATCGGCTACGTGCCGCAGATCGCGCCGCCGTGGTCGGCCCCGGTCGGCGAGGTCATCGCCGCGGTCGCCGCGCTGCGCGGCGTGTCGCCGGGCCGCGTCGCCGAGCTCGCCGGTCAGCTCGAGCTCCGCGTCGACCAGGTGGCGCGCCAGCCGTTCCGCAGCCTGTCGGGCGGCAACCGCCAGAAGCTCTTGATCGCGCTGGCGCTCGCCGCCGTGCCGAGCCTGGCGATCCTCGACGAGCCGACCGCGAGCCTCGACGCCGCGGCTCGCCAGCGGTTCTTCGACCTCGCCGCCGGCCGGCTCGACCGCGCGACGGTCGTGCTGTGCTCGCACCGGCTCGACGAGCTGCGCACGCTGGTCGATCACGTCGTCGTGCTGGCCGACGGCCGCGTCGCCTGGCAGGGCGCGGCCGACCGCTACCTCGCCGAGCACACCGCGTCGGTGATCGAGCTGTGCATGGCCGGTGGCAGCGACGGCGACGCCGCGTGGCTGCGCGGCCACGGCTTCGCGCGCGGCGCCGCCGGCTGGTGGCGCCGGTCGGCCGACGCCGCCGACAAGCTCGCGCTGGTGCCCGCGGCGCTGGCCGCGCTCGGGCCGCGGCTGCGCGACCTCGCGGTGCGCGACGCCGAGCGGGTCGCGCCGGGAGGCCGCCATGCGTGACCGCGCGCTGCTCGTGCTCGCGTGCGTCGCCGCGTGCCACTCGATCCCCGACGCGCCGGTCGCGATCGCCTACGACCGCGAGGCCTGCGCGCACTGCCACATGCTGATCGGCGACCCGCGCTACGCGGTGCAGCTGGTCACCGACGCCGGCGACGTCCTCGACTTCGACGATCCGGGCTGCGCGCTGCGCTACCTCGCCGAGGTCCACCCCGCGGTTCACCGGCTGTGGTTCCGCGACGCCGGCCATGATCGCTGGCTCGCCGCCGCCGAGGTTCACTTCGCGCGCGGCGCTACCACGCCGATGGGCTCCGGGCTCGCGGCGGTCGCCGCGGCCGACGGGCTCGACCTCGATCAGGCGACCGCGCTGATCGCGAGGGCGCCGTGAACGCGCTCCGCCAGGCGCGCGCGGGCGATCCCACGGGGGAGGACCCCCGCCCCGCCGGCAACGCCGTCGGGGTCCCCACCCCCGCGCTCGGCTATTGCCGATCGCACGGCTCGATCTCGCCGAGGTCGTGCGCTCGCGCTGGCTGGTCGCCTCGACGGTGACCTACGCGGTGCTCGCGGCGGTGTTCGTCGCGGTTGGCCTGCGCGAGGCGCCGCTGCTCGGCTTCACCGGCTCGGCGCGCGTGATGTTCTCGCTCAGCCACGCGCTGGTGCTGGTCCTGCCGCTGATCGCGCTCACCGCCACCGCGCCGGCGATCGGCCGGGCGCGCGACGACGGCTCGCTCGAGCTCCTGTGCGCGCAGCCGCTCGGCCGCGGCGCGTACCTGGTCGCGATCACCGGCGTGCGGTTCGCGGCGATCGCCGCGCCGATCGCGGCGGTGTTCGTCGCCGTCGCGCTGTGGGGCGCGATCGGCGACGGCCAGCCGGTGCCGTGGGGCTACCTCGCGCGCGCGCTCGGCGTGCTCGCCGCGCTGGCCTGGGCGTTCGCCGGCCTCGGCTTTCTGATCTCGACCCTGGTCCGCCATCCAGTCCGGATGCTGACCTACGTGGTCGTGATCTGGGCCGCCGGCGTCGCGCTGCTCGACGCCGGGCTGATCGGCGTGCTCCTGCGCTGGCGGCTGGATGCCCACGCCGTGTTCGCGCTCGCCGCGATCAACCCCGTCGAGGACGCGCGGCTCGCCCTGCTGTCGGGGATCGATCACGATCTGTCCACGCTCGGCCCGGTCGGGTTCTACCTGGTCGGCCGGCTCGGCGACACCGCGCTCCACGCGCTCGGTCTCGCCATCCCGCTGGCCTGGGGGACGCTGGCCTGGCTGGCCGCGCTCGTGCACTTCCGACGCGCCGACATCACCTGAGGCACCCATGACGCTCCGGCAATCGCTCGACTCGTTCTACGCCTTCCTCGATCGGCCGCTGTTCCTCGGCGCGCGGCTCGCGCTGGCGGTGCTCGTGATCCCGCTCGCGCTCGCGTTCACCGCGCCGCTGTGGCGGATCTCGATGGTCGCGCCGCAGTACCCCAGCGGCCTGTACATGGAGGTCTACACCCACAAGGTCGACGGCGGCCACGACGGCCACGACGTCACCGAGATCAACGAGCTCAATCACTACATCGGCATGAAGCCGATCGACCGGGCGGCGCTCACCGATCTCGACTGGATCCCGTTCGCGCTCGGCCTGCTCGCGCTGCTCACCCTGCGCTGCGCCGCGATCGGGAATGTCCGCACGCTGATCGACCTGATCGTCGTGTCGGGCTACGTCGCCAGCTTCGCGCTCGCGCGCTTCATCTACAAGCTGTGGTACTTCGGCCACTCGCTGTCGCCCGACGCGCCGATCAAGCTCACGCCGTTCACCCCCGCGGTGATCGGCAAGAAGCAGGTCGCCAACTTCGCGGTCGAGAGCTGGCCGCAGGCCGGCACGTACTGGATCACCGCGTTCCTCGCCGGGCTCGCCGCGCTCACCGCGTGGCACCTGATCGCCGGCCGCCGGGCCGCGGCGCGGGCACAGGTCGTGGCGATCGCCGTGTGAGCCAGGCGGTTCGCCTCGCCGCCGGCGCCAGGCGCCGGACGATGTGCGTATGATGGCCGCGATGGCGCGCAAGCGAAGCGCAACGCCCGAGCACGCGCCCCGCGACGGAGCGCGATGGGTGCTGTTCATGCCCACGATCCCGGCCAAGCCCGCGTCGGTCCGCGTCAAGATCTGGCAGCGCATGGGCCTGCGCGACCCGGCGCTCGCCGCGATCGGCGAGATCATCCACGACCTCGACCTGCGCGACGACAAGTTCGGCCGCGACGAGACCGCCGGGGTGCGCAGCGCGATCGACGGGAGCCGCACCGTCGTGCGCGACGACGAGCAGCGGATCGCGGCCGCCTCGCCCATGCTCGACGGGCTGTACTCGCACTTCTCGCTCCGGACGCGGCGCAAGCCCCGCAAGGCGAGCTGAGCCGCCCGGTCGCCGCGGTCACTGGTGCTGCATGTGCGGCGCGACCCGGCAGCGGCCGCGGCTGCCGCAGACCGCCTCGGCGGCGCAGCTCAAGTCGTGGCTGATGAACTGCGGGCACATGGTGCCGGCGCAGCGCCGCTCGCGCGACGCCTCGAACGCCGCCACCGCGTCCTTGCGGATCGCGATCTTCTTGCCGCCGGTGTTGCAGCCGCAGCATGCGTCGACCAGGTCGCAGTCGTCCGCGCCCGTGCAGTTGTCGGCCGGCTGGGTCACCGGCGCGGGTGGGGGCGCGCCCGGCGCGCTCGGCGCGGCGCTGCAGCCGATCGCCGCGACGACCACGGCCAGCCATGCGCGCGCCATCATCGCCGGAACACCTTCGCGCCGGCGAACCGGGCCTCGTCGCCGAGCTGGTCGGCGATGCGGAGCAGCTGGTTGTACTTGGCGATCCGGTCCGAGCGCGACGCCGAGCCGGTCTTGATCTGGCCGGCGCTGGTCGCCACGGCGAGGTCGGAGATGAACGCGTCCTCGGTCTCACCCGAGCGGTGCGAGATGATCGCCGTGTAGCGCGCGTGCTGGGCCATGCGCACCGCGTCGAGTGTCTCGCTCAGGCTGCCGACCTGGTTGACCTTGACCAGGATCGAGTTGGCGATGCCGCCCTTGATGCCGCGGTCGAGCCGCGCGGTCTGGGTGACGAACAGGTCGTCGCCGACGATCTGGATCTTGCCGCCGAGCTTGTCGGTGAGCAGCTTCCAGCCCGCCCAGTCGTCCTCGGCCAGGCCGTCCTCGATCGAGACCAGCGGGTACTTGGCGGCCCAGCCGGCGTAGAGTTCGATCAGCTCGGCGGCGCTGCGCTGCTTGCCCTCGTACTCGTACGTCTGCTTCTTCTTGTCGAAGAACTCCGACGCCGCGACGTCGAGCGCGAGGAAGATCTGCTCGCCGGCGCGGTAGCCCGCCTTGCCGATCGCCTCGAGCACGATGCTGATCGCCTCGTCGGCGCTGTCCAGGCTCGGCGCGAAGCCGCCCTCGTCGCCGACGTTGGTCGCCTTGCCGCGCGCGGCGAGCAGCTTCTTCAGGTGGTGGAAGGTCTCGACCCCGGCGCGCAGCGCGTCCTCGAAGCGGTCGAACCCCGCCGGCGCGATCATGAACTCCTGGATGTCGAGGTTGTTGTCGGCGTGCGCACCGCCGTTGATGATGTTCATCAGCGGCACCGGCAGGGTGACCGCGCCGACCCCACCGAGGTAGCGATACAGCGGCAGGTCGTGGGCGAGCGCCGCGGCGCGCGCGGTCGCCATCGACACCGCGAGGATCGCGTTGGCGCCCAGGTGGGTCTTGAGCGGCGTGCCGTCGAGCGCGAGCAGCGCGGAATCGACCGCGGCCTGGTCGGTGGCGTCGATGCCGATCAGGGTCGGCGCGATGACGTCGCGCACGTGATCGACCGCCTTCTGGACGCCCCTGCCGAGGAAGCGATGCGGATCGCCGTCGCGCAGCTCGAGCGCCTCGTGCTCGCCGGTCGATGCGCCCGACGGGACGATCGCGCGGCCGAGCGCGCCACCGTCGAGCCCGACCTCGGCCTCGACGGTGGGATTGCCGCGGGAATCCAGGACTTCGCGTGCGTGGAGCCAGACGATCTCCGTCATGCCGGCGGATACTAGCGCCCAAGGGGTACCCGTGGACAGCACACCCGCGCCGATCGCAAGGTCGCGCGCGCGAGCGCCCGGGCACACCGCCGGCGATTGACTCGCGCCCGCCGTGACCCGATGCTGGCAGGATGACGAGGACGATCGGTGTCGCGCTGCTCGGGCTCGGCAACGTCGGCGGCGGCGTCGTCAAGCTGCTCGAGGACAACGCCGCGGCGATCGCGGCTCGGCTCGGCGCTCGCTTCGAGGTCCGCGCGATCGCCGTGCGCGAGGTCGACAAGGCCAAGCGCGTGGTCGACGTCGACCGGCGCCTGCTGACCAGCGATGTCGACGCCGCGGTCCGGCGCGACGACATCGACATCGTGTGCGAGCTGATCGGCGGCACCACGCTCGCGCGCCACGCCATGCTCGCCGCGATCGCCGCCGGCAAGCACGTGGTCACCGCGAACAAGGCGCTGCTCGCCGAGCACGGCGCCGAGGTGTTCGGCGCGGCCGAGCGCGCCGGCGTCGACGTCTACTACGAGGCCGCGGTGTGCGGCGGCGTGCCGGTGATCCGCGTGTTGCGCGAGGGCCTGGCCTCCGACCGCGTCGAGTCGCTGCACGGCATCGTCAACGGCACCTCGAACTACATCCTGACGGAGATGGCGCGGACCCGCCGGCCGTTCGCCGACATCCTGCGCGACGCCCAGGCCCTGGGCTACGCCGAGGCCGACCCGACGCTCGACATCAGCGGCGGCGACGCCGCGCACAAGCTCGCGATCCTGGTCAACCTGTGCTTCTCGACCACGATCGACGTCGCCGCGATCCCGACCGAGGGCATCGACATCGTCGAGCCGATCGACCTCGACTACGCCGACAAGTGGGACTACGTCATCAAGCCGCTCGTGATCGCGCGCGCGCACGGCGACCCGGCGACCGGCCCGATCGAGGCGCGGGTCCACCCCGCGCTGATCCCCGCGAGCTGGCTGCTCGCCGACGTCGGCGGCGCCAAGAACGCGCTCTATGTCCAGAGCTACGCGCTCGGGCCGTCGCTGTACTACGGCGCCGGCGCCGGCATGCTGCCGACCGCGATGTCCGTCGTCTCCGACATGATCGAGATCGGCCGCAACATCTTCGCGCGCGTCGCCGGGGCGCCGCGTCCGACGCGACCGCGCCCCGTGCAGCCCCGCGCCGCGATGGCGCTCGGCGAGCTCCGCACCCGCTACTACCTGCGGTTCGGCGTCCACGACCAGCCCGGCGTGCTCGGCCGGCTGATGACCATCCTCGGCGCGCACCACATCTCGATCGCACAGGTCGTGCAAGACGGCCGCGCCACCGGCGACGAGCCGGTGTGGGTCGTCGTCGTCACCCACGAGGCCCTCGAGTCCGATGTCCGCGCCGCGCTCTCCGAGATCGACACCCTCGACGTCGTGCGCCAGCCCGCGCGGCTGATCCGGATCTCCGGCGAGGTCAGCCCCGCGTGACCGCCGCGCCCGGCCTCGTCGACGGCACGCTGCGCCACGACGTCCGCGTGATCTTCGGCGACACCGACCAGATGGGCGTGGTCTACTACGCCAACTACCTGCGCTACTTCGAGGGCGCCAGGGCCGCCTACTGGCGCGGCCTGGGCCGCAGCTACCAGGACCTCGTGGCCTGGGGCGTCGCGCTGCCCGTCGTCGAGGCGCACTGCCACTACCGCCGCTCCGCGTACTACGAGGACCTGCTCGGCATCGACGTCTGGGTCAGCGAGCTGCGCGGCGCCTCGCTGCGCTTCTCCTACCGCGTCGTCCGCGGCGACGAGCTGATCGCCGACGGCACCACCCGGCACGCCGTGGTCGGCCCCGACGGCCGGCCCCGTGCGCTGCCGCCTCAGCTGCGCGACGCGATTCCGCCCGTCCACCGCCCGTGATACCGGCTCGCCGATCTTCCGCGCGCGATCGCACGATCCACCGGTTCCCGCCGCAAACACGCCGTCCGTGAGGCCGACGCGAGCCTCCGTGATGCATTGATCCCCCTCGGGCCGCAGCGGTACACCTCTGGGATGCAAGACCGCAACCTCGCCCTCGAAGTGGTTCGCATCACCGAAGCGGCGGCGCTCGCGTCGGCCCGCCTCATGGGCCGCGGCGACCGCAAGCTCGCCGACCACGTCGCGGTCGAGGCCATGCGCGTCGCGTTCGATGCGATCGACATCCGCGGCACCGTCGTGATCGGCGAGGGCGAGCGCGACGAGGCACCGATGCTGTTCATCGGCGAGCGCGTCGGCGCCGGCTGGCACGGCGACGGCGCTTCGTCGCCCAAGGTCGACATCGCCGTCGATCCCCTCGAGGGCACCAACCTGTGCGCCACCGGCGCGCCCGACGCGATCAGCGTGATCGCGATCGCCGACGACGGCCAGTTCCTCAACGCGCCCGACACCTACATGCAGAAGATCGCCGTCGGCCCCGAGGCGCGCGGCATGATCGACCT
>VBLP01000538.1:1812-4301 GCA_005887925.1 Deltaproteobacteria bacterium | reverse complement strand
GTGCTGCAGCTCGACGAGGCGTCGCTGCTCGTCCACGCCCAGGCCGGGCTCACCGGCCTCGACCTCGAGCGCGTGCTCGCGCCGCGCAACCTGTCGATCGGCGACTATCCGCCGGTCGTGCTGACCTCGTCGCTCGGCGGCATCATCGCCGTGCGCACGCCGGGCAAGTCGAGCGCGCGGCACGGCTTCTTCGAGGATGCCGTCGTCGGCGTCTCGGCCGTGCTCGCCGACGGCCGCAGCGTGCACACCCGGGTCGCGCCGCGGCGCTCGACCGGGCCCGACCTCGCGCGCGCGCTGTGCGGCAGCGAGGGCACCATCGGCTTCATCACCTCGGCGGTGCTCCGCATCCACGTCCGCCCCGAGGCGCGCCTGGTCGCCGCCTACGACCTGCCGTCGGTCGACGCCGCGATCAATGCGATCTACCTCGCGCTGCGCGAGGAGGTCTCGCCGTCCGGACTCCGGATCTACGACGCGGCCGAGGCCGCCGTGCACTTCGACGGGCTCGCCTTGCCCGCCGGCCATGCCCTGCTGTGCGCCGGCACCGCGGGGCCGACCGACCTCGCCGCGTGCGACCGCGATCTCATGACCAGCGCCGTCATCGCCGAGGGCGGGACCGCGACCGATGAGGCGCTCGCCGATCTATGGTGGCGCCGCGCCCACGCCGGCGAGCCGACCCCGGGGCCGCAGCCCACGCTGCAGGTGATGGCGACGCCGTCGAAGCTGCGCCCGGTCTACCGCGCCATCGGCGCCGCCCTCGCCGCGCTGGGCTGGTCGTCCCGCGCGCACATCTCGCGGTTCGACGCCGATGGCGCCGTCGTGTTCTTCACGCTGGCCCGCGACGGCGCGCCCGCCGACCCGGCCGCCATCGCCGCCGCCGAGCGCGCCGCCGAGGCCGCCGGGGGCTGGCTGCTCGGCGGGCGCGCGCACAAGCTCGACAGCTACCTGCGCGCGCTGCGCGACGCGCTCGACCCCGACCGCATCATGAACCCGGGCGCTCTGGCCTGATCGGAACGACGCCGATCTCTCGGTTACCGAGATATGGCCGATCGTGGCTGCTTTCGGCACGCGCGATGGCGAGCCACGGCAGGCACCGCGGACGCACGTATCGTGTCCGTGATCCGGCTACAGGCCGATAGCGTCCGCGGTGCGGTCGCTGGCTGGACCGCGATGGCGTCACCGTCGTTGCTCGTGATCTTGCTGGTCGGCTACCCCAGCGCTGCCGCGAACCGCGCCGAGTTCGCGCGTGTCCATCCCGCTGGCAACGCCGCCGAGCTCGCGCGCGGAACCGCGTTCGGTCACCGCCGCCGACGGCGGACCGCAGCATCGGTTGCGATCGATTCCTCGCGCACGTGAGGTGAACCAAACGTCACCCCGAAGAGGAGATCCGCTACGATGCAAGCGCTGGCGGGAAGGGTGCCGGCAAGGAGGATGTATGGCTGGTGACCGGAATGTATCGATCGGGCGTGATGCAGTGGGGAACGTCATCACGACGGGGGATCATAACGTCGTCGAAGCGCACGTGACCGCTACGAAGCGGGAGGCACGGGTTGCCGATCCCGCGACCGTGGACGTGATCAAGGAGCTTGCGGCCATCCGGGCGCTACTGACGAGCTTGGAGTCCGAGCACGCCAAGAAGATCGACCGTGCGCTCGATGACGCTGGCGAGGAAGCAGGCAAGAAGACCGCCGGAAGCAAGGACGAGCTGGGCAAGGCGTTGGACCGCGCGCTGACCTACGCGAAGTCCGCCTCTGCGTTCGCGGCGACCGCGGCGAAGCTGGGCCCCCACCTGCAGAACGTCGTGGCATGGCTGGGGGACAAGTGGACGGCGCTGCTGACGCACCTGGTGTGAGCGCACCAGAGCACCGCGCGAGCGCCGCGCGGTCCGAGGCGCCGAACGCGACGCGGACTGCCGTGGTCGAGCTGCCGGCGGCAGAGGTGGTCAGCCGCAGCTCGAGCATCGTGGTCGGGCGAGACGCGCTCGGCAACGTGTTCGTCACCGGCGACAGCAACACCGTCGCCGTGACGGTCGTCGTCGCGGACACCCGGCTGCGCGCCGCGGAAGCCTCCACCCGTGAGAACCCCTACCGCGGGCTCGATGCATTCCGCGAGACCGACAGCGAGCTGTTCTTCGGCCGCGACGACCTGGTGCGGCGGCTGTGGATCCGGTTGCATGCGCTCCAGCGAGGCCAGGCGCCGCGCCTGCTTCCCATCCTGGGGGCCTCGGGCTCGGGGAAGTCCTCGCTGGTGCGCGCCGGGCTGCTCCCGGAGCTCGTCCGCCAGCCCATGGAGGGGACGCGCAACGCCCACGTGCTGGTACTGCGGCCGGGCGCGAACCCGCTGCAGCGGTTGGCCGATGTCCTGGCCAGGCTCACGCCCACGCCCGGGGCTGGCCACGGCGCCTCGGCGAACACCAGGCGCGCTCCGCCGGACGCGGTGGACACGCTCCACCGTGCCGCGCAGGCGCTCGGCGGAGCCGAGCCCCGCATGGT
>VBLP01000538.1:0-1682 GCA_005887925.1 Deltaproteobacteria bacterium | reverse complement strand
TCGAAGGCCCAGCTCATCGAGGCCATCGAGGGGCCGGCGAACGTGCTGGGCAAGCCGTGGCCGCGCGGTCTCGTCGAGAATCTCGTGCTGCAGTGCGAGGGTCGCGTGGGTGCGCTCCCGCTGCTCCAGTTCGCGCTGATGCGGCTGTGGCCCGAGCATCTCGCCGATCGGCTGGACCAGCTCGGGGCGTCGCAGCTGGTCGAGTCCTTCGTGGTGCAGGTCGCCGATGCCCTGGTGGACGGGGGCGGAGCCGGGCAGGGGCGCGCGGCCCACGAGCGCATCCTGCGGCGCGCGTTCATCGCGATGGTGCAGCTCGGAGAAGGCACCGCCGACACGCGCCGCGTGGCCCGGCTCTCGGAGATCGTGGCGCGCGGCGAGACCGGCGAGCAGATCCGCGCAGTGCTGGCGCCGTTCGTCGCGCCCGAGGCGCGGTTGGTCACCGCCTCCGATCTCGACGGAGAGCCCACGTATGAGCTCGCGCACGAGGCGTTGATCGGATCGTGGGACCGGCTACGCGACTGGCTCGGTCAGCGTCCGAACAAGGCGGAGGCCGAGGCGATTCGCGGGGAGCTGCGCTTACGACGCCGTCTCCAGTATGCCGCGGAGGCATGGCGGGTGGACCGAGGCGCGCTGATGAGGCCGCCCGAGCTCGCGCTCGTCCAGGAGCTGCGCACGCGTCAGCCCGAGGAGCTGTCGGCGCGGAACCACGAATTCATCGACGCATCGGTCCACGCGTGGGAAGCGCACGACCGCTGGCGCCGCCGGGTGCGCGCGCTGGGAATTGGCGCGTCGATCGCGTTCGTCGGGATGGTGTCGATCCTTGGACTGCTCGCCTGGCAGCAGAGCGTGGAAGCGCGGCGAGAGAAGGCCGAAGCCCAGCGACAGAAGACCGAGGCCCAGCACAACGCCAAGACCGCCCAAGAGCGTCTTGCGGCGAGCGACCTCGAACAGGGCAGGTCGTTGCTCTTCGATGGCCACCCCATGAGGGCGCTGCCCTACTTTCTCGCCGCGCGGCAAGAAGGGTTCGAGAGCCCCGTGCTTCGGATGTTGTACGCTCGGGCATCGGCTGCTGCACCGCAGCTGACCGTCGAGCATCGCCAGCCGGTCATCGCGGCGGCGTTCAGCCCCGACGGCACCCGCATGGTCACCGCCAGCTGGGACCACACAGCCCGGGTCTGGGACGCACGCACCGGCAAGCCCGTGACCGAGCCGCTCGAACATCGCGACAGGATCACCGCGGCGGCGTTCAGCCCCGATGGCGACCGCGTGGTCACCGCCAGCTGGGACCACACCGCGCGGGTCTGGGACGCACGCACGGGCAAGCCCGTGACCGGGCCGCTCGAACATCGCGACTGGGTCATCGCGGCCGCGTTCAGCCCCGACGGCGCCCGCGTGGTCACCGCCAGCGTCGACCACACCGCGCGGATCTGGGACGCACGCACCGGCAAGCCCGTGACCGCGGCCCTCGAACATCGCTTCACCGTCAACGCGGCGGCGTTCAGCCCCGACGGCGCCCGCGTCGTCACCGCCAGCGACGACAGTACCGCACGGGTCTGGGACGCTCGCACCGGCAAGCCCGTGGCCGCGCCCCTCGAACATGGCAACACCGTCACCGCGGCGGCGTTCAGCGCCGACGGTGCCCGCGTCGTCACCGCCAGCGACGACCACACCGCGCGGGTCTG
>VBLP01000539.1:11829-12663 GCA_005887925.1 Deltaproteobacteria bacterium | reverse complement strand
CCACGGTCCCCGCGGGGGCATCGGCTCAGCCCGAGGTGGTGGCTTAGACCCCGACGCCGAGCTCTCGGACGGTGACCAGGGCATCCTGCCCGTTCTCGTCGAGGGCCAACCGCTCGACGGCACCTTCTCGACAATCGCCAAGCAGACCCGGCCCCCGCCGCGCTACACCGAGGCCACGCTCCTCTCGGCCATGGAATCTGCCGGCAAGATCATCGACGACGAAGCCCTCCGCGAGGCCATGAAAGACTGTGGCCTCGGTACCCCCGCCACCCGCGCCGCCATCATCGAGACCCTCCTGCGCCGCGCGTACATCGTGCGCGACAAGCAGCACCTCGCGCCGACTGCAATCGGCATCGGCCTCATCGGCGCGCTGCCCGTCGCCAGTCTCGCCTCACCCGAGCTCACCGGCGCCTGGGAAGCGCGCCTCGCCCGCATCGCCCGCGGCCAGGAAACCCGCGCCGCCTTCATGGCCGATATCGAGCGCTACGTCGCCGACCTTGTCGAGTCCATTCGCACCTCGAACCCACCACCACCGCCGCCCGACGGCGCCCCCGCCCAAGCTCGCCCGCGCGGCCGCCGCTGGCCGTCCTCGCGGCGCCGCGGCTCCGCCATGGCCGGCCGTGCGTCCGCCCAACTTCCCTCGGGCAGCGCTTCCGCCGGCGCCGTCCCTCGCCGACCCGCCGCGAGCCCAGCTCCCTACCGTGTCTCGGTCCGTTCCGGCAGCCAGGCCTCCGCTGCGCGGCCGGCGATAAGCGCCCAGCCAGCGGCTGCCCAGCCGGAAGCAGCCACCAACGCGGCGAGCAAGGCGCCACGTTCCGGCAGCAGCGCGGCGCA
>VBLP01000539.1:9965-11803 GCA_005887925.1 Deltaproteobacteria bacterium | reverse complement strand
GCGCCGGCACGCTGATCACCGGAGCGCGCGGCTGGGGATGCTCGCGCTGGCGCGAGGGCTGCCGATTCGTCATCTGGTTCGAGACCTCCGGGCGTCGCCTCACGCTCGCCCAGCTGCGCGACCTCGTCGTTCGTGGCCGCACGCGCAAGGCGCGGTTCGGCGAGCAGACCGGCAGTCTCGTCCTCGACGGCGAGGCACCGCGCTTCGAGCCTGCCGACGCCACCGCGGAATCAGCGCCGCGCACGAATCGCCGAGCCGCTTCGCGATCACGCCCACGGCGCTCGTCAGCGCGCATCTCCGGCGGGCGCGAACGATAGCGGCGGCGGCTCTTGAAGAGGCGCTATGGGGAGCCCGTGGGGCAGAGCTCGCGCCAGGCGTGGCCGTCGTGGGCGATCATGTCGTCGGCGCCGGCCGGGCCGGCGGAGCCGGGCTCGTAGATGTGGACGCCGGGGGTGGCTTCCCAGATCTGGAGGACCGGCTGGATCAGCTCCCAGGCGCGGTCGACGGAGTCGCGGCGGTTGAACAAGGTGGCGTCGCCGCGCATGCAGTCGAGCAAGAGGCGCTCGTACGCCTCGGAGATCGGGCGCTTGAAGGCGTCGGCGTAGGTCATGGTCATGTGGACATTGCCGACGTTGATGTTCTCGCCGGGGACCTTGGCGACGAAGCGCAGCGAGATGCCCTCGTGCGGCTGGATGCGAAGCGAGAGCACGGCGGGCTGGAGGACGGAGCCGGCGGCTTCTTCCTTGAACAGGACCAGCGGGACGGCGCGGAAGTGGATGTCGACCTCGGTCAGCCGCTCGGCGAGCTTCTTGCCCGCGCGCAGGTAGAACGGCACGCCTTGCCAGCGCCAGCTGTCGATCATGAAGCGCATCGGCCGCGGTACTGGCCGCGCACGCAGTGGTTGGCGACGTCGTTGAGGTCGAGGTTGCGGACCGAGCGCAGGACCTGGGACTTCTCGTCGCGGATATCGTCGGCGGAGAACGAGGCGGGGACCTCCATGGTGACGAGCGACATGACCTGGAGCAGGTGGTTCTAGATGATGTCGCGGACCACGCCGGTGGCCTCGTAGAACGCGCCGCGGCCCTCGATGCCGATGGTCTCGGCCGCGGTGATCTCGACGTAGTCGACGTGGTTGCGGTTCCAGATCGGCTCGAAGATCGAGTTGCCGAACCGCAGGACCAAGATGTTCTGGACTGTTTCTTTTCCGAGATAGTGGTCGATGCGGTAGATCTGCGACTCGTGGAGATAGCTGCCGATCATCTCGTTGAGCTGGCGCGCGGAGGCGAGGTCGCGGCCGAACGGCTTCTCGACGATAACGCGGCACGACGGCCTGCCGGGAACCTGGGCGGCGCGCTCGACCAGGCCGTGCTGCTGGAGCTTCTGGAGGATCAGCGGGAACACGGACGGCGGGGTCGACAGGTAGAACACGCGGTTGCCGCGCGTGCCCTTGGCCGCCGCGGCATCGAGCCTGGCCTTGAGCGCGGCGTAGGTCGCGTCGCTGTCGAACTCGCCGCCGACGAAGTCGAGCGTGCTGGCGAACTTGTCCCAGCTCGCGGGCTCGACCTTCTGGCGCGAGAACTCGGCGGCCCGGGGCCGGAGGTGCTCGGCGAACTGCGCGGCGGTGAGCTCGCCGCGGCTGACCCCGATGATGAGGGTCGGCTCGGCCATCGCGTGGTCGAGCATCATGTTGTAGAGCGCGGGAGCGAGCTTGCGGCCGGCGAGGTCGCCGGTCGCGCCGAAGATCACGATCGCGGTGGGGTCGGGGCGCCGGCGCTTGGTGGCGAGATCGCCGAGGATCTCGCCGGTGACCGACGACACGACACCGGGAGCGGACGCCT